>NZ_CM001857.1:3916188-3986760 GCF_000400505.1 Musicola paradisiaca NCPPB 2511 | reverse complement strand
ATCCAGCTCGCCGCAGTTGATAAAGCCGGTCTGCGTCGGTTTACCGAGCGTCAGCGTGCCGGTTTTGTCCAGCGCCAGCCAGGACAGCGCATGTCCTTTTTCCAGAAACGCGCCGCCCTTGATCAGGATGCCGCGGCGTGCGGCGGCAGCCAGCCCGCTGACGATAGTCACCGGCGTAGAGATCACCAGCGCGCAGGGGCAGGCGATCACCAACAGCACCAGCGCACGGTATGCCCAATCCAGCCAGCCGCCGATGAACAACGGCGGAATGAGCGCGACCAACAGCGCCACCAGAAATACCGCCGGGGTATAAATTTTGGCGAAGCGGTCGACGAAGCGTTGCGTCGGCGCTTTGGCGCCCTGCGCCTCTTCAACGGCATGGATAATACGCGCCAGCGTGGTATTGGCGGCGGCGGCCGTCACCCGGTATTCAAACGAGCCGCTTTCGTTGATGGTGCCGGCAAACACGCTATCGCCGACGGTTTTGTCCACCGGCAGGCTTTCGCCGGTGATCGGCGCCTGATTCACCGCCGAACTGCCGCGTACAATCTCGCCGTCCAGCGCGATACGCTCGCCGGGTTTGACGCGCACGATACGGCCCGGCTGGAGGGTTTTCGCGTCCACATCCTGCCAGTCGCCGTTCGGCAGTTGCACTGTAGCGGTTTCCGGCGTCAGCGCCATCAGGCCGGCGATGGCGTTTCTGGCCCGATCCAGCGAGCGGGCTTCAATCAGTTCGGCGATAGTGAACAACACCATCACCATGGCGGCCTCCGGCCATTGTTGCAGCAACAATGCGCCGGTGACTGCTACACTCATCAACGCATTGATGTTCAGGTTGCCGTTGCGTATCGCCATCCAGCCTTTGCGGTAGGTGGTCAGCCCACTGGCGGCGACGGCGATAATGGCCAATAGGGCCGCTGTCCACCACGGCCACCCCATCCACTCTGCGACTTCGGCCATGCCTGCGGCTGCGATGGCGAGACCCAGCGGCCACCAGGCCTTTTTCGGCTGAGCGTGTTCTGCCGCACGGCCGACGAGGTTGATTTCCGGCTCAAAACCCAGCGAGCGAATCGCGGCCAGAATACTGTCCAGCGCATCGTGCCGGTGGGTGACGGTCAGTACGCGCTGCATCAGATTGAACTCCAGCGATTGCACGGCGTTCAGGGTGGCGAGTTTCTTGCGGATCATCGCCTCTTCCGTCGGGCAGTCCATCTGCATAATCCGTATCGGCGTGCGCTGCTGATCGCCCTGGCGCTCGCCGCCGTTTAACGGCGACAAGGGGTCAGTGGGCGCGGCACAGCAAGACTGATCGCCATGCGCAGGGTCGGTGCCGTGGCAGTGGCAGCCGTCCGTACCGGGCAACCCGTGCCCGGTGTCGAGCCGATGATGTTCATGTTCATGGCGATCCGGATGCGTGCCGGATACGCGCGATATCGGCTGCAGCGCACCTTTTCCGGCACGGTGCGCGGAGTCGTGCTTGAATAAGGTGTAGCGGGGATGTTCATGTGACATGGTTGATTCCTGTTCCGGGTTTTGCTGTAGTAAAAACCCTGTAGTAACTATAGGGTCAAGGGGTATTTATGAAGATCGGTGAACTGGCCGGCGTGACCAATACCACGCCGGAAACCATCCGTTTTTATGAGAAAAAAGGGCTGTTGCCGGCGCCTGAACGTACCGAAGGCAACTATCGGCATTACCACCAGTTTCATGTCGATCGGCTGCGTTTTATTCGCAATTGTCGATCGCTGGATATGAACCACGAAGAGATCCGCGCGCTGATTGCGCTGGCGGAGCAACCCGCCGCCAGTTGCGAAGGGGTGAATACCTTGCTCAATGAACATATTGGGCATGTCGAAGCGCGTATTGCAGAACTGCAACAACTCAAGTCGCAACTGTTGCACATCAGTCAGCGTTGTCAGGTTGCCCAGTCGGTGGATGGCTGCGGCATTTTGCAGGGGTTGTCGGCACTGGAACTGACGGAAGAGGGCAGAACCGGCCATACCCATTTGGGGTGAGGAAGGTGACGACCGGCGTGAGGAGGATCATGCTGCCCCGCGCCGTGATTCATCCCGGCATCGTTGGGATCCGAATGCCCGGCGGCGCTACGACGAACGCAGCAATCCCGTCATCGGCGTGATACCGGGCGAGCGGGCGAATAAGGTTCGGGTGATGCGCCCAGGATCGAGGTGAAAACTTTCGCTGGCGAGGCCGGCGATCAGTGCGTCCAGCGAGGCGGTGGGTTTCAGATCGCGCGATTCGTACAGATCGCCCGGTCGTAGTCCCGGCCAGTCAGCCATGATCCGTCCGCCCGAGACCGCGCCGCCGATGACCATTGCCGCCGAGGCGGTGCCGTGATCGGTGCCGTCGGTGCCATTGGTCGCGACGGTGCGGCCGAACTCGGTGGCGACCAGTATCACCGTGTTGTTCCATACCGGGCCGAGTCCGTCGCGTAGGGCGGCGATCAACATATCCAGCGCTTTGAGTTGCGAAGCCAGCCGGGGCGTCTGGGCGCTGTGCGTATCCCAGCCGCTGGTTTCCAGCATGGCGATGCGCGGCCCGTCGGCGCGGGACAAAATATTCGCCGCCATTTTACCGATGCTGGCCGGATCCTGACGCGGTTCGCTGTTACCCACCAGACCGCGGGTCGCCAGCGCCGATTCCCACAACGCATGCAACTGCGCATCTTCCGCGTAGAGCTGCGATACGCGCATCAGCAAATCCTCCGGCGCGCGGGGCAACCCCGACGGGGCGTAGGAAGCGATGTCCGTTGTGCCGCGCAGCGCCAGCGGTATCGTCGGGGCGAAAGCAATGGCGTTTTCATGCGGCGTGGGGGTGGCGCCGTGTATCATGCCGACCAGCCGGTTGAGCCAGCCGTCCCGAATTTGAAACGGCGCGGAGCCGCCGGTTTCCAGCACATTCTGGCCGTCGAAATGCGAACGGTCGCGATAGGGCGAGGCGATAGCGTGTATGAACAGCGCTTCGCGTTGTGCATACAGGTTGCCGATCTGACTGAGCGACGGGTGCAGCGCGAATGTACCGTCGAGTTTTATCGCCGTGGCGGTATCTATCGCCAGTTCGCCGCGCAGCGCGGTATAACCGGGATCGGCATAGGGAATGACGATGTTCAGCCCGTCGGCGGCGCCGCGCTGAATGATAAAAATGAAACGGCTGTCGGTGGCGGCGCGCGCGAAGACGATCCTCGGCGCGATGAGCATTGCCGCGCCTGCGGCGGCAAGTTGAATAAAACCACGTCGGGTAATCATCGTTTATCTCCGTTGGAAATCGGGGGAGACCAGCAGTAACGCCAGTGCCATCGGCGCGCTTTCCGCACGGGAAACGGCCTGCCCGGTCGCGGGGTTCAGCACGCCGGGCAGCAGTTTCTGCGCAAGCTGGCGCGCATCCAGCCGATCGCCGATGCGAGCGGCGACGCGCTGTGCGAATTCAACCCGGCGCATCAGCGCGTCGGGCGCCGCCCAACTGGCCGCGATGTCGTCATAGCCGGCGGGGGAGCCGGGGCGCCACACCGGCTGGCCGAGTTTTATGAACAACGCCGCCATCGGTTGATTGCCGGTTTCCGCGACCGGGTCTTGTATGCCCAGCCCGCGTAGCGACGAGATCGCCCATTCCCACGGTGTTTTGAATTTGGCGGCGGTGTGCCGCCAGGCCGCTTCCGACGCGATAAGCGCATCGTAGACCGTCGGTAAATCGCCGCGGCTGCGGGTGAACGCCTGGGCCAGCGCTTCGACGGCTTCCGGCGGAGGGGTATCGGCGATGAAGTGGCGCGCCAGCTTGGTGGCGATGTGCCTGGCGGTGGCTGAGGATTGCGCCAAATCGTGCATGACCGCCTGCGCCTGATCTTCGCCCGTCTGCGCATAGTGGCGCCCCATGATGGTGCGATCGCCGGGTTCATGCTGGGGCGGGCGGAACACGAATGCGCCGGCGGGCGGATTGTCGCCGGGTTTGGCGGGCGGTTTCACCATCACGCTCCACCCTGTCATGGCGCGGGCAAATTCTGTCACATCCGCCTGGGTATAGCCGCTGCGTACCCCCAACGTATGCAATTCCATGATTTCTCGCGCCAGATTTTCGTTCAGCCCCGGATTGCGCGGCGCGTTACGTTGTTTTGCGCGCAGCGCTGCGGGGCTGTTGGGGCCGATAGAGTTGACCTGATCGAGAAACAGCTGCATGGCGGGATGGCGCTCGACCGCGAGGAGCATGTCTTCAAAACGGCCGAGCACAAACGGACGGATCGCCTCGGTTTCAAACGCGCCGGCGTAGGGTTCCGCCTCGCCTTTGTCGACGGAGATGGCAAAGTGATTCGACCAGAAGTGCACCAGCCGTTCGATAAACGGCGTCGGCGTGGTCAGTGCGCTCATAACCCGCGCATTCACCGCCTGTTGGTAAAGATCGCGGGACGTCATATTCACCGCGTCCATCGCGGCGCGACGTGCGTCTTTTTCCCGTTGCACCGGGTCGCTGTTGCTTGCCGCCCCCTCCATGGCCTGTTTGCGTTTTTTGATCCAGCAGCGTGGCAATCGCGCCGGAATCCGGCTGTGCGGCCCAGATGTCGGGCCGCGGCTGGTATGCGGCGAACTGGGCGCGCAGCCAGCCTTTCGGGTTGGTGGGCGGCGTATCGTTGGGACGAGCGCCCAGACCGAAACGGTTTAAGGCGATAGCGGCGAGCCCGGATTGCGATGTTGCCGCGACCTTTGCGGATGGCGGCGCGGCGTTCATCGTTGGGGCGGAGGGGGTTGCCATATCAGCTCTCCTTTTGCTGGGCCGCGTTGGCCCATGTTGTTATTGGATCGTGTTGTTATTGATCGTGCTGTTATCGATCGTGTTCGTGTTGCTATTGGGCGGGCTTTGGCCCCGCGTTGACGGCTGGCGACGGTGGGGGTTGCCACCATTCGCTGTATACCGCCAGAGATTGCGCGAATTGAGCCCGCTCATCCGGCGTCAGGCCGGCGGCGAAATCCACTACGCTCTGTTCAACGCGCGTGCGCAGTGCCAGATCGGCGTCACGGGTGCGTTGCAGCGCCGTATCCAACGCCGCGCGATCCCATTGCGGCGCCGCCAGCAGACGCAACACGTCGCGTCGGGCGTCGCGCCCCTGTTGAACCGCTTCGCGTGCATTGCGGCGTGCGGCATTGAGACCATCGGTAAATGCTTTTTGCCGTTCCGTCGATAACGGGGCGGCGGCAAAGCGTAACGAGTGTGACTGAGGCGTCGAGCCTGTCGTCGACGCTTCGCGCGCGGCGTGCCACTGCCAGGCGGCGCCGGCGATACCACCCAGTAGAAATACATTCAGCGCCAGCGACGCAACCAACAGAACCGGCCATGAACGGAAATTCATTCGGCGTCTCCTTCCATATCTGACGGCGCGGCGCTAAACGCCGTGACCAAATGCGCCGGGAGGTGTGGATATGTCGGCACGTTAGCCAGCAGGAAAAACGAGACGACGAAGGCGCCGGTCAACCCGCCCGCCAGACCGGCGCAGGCCAACGTGCCGGTCCACCAGAGGCCCGAATGACCTGATAACCGTGCCTTCCGAACCGGCGCCGAGGCGATGATGCGGGCGATTAGCCTGTCCTGTGGCGGCGTGATGCGGTTCGTCGTCAGCCATGCGTCAAGCTGTGCCGCGTGGGTCAACAGCGCGGCAGCCGTGTCGGGATGCGTGTCCGCCCATGCCTGAGCCGCCTCGCGTTCGGCCGCAGGCCAGCGGCGCGCATCCGCGCCATAGGCGTCGACGATGCTGCGAAATCTTTCTGGTGTCATGATTTACCCCCATCCCCTTCGGACAATTGAGCGCGCAGGTTGCGACGCGCCCGGGCAAGCAGGCTTTCAAACGCATCGACCGTGATCCCCATCAGCGCTGCGGCGTCGATGTTTGACAATTCCTGATAGTAATTAAGCACCAGCGCCTCTCGTTGGCGTGCGGGCAGTGCCGCCAGCGCCGTCTGGACATTCGCATGGCGCACCTGGGCATCAAACCGTATGTCAGGGCGATCGGCGGGTTCTGTCTCCTCGAGCTCATCCGCCAGCGGCTCTTCACGGCGGGCGCGCAGCCGGTCATAGCACAGGTTGAGCGCGACGCGATGCAGCCAGGTATCGAAACGCGCCTCGCCTTCGCGCCAGTGCGGCGCCTGCTTCCAGACGCGCATGAATGCCTCTTGGGCCACATCTTCCGCCGCCATGCGATCGCCCAGCAGACGTAGCGCCAGCGCCAGCAGACGCGGCAGCTTGCGTGCGACCAGTTGGCTTGTCGCCGCCGGTTCTCCCCGGCCGACCGCCGCAACCAGTTCCGCATCCGGATCACGTTCGCTCAACGCTCAATGCTCCGCCGTTTCATGAATAGCTGTTTCACCTTGTGCCGCCCTATCCGGATTGATTGATTGAAATTTACTCTGCGACGGAAAAAGTACGTACCGGGTTTGTTCCGAATCGTGTCGGGTGGCTGCTTTATGGCTTAAACGTAGGGGGCGTAAAAATCCGTCGCATATTTCAAATAACAAAAACAGATTTTGTTATGCGCTTTTGGTTTTAAGGCGATGTTTTGTGTCAATCACCATCGGTGTTAATGAGTCGGCACGCTTCACGGGCGATGCGAGCGGGAATTCAGTGCGGCGGCGCTGTGATGCAGTAGCCGTGCTTCTGGATTTCACTGTTCTAAAATCGCGAATGCTGGTTTGTCTTTTTACTGATGGATTGATGTTTCCATTGCTGATTTTATGCGGAGAAAAAAATGTTATTCATGGAAGGCCGACGGCGGTGGTTGTCGGTCGGGCTGGCACAACATCGGTACCACAAATCGGTACCACAATAAGAGAGCGCACAATGCTGTTCAAAAAGATTATGCAAGGCTGTTTTTTCCTGTTTTTGCTGGTCGCGCAGGCACATGCGGACGAGCAAAAGAACATCCTGATCGGCGTGTCGCCGGGGCCGTATGGCGATATGGTCACGCAGGCGATCAAGCCGATTCTGGCGAAGCAAGGGTATGATGTCCGCGTCAAGGAGTTCAGCGATTACATCCAACCGAACATGGCGTTGGTCAACAAGAGTATCGACGCGAATCTGTTCCAGAACCGACGTTATCTTGACCGTTTCAGCGCTGATAAAGGGCTGAAGTTATCGGAAATCATTACTGTCCCGACCGCCAGTATGGGGTTCTATTCCAACAAGGTGAAATCGCTGGGCGACCTGAAAGCCGGTGATGTGGTGATTCTGCCGAATGACCCTTCCAACCTGGCGCGTTCGCTGGAGTTTTTGCAGAAGTATGGCCTGATCACGCTGAGCCCGGGGATTTCTCCCACTAAAGCGTCGCTGAAAGACATTGGCGAAAACCCGAAAGGGTTGGTTTTTAAACCGCTGGAGGCGGCACAGCTACCGCGCGCAATGGGCGGCGTCACCGGTGCGCTGATTAACGCCAATTTCGCCATTGCTTCCGGGCTGAAACTGTCCGACGCCATTCAACTGGACGTGCTGCCGGAAGACCTGAAAAATATGCTGGTGGTGCGTGAGGAAGACGCCGGGAAACCTTTCGCCAAAGCGCTGAAGGCGGCGGTGGAGTCTGATGAGTTCGCCGCATTCTTCGACAGAAAAGACACCATTTTTACCGCGTTCCAGAAGCCGGAATGGATGAAAGCGAAGCACCCCTAATCACACTGATATCGCCTGCCTGATTACGGCGGCGCCGTGAGTGAGGGTGAAAAATCAGCGGGCCTGTCATAGGCCCGCTTTGCGTTTGGGGTGTTGCGTCCTCTCGTCAATCAAGGCGTGAGTGTCAATTCTCCCAGGTGGGTGGCGGCGGTATCACCATGGTTAGCGTCGACCCGCAGACGGTAATAAACGTAGCTGCCAGGCGAGGTAATGGAGAATGAACGTGCCATGGAGCGGCTTGAAAAAGTCTGACCGCTGCGTGTATCCAGTGTGATCCAGGTTTTGCCGTCGTCGGAGCCCAGCAATGCCCAGTCGAGCGGATCTCGGGCGGCGGCGGAACTGGCGCTGGTCAGCGTGTAGTGGGTGATCGCCGTGGCCGCATGATCGGCATAGCGGTATTGCAGCCAGCCGCTCTGGCCGCTGCCCTGCCATTTGGTATCGGCGGAACCATCGAAAGCGTATTCGGCAGTACGGGTGACGACCGGCTGGGTGCTGGCCGCATAGGCCGTACCGGAATAGGCGAAACTGCTGGCGGTGGGATGAACGGCGCTCCAGCCATTGTCGGCGGCGGTAGCGATGATGTGCACATTGTCGTAGTACGATGTGCGAGTTTCTCCGTCAGTGTAGTTTGATGTGTCGTAGTCGTACTGACCAAATTTGAAGTAAAGCTGGCTACCGCTGGCAAGTTCGTCGTCGTTCCAGTCGCCAAAGCCCAGATTGATACCAGTAACGCTGTAAGTCGGGGCATTTTGCGCGGCGTCACCCACCCAGATCTGAAGCTGCCCCTCTGACTGGTGTGAGGCCACCAGATGTACCACTACCGGGATCCAGGCATCGCGTGTGAGATCGGCAACAATGGTTTTTTGCGTGGCGCTGCCGCAGGCGCCGCGATGCGCAATACGCAGACTATTGTTGACGATGGTCAGCATTCCAGCCCAGGAACTACAACCACCGGCTTCAAAAATCTGGAACATCCCGGCTTCTTTATCCGTGGGATAGCCGTTGGCGGGGAGATAGAACATGAAACCGATCCAGGCTTCCTTGTAGATATTGATCGGTGAGCACATTTCGGCCCCTTTGGTCATGCGGGTGCCATTGTAAGCGGACTGAAACCATTTCACTTTGATGGCGGTTTCTCCACCTGCGCCGACGGTATTGAGCCCTTCATCATAGACCTGCGCCGGGGCAACAAAATTGGCGCCCTGGGTCGTGCAAACGGTCATCGGCGACATGATCCCGTCTTCGAAGCCGGTACGTACTTCGCCGGCGGATACCGTGGCAGTTTGTGTTGCATTGTTACCGGTACTGTCGGTGACAGTTAACGTCACGTTGTAGTTTCCGGATGACGCATAGGTGTGTGCGACGCGCGTTCCACTAGCGGTACCACCATCGCCGAAATTCCAGCTATAGCTAACGATGTCTTCGCCGCCGCCAGATGCGCCGCCGTCAAAATTGAGCGTCAGTTGGTTGGCGACGTAGGATAAATCCGCTGTAAGGGATGATGCGGCAGAAGGGAACGCAGATAGAGAGAGAAGAAAACTTAAGATGGCGAAAAAACGCCGTAATACAACCATTTGAATATCCTTATCGTGATGATGTAAAGGTCATGCCGACTACTCGAAGCAGTAGCGGGTGCTTGTCTATCCTAAAGCATTCGAGTTGCCGGCAAACGGCCGAACAGTGAGCCCCGATGAGCTTATTACGGTCAGGTATTCGGGTGAACGAACGCCGCTAGCGACCTGTCATTTGACGCATGACGGGGATAGTGGGGGATTGCGGTGTTGCTCAATGAAGCCGGCTGATACTATCGGTTTTCTGAGAGGGCTGGATTATAGAGGGATTGCGTGTGAACAAGTGGGATGAACGTTACCGTAACACTGAATATGTCTATGGCCTGCAACCTAATGCGTTTTTGGTTGAACAGGCTTCACGATTTTTGCCGCCAAACCGGCTGCGTGTCTTAAGTTTGGGAGAGGGGGAGGGACGTAATGCCACCTATCTGGCCGAACTGGGGCACGATGTCCATGCTGTGGATGGCTCGGCGGTGGGGTTGGCTAAGGCGAGCCAGTTGGCGGCGTCGCGGAGCGTGAAAATCACTACGCAGGTCTGTGACCTGGCGACGTATCAGCTCAATGGAACCTATGATCTGATCATTATGATTTTTTGCCATCTGCCCTCGACGCTCAGAGCAAACATTCATCATCAGATTTTCGCGGGGCTTAATCCGGGAGGGTGGCTGATTTATCAGGCCTATTCGCCCAATCAACTGCGCTATGGTACGGGGGGGCCGGGGGACGTAGACATGCTGGTGGCATTAAACGAACTCACCGACAGTTTTTCTCCTATGCATGTTCTACATGCATGTACCCATGAACGGGAAATAAAAGAGGGAATACTTCATACAGGGATGGCGGATGTCACTGAATTCGTCGCACGAAAATAAAGGGCATCCGGATGGCGCTGGCCTGGCAGCTGCCTCCGCTGCCAGGTTGACGGTTTTAACGCCAAAGGGCTCAGTGCCCATGGTGTTGATGGCAACAGCGGTTTTTCCCTGACGGCTCTCCGCTCTTCTGGCAGCAGGGGACATGTGCGGTTTCAGATCCGGCGGCATGATGACAGTGGTGATGTTCATTATGCTGCTGACATTGCTGATGATTAACGGATGGGCGTCCTTGTATTGCGTCAGTCAACGGCAGGAATTCTGAATGCCCTTGTGCCAGTTGCCAAAGAATGGTTTTCATATCATTGGTTGTCGCCTGGAATACCTTGATCCCGGCGGCCAACAATTTCTCCAGCATGTTCTGGCCGATATTCCGCACGATGACGTGTTCGGTGTTCCGAGCGATAAGTAATGCCAAAAGATCACTTTTGCCGGCACAGGTGTCCTGGGTCTTGGCTGGATTGACGCAACGAGCAACGAACATGGATTGACCGTCGTAAAAATCAATCCACTCGGTTTTCGTGAAATGTGAAGAAATACGTTCGCCGATTACGGGGATGGCAATAATCATCCTAAGCTCCTTAAGGGAAAAGCATTCAAGTTATGCCCATTAACGCAGCGCTTCATGAATGCATATATGGCATATGCCATATATAACATCGTTATTGGCATAATCCAATAACTATTCCAAGGCGTTTGTCATGATGAGTGCTTTGCCATTCACTAAGCAGTCGGTCACTTTGGCGCGAGCGGATTTGACCAGATTGGCCAGTGTCTGACGAGATACATGCATTGCCGCCGCAGCTTCAATCTGTTGCATACCTTCCAGATCCACTAATCTCATCGCCTCAAATTCGTCAGGCTCCATCGTGACGCGTTCAAGTTCTGTCATCGGGATTCTGTTGGGCTTAAAACAACTATCTGCCGGCTGACCACAGATAGTTCGCGGAATTTTAGGTCGGGCCATGTTTGCGTCTCATTCGGGGGGAATAGAAGGTTGTCAACATGCATTTACTGCGTTGGACATAGTCTGGCATTGATGCCGGATCATTAGCAACGTATCCATCATGGCGGTGGGACTAAAACCGGAGGGAGTACATATCCGTGCAGCCGTTTCCAGACAACCCTTTTTCTCTGCTACCCACTGACGGGCGACGGCTTCAACGGTATTGCCATTTTTTCTCGCCTGTTTGTCTTGCTGTTTCTTTACACCGGGGTCGTCCCCGGCGCTGAGAATAGTCCGGGCTTCTTCACGCAGTTTACGGGCACTGGCAAGCGAGACAGTCGGGTAAGCGCCAAACGCCAGCGTCTTCTCCTTGCCGCCGAAGCGGTATTTGAGATGCCAGAGCTTGGAACCGTTGGGTTTAATCAGCAGGTATAAACTTGCGCGTCGCTGAGTTTGTAAGGTTTATCGAGCGGTTTGGCGTTGCGGATGGCGGTATCAGTCAGAGGCATGGTGGGGTTCCGTAGTTTATCGAACCGACAGGCCCCAATTCAGCCCCCAAAAACTACGGATACAAAAAAATCTGGTAGCACCTTGAGGCACTCCAGATTTTTATCAACTTGCTGATTTTTCTATGTTCCCGGACGTATAGGGACGTCCTGAAACTAAATTTTGGTGCCAGACTCGGAATCATTCAGCTTTCTATTAAGTTGAAATGTAGCATGAATTTTAACCTCACCTGTTGTCAAGACCCATAGGTTGACCCGTTTTTTTGCTTGCATATTAAACTGCGGGGATTGCTCTTCGGACATAAACCCAGTCAATTTTTTCGGTTCTATTACGTCTACAGCATTAGGTTTTTAATGAAATGACTAACCGATAGTCTTGTTTTATCTACGCCAAATCCTTGGGGATCAGAACCAACGCCATTTCATCGGCCAGAATTTCCAGGTCGTTATTTACCGCTATTGACGTTGATGCCGGTTCGGAATCAATCGTAACGTCAAGATCGTTAGTATTGATGCGATCCCCAAACAACATAACAGCCTTATCGCCATGCTGTTTGGAAGACCACTGGATCCCCTGTGCCTCGGGATTATCCGCATGAATTTTTTCAGCCCATTTGCGTGTCTCGGGATAGTTATCTGCAGAAGACCCCAGTAAATCGGCTTGTGTGATGCCATGTTTCTTCATGAAGCGGGGGGTGAGGTCAACAAGCTGAATATCCTCTTTGGGGGATATCTGGCTGCGGGTAAGTGGGTCCAGAGCAGAAAGTTCAACCGGTGCGCCTTCGCAGGGCGTGGGGAGGTCATGCAACACTGTCTCCATCAATGCGACCGACAGACTTTCTCCACCATACAATGTCGGAATGTTTTTTCCCTCACTGTTATTGATGGGGCTGAACCTGCTTTTCCCTTTTCCTGGGTTAAATTCTGTCGCACCAAACTGCGTTGAGTGGATGCGCTCGATCATTTTTCCCTTTGTCCATGTTATCGGATTGGCTAAAAGGTGATCGTTTTTACTAGGAGTTTTAATTTTCTTAGCCATGTACAGGCCCTTCCTTCGCCCTTAATGCGGCTTCCAGCACTTGCTCCGGTGCTGATATCAGGAGGTCTTTGGGTTTTTTATTACCCAGCCAGCTATTGGGGGAGCCAAACCAGACGGCGAGCGCCCATGGCGTTTTTGTTTCACCGAACACTTGGATGATTTTCTTTAACTGTGGCAGCGGTTGCCCACCAATATCCAGAGCATAGGCCGGATACAGGTCTTTGCCTTCCGATGTTATAGCAAAAATCTTCCCTGCCCGTTTCCAGCGATTGGGTAATCCGCTGGGATTTTTCACTCCGCCGCCGGCTCCAGCACGGCGTGAAACCTCTTGGGCTGGCAGCCACTCACTGTCATCCAGGATAGTATTTTTAAGTTTCTCCAGCCGTTCTGTGTTTGTTATGCCAGTGTTCTTTCGCTCGTTCCCAATCGGAGCTTCTACTGTATAACGCCATACCAGTCCGGTTGAGGGGGTGTGAATCAGGCCAGTTACTGCCCGAAAAGCTGCTTCGAGTGCTACCTTAAAAGCAGCATCATCAATGGAGGCTGGGCGTTTCAGTACATAGTACAGTTCTGCCTGATTTTCCTTGTCATCATGGACGTCTGGTACTGAGATGGTGATATCACCATGCCCATCTTCCGTTTTAAAGTATGAGATATTGTCCGCGGGGACTGCAATAACTTCAAAATCAGAGCCTTTTTCTCGTGTAATCATGATCTGACTCCTTTTAACAGCTTAATTACATATCGAATATATACAATATAGCCTTAATACCGATAATACACTATGTGATTGAGTGAAAAAACAGCATAAGGTCGGATTAAGCACCGTAAAAAGTCCAACCAGACCCAACTTTCGGTATACAAGTTTGTATTGACTACATAATAGGAAATGGTTTTTGTCGCCCCCATAATGCCGATAAATCGTAATGACATTAGCGTTACGGCTACTGTATGATTAATGTCCAGAATGTAGGCCGGAGGACAACATCATGTCAGCGACGAACAACGTTTCTGTGAAACGCGAAACATTGAATTTACGCATCAAACCCGCCGAACGCGATCTGATTGATCGTGCAGCGAAGGCCAGAGGGAAAAATCGCACTGATTTTGTTCTTGAGGCTGCTCGCGCTGCCGCAGAGGAAGCGTTGATCGATCAGCGCATCATCATGGCGGATCCTGACGCTTATCAGGAATTCCTTGCGCGCTTGGATCAGGCTCCTTCGCCGAATGCCGCGCTGCGCAAAACCATGCAGACGCCTGCACCGTGGGAACAGAAAAAATGATCTCCGCCCCTGAGCCACTCCACGCCGAACATGTACTTTCCTCATTCTGTTGCGGCGTGGAGTCTATGGATAACTGGCTAAAACTACGGGCGATGAAAAATCAGGTCACTGGCGCATCGCGAACTTTCGTCAGTTGCGATGGTTCAAAAGTGCTGGCGTATTATTCATTGGCTTCCAGCGCCGTAGCAACGAATGCAGCACCCGGACGTTTTCGCCGCAATATGCCCGATCCGATCCCGGTGGTAGTGCTGGGACGTCTGGCAGTAGATAAATCATTGCATGGGCAGGGCGTTGGCCGAGCGCTGGTACGTGATGCCGGGCTACGGGTGATTCAGGTGGCGGATACTATCGGCATTCGCGGGATGTTGGTTCATGCGCTATCTGATGAAGCGCGGGAGTTTTATATACGTGTGGGGTTTGAGCCTTCGCCGATAGATCCGATGATGCTGATGGTGACGTTGGGGGATTTGGTGGGGAGTTTATCAAGTTGAAACTGATCTCGTGCCCGTGAATCATTAAAAAAAGAATGGTTTTTTTAGTGGGCTATTGACCCAGGCAACGGCCTGTTTCTCTCCATATTGAACATCGTTTAAACGTAGATTTGATATGTTGGATTTGTGATTTTTGAGATAATCATAGATGGTGTGATTTATAATCTATGGATTATATTGGTATTTTTGCTATTATTTTGAGATGTTCTCATGCTCGATTTGAGATAACCACATATCATGGCTCAATTTAATCACTTTGAACTCTCGCTTCTGAACCCCAGTTTTGACTCCCCTTTAGTTGATGCGCTGACGGAACTGGAGTTACTCCGGCATCTGAGACTGGAAACGGATGTTCACCCTATTCTGTTTGCGCAGTTGAAAGCCGTTTTCCACATGCTGGAGAGTCTGGGTTCTGCGAGGATTGAGGGAAACCACACCACGCTTGCCGACTATGTGGAAAGCAAAGTCGAAGGAACCCAAAGTTCGACGGATCAGCTCAAAGAAATCAACAATATTGAAGCTGCGATGGAATTCATCGACGAGCATCTAAATAATGGTGATGAGATAACGGAATATTTTATCCGCGAGCTACATAGTCTGGCGGTTGTCGGGTTGCAACAGGAAGGTGATAAAACGCCCGGTGCCTATCGACAACATAACGTCAGCATCGCTCAGTCTGACCATTTACCGCCGGATCATATCCACGTTCCTGACTATATGTCAGAACTGACCGCCTTTATTAACCGTGCTGATAAACCAAAATATGATCTGATGAAGATTGCACTGGTGCATCACCGTTTTGGTTGGATACACCCATTTGGCAATGGTAATGGCAGAACGGTTAGACTGCTGACCTATGCGTTATTGATCAAGTATGGTTTTAATGTTCAGGTAGGTGGCCGGGTTCTTAATCCGACAGCGGTATTCTGTAATGATCGTGAGCGTTATTACGCCATGCTGTCGCTAGCGGATAAGGGAACAGAGCAGGGCTTAGAAGAGTGGTGTTTATATGTACTTTCGGGAATTTCATCTGAGCTGAAGAAAGTCGACCAACTGACAAACCATGCTTTTTTGAGTACAAAAATACTGTATCCGGCGATCGACTTTTCATCTGAAAGAGGGCTAATAAACCCGTTGGAATCTAAAGTTCTGAAACGCGCCGTTGAGCTAGGGACGATAAAAGCGAGTGATCTACGCACCGCTTTACCTGACCTGAAACCGGCGCAGGTGACTTATCAGCTAGGTAAATTGATTGACCGGGGACTGCTCCAACCAGTGGAAGAAGGCGCTCGCTCCTATACGGCGAAGTTTTCTAACTCGTATTTGATTCGTGGGGTGATTAAGGTTCTGCGGGAGGAAGGGTTTATTCCTGATTTGTAAAATAAAAATTAATTGTAGAATAATTACTCTAAGGTATATATAACTAATGTGAAAACACAGAAATAATTTATGTGATATACCGTAACAGCATAATGATCTATTAGAAGATATAGATTAAAAGCTATTGGCCTGCCCCTCATAGATTAACGCCATCTTTGTTTGAGGATAGCGTTACATCGACTAGTTTGACTCACAGAAAAAATATTCCCCAGCACACTTTTGATATTTATCTTAATGTTTTTTTATTTTCTTCTATTATATGATTCCTTTGCTTTCACCAGATATCCTTCATGCTCCATGATCTTTTGTATAAATATTTCTATTAAATCAATGGAGTAGTAGTGATATTCTGGATTTTCATTTTTATGATGATATTTATTATTACTATTTTTCCATGAATTTTTGCATATAACCGAATCGAAACAATTTCTATTTATTACATACTTACCTTCTCTATTTTTCGAAGTAAGACATTTTGACAACTTATCTTCACTATATCTGGAATGCAATCTATCATTGATTTCTTTTATAGCATTTTTTTGCAGAAATGGATGCGTTTGAGAGCGATCAACAGCTTGTTTTATAACAAGTGCTTTCTTTAGCCCTTCCATACCTTCTTCTGCTTTAGCAAGAATGATGGAATTCCCATCCTCTGAGTCTTTCACGAAGACAAGTTTTACATTTAGGGGAATTGCGAATTCAATATCATCATTATTTTCCATAACATTATATAAAGATGATGTTAAGTTAAGTATGTCATCAGCAATATTTCCATATGTTGATTTCATCATTGCAACTGGAGGGGATTTAAATTCTCCAACTAATGAAATCATCCCCACATGGGAGTTTTTTAAAAATGATATCTCAGTAAATTCTTCAAAATGAGAGGTAAAATTCAAAACACCTGACTGAAATATTCTTGATATAATACCTTGAACTTCTGGCATTAACAAATGAACAGCTTGATCCCTGAAGTAAGCTATTTGCTCAATGTTCTTTCTGACTTTTGATTCGACAGGATAAATCCTGTCCAAACATTCTCTTAAAGAAATTGTTTCTTTAATTCCTTTTTTGTTGGTTTGTTTAAAGATTGTTTTTTCGCCATCCTTCTCAATTATTTTTGCTTTGAGAAATTGCTCCCATGCTGTACAAAAACACATAACAAACGCATCCATTTTATTTTCTAATGATGGTCTGTTATATAACTCTAATGCTAATATCATATTATCTCTTGACTTTTTCAATAACGCCTTTGCTAACTTTGATTTGCAGTTATGTCCTAAAGCTATTATATGTTTACTCTGAGATAATTGTTTGGCAAACTCTATCAGAGAAATACTTAGTGTATTTGAAGACTCAAATGAACTATTCCCGCTTTCACTGATAAATTCAGAAAGTTGACCTTTTCCATAATAAGTTTTAAATGTTGCTGGCTTCCAGCCTGTAGCTTTTAGAATATCAAACTCATCAAATATCTTATGGTTTTTTTCTGCATCTTGTAAAAAAATATAAAGTGCAGAAATGCTCTTGTTAATTTTCATACTATAATGCCTTATCTTGAATTTATTATTTTTGAATAAATATATTTTCTAATTTATTATAATTACTTGAATTTTTTGTTTATGTTTTTTTATTCATTAATAATTATCTTTCTAGAAAATATGTTATTAATTTTTTAAAACTAAACCCAATGCCAGATATATTAGGTTCTAGTATTATTGAATCTACGATCGCAGAACCAACTCCTTTTTTTATTTCTTTTGCTATTGCAAAGTCAGAAAGATCTTTTTCTGACTCAATATCTGAAAATACTCTTCCAATGAGAGATATAACTTCAGTCGTGTTTGTGCAAAACTTTTTTATAGGAATTAATACTAGTTTAAGGCCACCTGAATTGGATTCTTTATATAATCCCTTGTTCTTGTTATATCCGTAATTGTTTTCCTTGAAATAGGATGGGTGAGCATTGGTTATTAAAATAGCTGGGAGAATGTTATCTCCTTTTTCATTATTTATCTGATGCCATGAAAACACTTCATTTTCAAAATGAGCAAGTTCGGTTCCTTTTATCACAATAGCCCTATTTTTTGCAGCTATGCTTGCCATCTTATCAAAATTCTCATTTATAGCTTTTGCTAATGGTTCATGCCATCCGTAATCGAGCAAATATATTAGATAATCTCTGTTTTCACTTTTAGGGATATTATTAAGTGAGTGAACATAAAGCCCCATGTTTTCCCTCCAAATATATCATCTGTGCATACTATGATTTCTATTTTTAAATATATTAAAGGTTATTTGACCATTGATTATGTGTTTTCAGTACAACCTCAGCAAAATCATCATCAACCGTATAAAAATAACACTCCGGCACATTAAGCACCTTAGCAAATGCGCATATCATCTCAAATGTTGGGCGATGTATACCGCTTTCATATTGGGATATGCGTGATCGTGCAGTGGCTTCTTCAATACCCGCCAGTACGCCTAGCTTTTCCTGAGTGAGATTGGCTCGTAGGCGAGCAGTTTTAAGGCGAATGGGCAGCATAATGGCACCATCAATAAGAATATTGATAGCATGTTTAGCACTACTTTACATGAGGGTTGCTTAGACTTCCTGAACAATAGAGAGGGGGACTTATTTGCATTCATCAGGAATGGCGCTGATGTTTAAGATAAAGCTCCAGAATCATGTCAGCAAAATCATCGTTAACGGTGTAAAAGTAGCATTCCGGCACATTAAGCACCTTTGCAAATGCGCACATCATTTCAAATGTTGGACGATGTATCCCACCTTCATACTGAGACACGCGGGAACGTGCAGTTTCTTCCTCGATGCCAGCAAGAACTCCCAATTTTTCCTGAGTGAGATCTGCCCGTAGTCGGGCGGTTTTGAGACGAGCAGGCAGCATTCATTACACCATCAATGATCATAGATTGACTTAGTGTTTAGCATTACTTAACATCGTGGTTGTTTAGAATCTCTGAACAAGTGATGTTTAATGTAGGGCTACAGAATAAGGATCATGGCGATGATTGATAAGGACTGGCACCCGGCTGATATCATCGCCGGGTTAAGAAAGCGAGGCACAACTCTGGCGGCGGTATCAAGAGCATCTGGATTAGCGTCTTCAACACTCGTTAACGCATTGATAAGACATTGGCCGAAAGGTGAGAGATTAATTGCTGGTGCATTGGGAAAGCAGCCTGAAGATATCTGGCCGTCACGCTATCAGGATATGAGCCCACATCATGGGGAAGGGGAGGCACAATAGTCCCTTCGTAGAGAATCTCACTCTGTTTCCCAAAAGCAAAAAACCAGCCCGCAGGCTGGTTTTTCTGAATAAGTGGTGCCCGGACTCGGGATCATTCAGCTTTCTATTAAGTTGAAATACAGCATGAATTTTAATCGTAGTTGTTGTCAAGACCCGTAGGTTGACCCGTTTTTTTATAGATAGATCAGAATGATGGGGCGCATATGATAAAGAAATACTCGGTTTGTTCCTTCGGTTCGATTCCCTATGATGCCGACAAATCGTAATGACATTACCCGGATTAGACTGGCCCAGGGACGGGGAAATATGGGGGCGAAGGAAATTTTAGCTGGGACAACTGCCATCGGATATACGAGCCGTCTTGAGGCGCTAGGCGGCCCCGACCCCCTGAGAGCTGGAACACAAAATGAGAGGTAAAATTTATGACAAATATTGACACCTCGCCACTTTTTGGATAATCTATAAACTGAAAGCACGTACGGATGCCATCCCGGCAACCCGACATAGCAGGAGAACGTGACTGGCGGACGCTTTCATCCGAGCAGGCACATTAATTACCTATTAAGTGAGAGGAATTAACATGACTACCATTTCGCAGAAGTCTGCGAGGGAAATGCTTGGTACGCCGCAGCATTTCAGAGGCGGTGTCTATGTGACTAAAAATGGTGCCGCTGAGCTTTTCATCCAGACCGCAGAAGAACGTGAAGCGGAACTGGCGGAACGCCATCAGCAGCAGCAAGTAAATGCCATGCTGAAGCTTGTGAGCTTATCACAGCATGATTTTGATAACGGCCGTCATACGTCAATTGAGGACTACGTGTCCCGGAGGCGAGCGGCAAAAACATGATAAGGTGAAATGATGACTGATGTACGACTGACCCAGACGGGAGAACAAACTTTAGACAGTATTGAATCTTTCTTACAGCCGAAACTTGGCGAGGAAGATGCTCAAGAATTTGTGATTAACATAGCGCAACAAGCTGGTGCTGCTATTGGCGCCAATCCTTTGATGTATCCGCTTGAGCTGAGCGCTCAGGAACGCGGCGTTCAGTTAAGGCGCTGGTTAGATCCCACTGGTAAATACATCTGTCTTTTTCGCTACCACCCTCAGACCGATACTGTGCTACTGGATATCTTCGCCAGCACGCGTCAGGACTGGTTATCGCTTCTCTATCTCGTCCAGATATCCCGGCCATAAAACTCTCTCGTGAAAACGAAAGCCCCCTGCGATTAGCTGAGGGGGGCTCGTTCATTTTTATCTATGCCACCAGCATACCAGTAGAGAAATAAAAAACCGTCAATGAATGAAGGCGGTTTAAATCACTAACGGTTCTTTGAACCACTACGAAGGTAATATGACGTGCAATTTGCATGTGTTCTGAGAATAAATATTTAGTGTTTAATCCAACCCTTCAAAGTCCGACAGGGTAAACCAGTTAATCAACCGCTCACCTATGAACAGGCATAGCAGAGTGTTCTGGCAACATCACTGAAGCTGGCATCCCTAATAGTTTTACTTAATAGCGCTACACTTGGAGGTGTGCGACCTTCCGTCAGCGTTGGACTCGCACGATGAGAAGTGAAGCATCAGTGTTAGAATGACAGTGAGCCTGCGGTATGATGTTATGGATGGTTTTCTACATCAATCGCTGTTTGGTACGAAGTTTGGTGCTATGGGCAGCATTGATTAGTCTGGTTGGTTATTTGTGCTGTTTGAGTATTGATCAGATCGCATGATCCGGGCTGAGTTCTTTCAAAGCGATCTAGCTAGTAATAGCGCAAGGATTAGTTTATAAAACAGTGAAACTAATTTTTCAGGCGCTGCATAATGTCGGAGTTACACACTGTAGCAGACTATTTGGCTAAGCAAGCAACCAGTGTTCATAGTAAAGGCGGGCCGAGTTTACTACTTGC
Organism: Musicola paradisiaca NCPPB 2511; assembly: GCF_000400505.1. Taxonomy (NCBI): domain Bacteria; kingdom Pseudomonadati; phylum Pseudomonadota; class Gammaproteobacteria; order Enterobacterales; family Pectobacteriaceae; genus Musicola; species Musicola paradisiaca. Next base: position 3,965,830 of record NZ_CM001857.1, on the reverse strand, counting down.
TGGGGCATTTGGACGCACGGCCTACAACAGATACTATTATGCTTGTTATCTTGATATTAGAATGTTTGTGGCCGAAATTAATTCAAAGTGGGGAAGCCTGAATCACTCAGAGGTACCTGATTTTTTAATTGGAGCTGTCAATAATAGAATTTCTCAAGAGTTAACCAAATGTGAAAGAGGAGGAATGATTACAAAAGGGGAATTATTATCAAAAAAAAGCTTAGTCCACACATCCTTGAATAATATGGCATCTGTAATGTCGAAGGCTTATACAATTCGTTGTACGGTTGATTATGAGCCAGATGTTAATATTGAATTCGATAAAAATACATTTTTGATAGATCAGGTTCCAGTAGCATCAGCAAAAGATTGGCTTAAAACAATAACCATTGAGAAGGTTAAAGTGATTAAAGTTATGAAGGAGATAGGTCTTGTTCAGTGATTTTATGATATCCGATATATTAAACAAATATCCTATGATTCAAGTCAAAGAGGTTGCAGGATACTCTGATGCAGTTTTACTTGTGGTTGATATGGGGAAAGTTTCCCCTGTTGCTTCGCGCGGGATGATTTCACATAGACAAGTCAATTATATCTCCAAGAAAATAAGTGAATTGTTAAATGTTAAGGTTTTTATTAGCTACTCCTTCTCAGAACAAAAAGAAAATATTGAGGCAGGGCTAAAAGCATTAGTGTCAGCAAATTTTAAACGTGGGAAGATAGTCGAGCTATATATTTCTTTTTCAAATGCTAAGGAAATAAATATATATTCTTTCTGTAAAGGTTTTAGTGAGCAGGATAGATCTAGATGGGAAAGTATTTCTGCTGACTATTTATCCAGTCTGAGTATTAAGGTTAGCCAATTTCTCTATGAACAAAAATTAAATCCTGAGCCTCCGCTCATGGTTATTTTAAGGTTTTCCAAGAAAATTTTCCCGTTTAACTTGGTGCAGTTGTCAGAGCAGATTGAAAATAATGGATATCATATCACCTCTGGCGATTGGCTGAATGCAAAACTAGATTCATTACGGAAAAAAGGATTTCTGCTTAGGGAGCTAAATGGAATTTATCGTTTAACTCAGTCGGGTCTCGAAGCTGTACCTGTGACAAAGTCTAGGCAAAGTTCTGATGTTGAAAGAATTCTTTACCTTGCACGAAAGCATCTGTAATGATATTTTTACTTCGGTAGTGGCGTTCACGAGAGTGTGTATCATGCTCATTTGTGAAGGTCGCGTACAGAATGTGCGCCTGTGAATCAGCAGGCGTTCCTTCGAAACGCCTGCTGATTCACAGGCGTCATCAACGAAAGTTTTCATCAGCTTTGCTAAGGAATGACCTTATGAAAACGCCACTACCTCTTCTGTTTTCTTATGAAGACGAGGCACAATTTCTAAGGAGTTTGTCTTCCGGTCTTCGCAATCGTCATTCTGAAGAGGTTCGACGCCTAGTGGCGATTGGCTTGCCTCCGGTAGTTTCATGGAGTGTTCTTTCAGTAGCTATTGGCGTAAGCCCACATTTTTTGAACTCTATCATTAAGAATAAATGTAAATACTATCGCTCTTTTACTATTTCTAAAGGTAAAGGTAAGAAAAAAAGACTTATCGAAGCTCCAAGGATAAGCCTGAAACTGATTCAGGCTTGGCTTGCATATCATTTAAGTCGTAATTCGGCTGATTATATTAGTGAAAATAGCTACGCGTTTATTCCAGGAGTAAATGGGATATATGAAGCAGCAAAAAGACATTGTGGATCGCAATGGGTTCTTTCTATTGATTTGAAAGATTTTTTTCATTATGTTAATTCAAATAAAATCATGCCGGCACTGCTCGATTTGGGTTACCGTACAGAGCAGGCTGCAAAAATTATTGATATTGTCACACTGCAAGATCGTCTCCCACAAGGTGCTCCTTCCAGCCCTTATATTTCAAATATTGCTTTTAAACCTACTGATGAGTTGATTGAAAGAATTATTACGGGACGCGGGGTGAGTTATACTCGCTATGCTGATGATTTAACTTTTTCAGGTTGTGATGCTGAATTTAATATAGATGGTTTTAAGGGGGAAATTATAAATGCATTGAAAAGTCATGGTTGGATAGTAGCTTTAGACAAAGTTAAAATTTCTAAAAAACCCAATAGATTGAAAGTACATGGGTTCCTTGTCCATAATCAAAAGCCTGTATTGACAAAAGGTTATAGAAACAAACTTAGGACATATCGTCACCTTATGCAGGCTGGCACGATAAAACCCGATGATTTAGATAAAATAAAAGGGCATTTAAACTACGGTTATTATATAGATAGGTTAAATAGTCAGGAAGTGGAATTTAGTTGCTAGTGCTAGAAATAGTGTCGGTAGTCGGTAGTAGGTTGTACATATCCTAGTGAATCGTACTGTTCGATTTTTGAGATATTTCGATACTCTATGTGATAAAACTGTATATATAATTCTCGACTCACTGAATTCTATTAATACATCTCATATCCCCCAAAACATAAGATTAATCGCATCCTTGATCTCATCCGCGTAGTCGCCAAGATTCGCGATGGTTTCACCAATGACTTCAACGGGAACGCTCGATAGTTCAGTAGTCATTAGCCGATAATCTTCGCCGTCGATGCGGATCAGAGGGAACAGCGTTTTATTCACTTTCTCAGACAGGTGATGTGCTTCGATAAGTGGAATGACCATGCGCCGCTTGGGTGTCTCGACAATATCGCTTTGTACATCGACAAACATTTTGTAGTGACTGGCGCGTTTGTATTGATAAACAATGAATTGCATGATCACCAGTTCCTGTTTTCATCCGCAAAGGAGCCATTCTGTGCGATAAATCGGGCGACTTCCTCCATCCCTTCGCGGTTTTCTTTCTTCCACTCTTCAGCCTTTATGCGGCGGGCTTCTTTGCCAATGGCGTCATTCACCAGCCCGGAAATATTGACTCCGGCAGCACTTAGAACCTGATAATTGTCTTTGTCCACGGTAACGCTGACGCGGTGTTTCATGATAGTTCTCCTCTCGTGTGCATACTTTGAGTATATACTTCACGTGGTTGTTCAGCAATTAGTCAAAATTTAACGCTAACCGTTTAAGCTCCTCAACCGTATAAACCCGAAAAACATTGCGGTGCTTCGCTTCCAGCCTGATACGCTGATGATTCACGATGACGTGTTTGATGTTATTGAACAGCAGTTCGATAGCCAGTTTTTTCTGTGGATCCGGCACGATGTAGAAAACGTACATCCAGTGCTTTTGAGTACGCGCCAGTAAATGGTTGGTGATAATCGACTGGTAGCGGGCTTTGGTTTTCAGGCGACGCTCGGTTTCAATTGCGATGACCGTTCCGTTCGGGAGTGTGATCATCCCATCTGGGCGATGTTTGACCTGATAGCGGTTGCGGTACGTTGAACAAGCGCCGCTAATCCACCCATAAGCGCCTTTCTTTTCCAGAATAAGCCGGGCGAGCTGGTTATCAAGGTGATGCTCCAGCGTCCAGCCGGTGATTTTTGCAGGCTCAAAGCGTGCAGGAAAACCGTCATCATCTGGCGTGACGACTGCGGCCAATCCGTCGTTGGTGATCCCCCACAGTGAGATTTTCTCCATCCTTGTACAAAACGTCTGCTTTTGAATGAATCCCATGTCGATGGCTTTTCCCAGCAGCAGATACAGCGGCTTGTGATTTTTATAATCAAAAAGCAGCATCAGGGTTTTAAAATCGCTGTAGGTTTCTTCTTTCAGGAAATTGAGCAGTATCCGGATCTTTTCGTGACTACGCGCTTGGCGTTCACGGTAATCGGAAATCAACATTGATCCTCCTTTGTCTCTGGCTGCTTTTCTTGTTCGTCTTTATCGCCTCATGGAATCGACTCATATTTCCGTGAATGGCGTGCGTCCATGCGATGCGCCGATAGCGTGAGGCGAATGGGGTGGCCGCTTCGCAGCCATGCGCCGGAAAATACATTTCCCGGCACAGAACGGCGTGCGCCAGTTCATGCGGGCTGGACGCCCTTATTGCCTGGCACATGGGGGTAATGTCGTGGCTGGACGCCACGCCAAAACCCCCAACGTCAACAGCGGCACACCGTCGCACGCTACGCGCGACTCCCCCCTTTGAGACGCCGTTTTTAGCCCACTTTTTCTTTTGCCCGTTCCGGTCAGCGAAAAAATGGGAAAACGCCTTCAAAGTGGGGAGTCGCGCCTCGCTACCGGCTGGTGGCCGGAGACTTAGCCACGACGGTGTGCGGGGCTGAAGCCCCCCAAATAAACCGACGCGTGGGCGCGTCTTTTTGCTCGCTGGGGCGGCAAATTTATTCGGCTCCCCCGGCCTGCTCGGTTCCCCTTGGGGGAACGCTCGCCGGTGGGTTCGGGCGACGCAAATGCCCCCTTTCTGCAAAATGGCATTTACTCGCCTCACACCACGGGTGAATGCCCGCGAGGCGTAGGCATCCCCCGCCTGAACCCGTCGCGTCCTGCGTCGTGTTTGGATGGCCTGTTGAGCGCTGTCAGTGTTGCGAAAATAAAACGTGTTGGCATGTCTTCTCCCTACTGAAATCAGCCGGTAGAGAAGGCTATCGGGAAAAGGGGAGGAGGCCTGCAAACAACTCAATATCGCATATCAAGAATTAGGGGGATTCAGTTATGGCAGCAAAAAAGCCCTGACCGTGAGTCACTCACGGCAGAGCTTTAATCGGGCGCAGGTTCAGAGGCTTATCGGGCGGGTCGGTGCGTGTGCGCGTCTGTGCATATCGTTAAGCGCCGGGATGAGTAAGCTGATGGCATTTAGCCCATGCCCCAACTGGCATAAACTTTCCGGCGTGGATTCGCACACGTCATTATCGGCAAAGGTAATCAGTGCATCGCCAATGAAATTCAGGCAATGACACAGCCCGGCGCTGGTTTCGGCGCAATACTCTGCCACCTGCGAGAGCTCGTCATCGTCCATGTTTGAAAAATCCAGACGCGCCAGCGCGGCATTCATGGCGGAATACAGGCTCTCGCAATCCGGCAGTGATTGGTAAGACGGGCCCGTGTTACTATCGGTGTCAGCCATAGCATTAGTCCTCATAATGTTGTGGTCAGAAGCCCGGTGAGTGTTCCTAGCACTGCCGGGCTTCGCTCTTTATCGTTGCAAAATACCGTGTAATTGCGGTGTAATTACAACAAGACCATGCTATGGAATTTGTAATTACAATGTCAAGTGAAAAGTCAAAAACAGACCAGTATCAGATTCGACTGTCCCACGAGTTTCGGGCGCAATTGGAAGAACAAGCCCACAAAGATGGCGACAAGACATTGGCTACATGGATAAAGCGTATTCTGCGCAAAGAACTCCAGACCCGAGGCATCGAACCCAAAGGTTAACGGTGATTCGGGGCCGTCAATGTCGCAAATCCTAACGTGTAAGAAACGTTTGGCAGAATGCCTGGATGGTTTTACGACAACGCTCCTGACGGGTTTTCTATCACATAGAAAGCCCGTCAGGAGCCAACAAGCGCAGCGCGTTAGCCGCAATATAACTCTTCTCCTCGGTAGCTCCGCGCATAAATATACGGTGCGACGTAGCCTTCGCGGTTTACATCCAAATAATCTGACCACCATTGCATCATTTCGATTCTGGCTTCCAGATGTTCCGCTTTATGTACATAAGCAGCCCGCACGCCATTGCGCTCTTTGTGGCTCATCTGCCGCTCAATAGCGTCTTTTGACCAGCGCCCGGACTCGTTCAGGGCGCTACAGGCCATGGTTCTGAAACCGTGGCCGCACACCTCGCTTTTGGTGTCGTAGCCAATCACGCGCAGCGCCTTGTTGATGGTGTTTTCACTCATTGGTTTGTTCAGGGTATGTGCGCCGGGAAAAACGAAGACCGATTCGCCAGAAATCGCCTGAATCTGTTTCAGCAGGGCGACCGCCTGCCGTGACAGCGGCACCAGATGTTCATCCTTCATCTTTGCGCCACGCTCTGAGAACCGCACGCCGTCTACCGCTTCGCGCTGGGCGGGCACGCTCCAGAGATGCGCTTTCAGGTTGAATTCATCCCAGCGGGCAAACCGGAGTTCACTGGAGCGCAGAAACACATGCAGATTCAGCTCCAGTGCCAGACGGGTGAGCATCCGGCCTTTGTAGTTCTCCATCTTCTCCAGCAGTTCAGGCAGGCGTTTTAGCGGCAGGGCGGGATGATGTTGGGTCGCCACCGGGGTCACGACGCCGTCCAAATCGTAAGCCGGATTGTATTTGATTACGCCCTGCTGGACGGCGTGGCGCATGATTTTGGTCAGATGCTGGCGCACCCGTCCGGCGACGTCATGCACGCCTTTATCGTCAATTGCCTTAACCAACTGCGCGAGATGGCGGGTTTCAACCTGTGCGATATCCATCGCGCCAATCGCGGGGAAAACGTAGCGTTTCAGGCAGGTGAGGATTTTATCGGCGTGGGCTTCCGACCAGAGTTTCAGGCTGCTGGTGTGCCACGTCTGAGCGAGATACTGAAAGGTGCGGGATTCATCAGCTGCGAGATTGTTCGTTTTGCGAAGCTGAGAAGGGCTGATGCCGGATGCCAGCAATTTACGCGCCGCATCGCGCTTTTCGCGGGCTTCCGCCAGTGTAGTTTGCGGGTAGGGGCCAAAGGCCAGACGGTTTTCTTTACCGCCGAAGCGATAGCGGAAATACCATAGCTTAGCGCCACTGGGTGATACCGTGAGGTACAGGCCTTGCGAGTCGGTGAGCTTGTAAGATTTTGCGAGAGGTTTCGCGGATCGGACTTTGCTGTCAGTTAACATATGAGGGTCACTCCCGTTCATCGAACTGAATGACCCGCAATCTGACCCACAAATTCCCCGATACGAAGGGATAAATCAAAACGCATCGGAAAAGATTTTTACGCCAACTTATTGAATCGCAACAACATAGGGATTGATAAGGAGGCATAAAAAAGGAAAGGTGGTGCCCGGACTCGGAATCGAACCAAGGACACGGGGATTTTCAATCCCCTGCTCTACCGACTGAGCTATCCGGGCAACGACGCGCATTAAACCGGATTAGGCTGAGTGCGTCAATGTGAATTCATGCCTTTTTAAACGGGTTGCCTGCTTTTTCAGCACTTACGTGTTTTTTGAACAAATAACTCGCGCCAGGCCCGCAGAGAAATAGAGAAAGCGTGTGTTCGGTGTGCTGTTATATCGAATAAAATCGGTGTGTTATGGCGGTTTTCGGCAGGAATACTGTTGATATTATTTTAATATTGGCCAATTTCTAGTACTAATAAGGGAAGCGCCGCAAACAAGATGGCGTAGTGGTAAGTGTTCCTTGCTAGGCGTATTGGTCTGTACAGGTACGGAAGCGGTCAGGTCAATGCGCCATTTTTACGACATAGCGCCATACGCAGAACATCCTCCGCCAGCCGACGAGCGACCTCAATATCGGAAATTTGACGTTTAACCAGCAGTTTGCTCAGGCATCCTTCCAGAATCAGCTCCATTTGCAATGCCACCATGTCGGTATCTTCAATGTCCAGCTCATCCAACAGTGCTTTGGTATAGTGCAGCGACGCCTGTTTTTGCTGCTCGGCGATGCTGTGGATCGGGTGTTCGGGATCAGGAAAAAAATAACAGGCGGCGATGAACAGGCAACCCGGATAGCGTTGATGCTGTACGGCTTCCCGCAGAACCTGATAGCGGGTCAGTAGTTTCTGTTCGATGGTCAGATGGTCGTCAAGCTGGACATGCCGTCGCCAGGCATCTACCTGCTGGGCATGATGGCGCAAGCTATCGTAGAGCAGTGCTTCTCGGTTCGGCCAGTAATCGCGCAGAACATCCGGCGCAATTTGTAAGCGGTTCGCCAGTGTTTCCAGTGTGGCGGCGCCGAACCCCTGTTGTTCGAGCAGGGACAGCGCCTGCTCCAGAACCGTTTCCCGTTGCATGGAGGGCTCCTTATCGATCTGCGGCCCGAACGGTGGCGAACGGGCCTTCATTCAAGACGTGTGTCGAACACAGCCTAGTGTGGTTTAGCGGGGCAGTTTCTGCAAATGCCCGACGAAGTCGGTTGCATTCAACAGGCCAGTCACTCGCGAACCCGGAATCTCCCGGCCGCTGGCGTCGAAAAACAGAATGGTGGGCAGCCCTAGCACCTGAAAATGCCGCAGCAGCGCCTGATGGGCGTCGCTGTTGGCGGTAACGTCCGCCTGCAGTAACTGCAATTGTGATAATCGTTGCCGAACTTGCGCGTCGCTGAAGGTGTATTTTTCAAACTCTTTGCAAGCGACGCACCAGTCTGCGTACAGATCGAGCATGGTGATGCGACCCGCACCCGATAGCGAACGATGAAGCTCGTTCAGATTGCCGACGGGCGAGAAGGCGAGCGGTCGAGGGCGATCCTGTGCGGCCTGAACCGGCATGAATAGCCAGTCCTGCAATGGGCGAACCGTCAGCAGCGCGCCGGCCAGCATGATGACCTGTACTATTCGCATCCACCCGGAACGGTGAGCCAGGCTCAATACAAATCCCCAGCCGAAGAAAGCCACGCCCAACAGCGCCCACATCCGTGCTTCCCAGATATCACCCAATACCCGGCCCAGCAGAAATACCGGCAGCGCCAGAATGACGAAGCCAAATCCTTCTTTGACGTGATTCATCCAGGCACCGCGCTTCGGCAGCAGACGGTTGCCGAACAAGGTTACGCCCAGTAGCGGCAGCCCCATGCCCAGCGCGTACAGATAGAGTGTGCCGGCGCCGGCTGGCAGGTCGCCGCTTTGCGCGATATACAGCAGCAATGCGCTTAACGGCGCGGTCGTGCAGGGCGAACAGATGAGCCCGGCGAGCGTGCCCATCATGAATACGCCGATGGCGGAACCGCCCTGTTGACGGTTACTCCATAGCGTCAGCCGGGTTTGCAGGGATGAGGGCAGCTGCAGGTTGTAAAGCCCGAACATAGACAGCGCCAGCGCGATGAACAGCACCGAGATGCCGGTGAGCACATAGGGGTGCTGCAAGGCGGCCTGAAAACGCAGGCCGGCGTAAGCTATCAGCACGCCGAGCAGGGTGTAAGTGAGCGCCATGCCCTGAATGTACAGTATCGAGAGCAGCAGCGTGCGGCGGGATGAGAGGCGTTGCCGCTGCCCGAGAATCAGGCCGGAAATCAGCGGGTACATCGGCAATACGCATGGCGTGAAGGCGACGCCGACGCCTATCAGCAATGCCCACAAGGGTGAGAATGGCAGCGGAATTGACGGTGTATCGACGGGCATCGCCGTGATGGCTGCAGGCGTTTGGCTGACGGCGCTGAGGGGGACTTTTCTGGTTTCCGGCGGGTAGCAGAAACCGTTGTCGGCGCAGCCCTGGTAAGTGACGCTCAGGGTGGCGTTGCTCTCCGCGCTTAGCAGCGAGACCGGCAGCGACAACGTCTGGCGAAAAATACTGACTTCGCCGAAGAATTCGTCGTGGTGCGGCGTTCCCGGCGGCAGTTCGACGTTGGCGATGTCGGCGTTATTGCCGATCAGCCTGATCTGTTGGCGGTATAAATAATAGCCGTCGTGGATTTGCCATTGGAGTGTCAGTTGCGAGCCCTGTTGTTGAAAATCAAAGGCAAATGCCTGATCGACAGGCAGAAAGCGCGATGATGATGGTTGTGCGCTGCGCTCGAAGGGATTCTGCGCAACAGCCTGACAGGTAAACAGCAGGCTGATGCCAATCAGGATCAGCGTAAGGATGCGTTGAGCCATGAGAGATAATCGCTATCGCCGTCCAGTACCGGCAGAACCAGGAGTTCCGGCGTCTGATAAGGATGATGTTGTTTCAGATGGGATAATAACGCCGGTTGATGACGGCGATCGCTTTTCAGTAGCAGTTGGGTTTCCGTCTGTTGTTCCAGTTTTCCTTCCCAATGGTACAGGGAAACGGCGCCGGGCAGCAGCGTAACGCAAGCCGCCAGCCGGGCTTCCAGAACAGATGTCGCCAGCGCTTTTGCGCTGGTCTCATCTGGAGCGGTGCAGAGAATGACGATTGCATCGCGGTTCGTCGATTCGGGCATCGTGACCTCGGCGCTGGGTAACGGGGAATATAATCTGCCTCACTATACTCTGCGTTCCCCGGTTGTGTAAGGCCGGATCGACGTAGGATGTCGATCCGGCTATGGGTTACAACAGAATGCTGCTCAGGATGAACCCGAACAGTACCGAGAGCGCGATGGCAATGACGCCGGGGATCAGAAACGCATGGTTGAAGACGTACTTCCCGATGCGGGTTGAGCCGGTGTCATCCATTTCCACCGCCGCCAGCAACGTGGGGTAGGTGGGTAACACGAAAAGTGCGGAAACCGCAGCGAACGAAGCGATGGCCGTCGCAGGGGCGACGCCCAGCATCAGTGCGGCGGGCATCAGCGCTTTAGCGGTTGCAGCCTGAGAATAGAGCAGCGTGGAGGCGAAAAACAGTACAACCGCCAACATCCACGGGTAGCTCTGCAACAGTGCGCCGGCGGTGCTCTGGATGTCGGCGATGTGTGCTTTTACGAAAGTATCGCCCAGCCAGGCGACCCCCATGACGCATATGCAGGCGCTCATACCGGATTTGAACGTGCTGGCAGTCAGGATGCGTGCGGTTTCAATTCGGCAGCTCAGGCAGATCAGCGTAGCGACCGTTAGCATGAAGACCACGATGGCTTCGTTGCGCGGCAACACTGGGTTGCGGATCAATGCGACCGCGTCGCTGATGGCGGTGGCATAGAACACCACTGCAACAATGCCGAGCAGAAATAACAGCACCGAAAGTTTCGCGCCGGGCTTCAGTTGCATGTCGCTTTGGCCGCGCAGAACCACCTCACTTTTGCGCAGGCGCTCCTGATACACGTCGTCGTCTTTCAACTCTTTGCCCAGGAAATTGGTGATGATGGCGGTCAACAAAATGACGGCCAGGGTGGTCGGGATGCAAATGCCCAGCAGCGTCAGGTAGCTAACGCCTTTGGGCTCCAGCAGCGAGGCGACAAATACCACTGCCGCGGAGATCGGCGAGGCGGTAATGGCTATCTGGGAGGCGACGACGGCAATAGATAACGGACGAGACGGCCGGATCCCTTGTTCTTTAGCAACCTCGGCGATGACCGGTAGGGTGGAGAACGCAGTGTGGCCGGTACCGGCCATCAGTGTCATGACATAAGTGACCATCGGCGCCAGAAAGGTGACGTAGCGCGGATGACGCCGCAGCAGTTTCTCCGCCAGGCTCACCAGGTAGTCCATGCCGCCCGCCACCTGCATGGCGGCGATAGCGGCGATGACCGCCATGATGATTTCGATAACATCAAACGGAATGGATCCCGGCTTGATATGAAAGCCCAGCGTCAGTACCAGAACGCCAAGACCACCTGCAAAGCCGATGCCGATTCCCCCCAGTCTTGCGCCGAGGTAGATGGCGAGTAAAACGATAATGAGTTCCAGGGTAAGCATGATCATGCTCCTTTTATTTTTGTTGCCAATATTGATTTGTTTTTATGGTTGCGTGCCGTGAGCGCCGAATGGCGCGGATACAATAAAGGCACGCAGTCCCTGGCGGGGCTGGCGTGCCTTCAATGAAGAGAAAGCGAAGTTACGATGCGTCGTTATCTTCGGTATAACGCCGGGCTTTGTAGGCCGGATGCATCAGGTTCTGTACGGAGAAAATGTCGTCCAACTCGGCTTCGGTCAGCAGGCCGCGTTCCAGCACGACTTCGCGAACGCTTTTGCCGGTTTCGGCGCAGATCTTGCCGACGATGTCGCCGTTATGGTGGCCGATGAACGGGTTCAGATAGGTCACGATGCCGATGGAATTGAACACATAGGATTCACAGACGGATTTGTTCGCCGTGATCCCTTCTACGCATTTTTCCAGTAAGTTACGGCAGGCGTTGGTCAGAATATAGATGGATTCGAACATGGCCTGACCAATGACCGGTTCCATGACGTTCAACTGCAACTGACCCGCTTCCGCCGCCATGGTGACGCAGGTATCGTTGCCGATGACTTTGAAACAGACCTGGTTCACCACTTCCGGCACCACCGGGTTGACCTTGGCCGGCATGATGGATGAGCCAGCCTGCAGTTCCGGCAGATTGATTTCGTTCAGCCCTGCGCGCGGGCCAGAGGAGAGCAAACGCAAGTCGTTACAGATCTTGGAGAGTTTAACCGCCAGACGTTTCAGCGTGCTGTGTACCATGACGTAAGCGCCGCAGTCGGATGTTGCCTCGATCAGGTCTTCCGCCGGCACGCAGGGCAGCTTGCTGACGTCCGCCAGTTTTTGCACCGCCAGATGCTGGTAGCCTTCCGGTGTGTTAAGGCGAGTACCGATGGCGGTTGCGCCCAGGTTCACCTCCAGCAACAGTTCGGCGGTGCGCAGCAGATTTTTATTCTCTTCTTTCAACAACACGTTGAAAGCGTGGAATTCCTGGCCCAGCGTCATCGGCACTGCATCCTGAAGTTGGGTGCGGCCCATTTTCAGAATGTTTTCGAATGCTTTGGCTTTGTGTTCAAAGCCATCGCCCAACTGGGTGACGGAATCCACCAATTTCAGGATGGCGCTGTAAACCGCGATGCGAAAACCGGTCGGGTAAGCGTCGTTGGTGGACTGACACTTGTTGACGTGGTCGTTGGGGTTCAGGTACTGGTATTCCCCTTTCTGGTGCCCCATCAGCTCCAGCCCGATATTGGCCAACACTTCGTTGGTGTTCATGTTGACGGACGTACCTGCGCCGCCCTGAAACACGTCGACTGGGAACTGATCCAGACATTTGCCGTTCACCAGCACTTCGTCGCAGGCACGAATGATGACGTCTGCAATTTTACGTGGGATGGTCTGCAATTCACGGTTAGCCATGGCCGCCGCTTTCTTGACCATCACCATTCCGCGCACAAACTCCGGTATGTCACTGATTTTCTGGTTACTAATATAGAAGTTTTCGATAGCACGTAGTGTATGAACGCCGTAATAAGCATCAGCAGGCACTTCGCGCGTACCCAATAAATCTTCTTCAATACGGATATTTTCTGACATGAGTTATTTCTCTTATATTCTACTTATTTGGAATTTATATGATGTATCGTCTCACCGTGGATAACTGAGGCAGAATGTTTGACCATTATGTCTCCAGCTGTTGTTATGATATTCTGCCGCATGGCGGAGTTTCCGTTGCGCTGATCACAGATGAAGGTCTGTCCCCCCTGTTCTGTGGAAATTGTGATAATAGTCACGACCTGTTACTAAGTAAAAAAATCTGTCGTTCTATCAGTTGAAAATAGCGGCAATCGCTACCATCTGCTGCATTATAGGATGCGTCTCGCTACAACTGGTCGTATCTTCAGGCCAGTTGCCTGAATGATGCTCGGGTAGGATAAGACGGCGAGTTGTCGGAGAAGCATATTTTTTATTAATGCGTTGAATCTGAACCACAGGAGCACTGGGTGCGCTGGATACCGTTTTTGCTGATTTTCCTTCTGGTCTATGTCGAAATCTCCATTTTTATTCGGGTGTCCGAAGTATTGGGGGTGGCGCCGACGTTGCTGCTGGTCGTATTGACGTCCTGCGTTGGAGTATCAATGGTGCGTAATCAGGGCATGAAAACCCTCATTCAGATGCAACAGCGCCTGCAAACGGGAGAAAGCCCGGCGGCCGAGATGGTGAAAAGCGTTTCCCTGGTGTTGTCGGGGTTTCTGCTGGTTCTGCCCGGTTTCTTCACCGATTTTCTGGGATTGCTACTGCTGCTGCCTCCCGTACAGAAACACCTGACGATGAAGCTGATGCCGCATCTGCGCGTCTGGCGCAGTTCTCCTGGCGGCGCATCGGGCGGCCATACATTCGAAGGTGAGTTCCAGCGCAAGGAAACTGATTCGGATCAGGATCATATCGAGCATCAGGACGATCGAAAAAACCGCTGATTTACAGCGGTTCTTGCTGTGGCATACATCCCTTACCTCTTACTGTGGGCCGACACGGAGCGCTGTTGAAAATGCTCCCGGCGTTTTGCCCTGTTTATGTAAAAAATGACGCTTAAGGAAAAAAAATTTATTTGTTCCCTTGAAGCGCCCGGATACGTCCCCATCTAGTTCACCACAAGGCCGGGTGTCAGGGTTCATCCGGCATTTAACCTAAACCGATATGGACTTTCTCAAAGGAGAGCTATCAATGAAAATTCGTCCATTGCATGACCGCGTGATCGTCAAGCGCAAAGAAGTTGAGTCAAAATCTGCTGGCGGCATTGTTCTGACCGGTTCTGCAGCGGGTAAATCCACCCGTGGTGAAGTCCTGGCTGTTGGCCATGGCCGTATCCTGGAAAACGGTGAAGTGAAACCGTTGGACGTGAAAGTAGGCGATATCGTTATTTTCAATGATGGCTATGGCGTGAAGACGGAGAAGATCGATAACGACGAAGTGTTGATCATGTCTGAAAGCGACATTCTGGCGATTGTTGAAGCCTAATCTTACGTAATCATCTGAACTGAACGAAACGAATTCAAGGGAAACTACCAATGGCAGCTAAAGACGTAAAATTCGGTAATGACGCTCGGGTAAAAATGTTGCGTGGCGTCAATGTGCTGGCTGATGCAGTAAAAGTTACGCTGGGCCCAAAAGGCCGTAATGTGGTTCTGGATAAATCCTTCGGCTCGCCGACCATCACCAAAGACGGGGTGTCCGTTGCACGTGAAATCGAACTGGAAGACAAGTTCGAAAACATGGGCGCTCAGATGGTGAAGGAAGTTGCTTCCAAAGCGAACGATGCTGCGGGTGACGGTACTACCACCGCTACCGTACTGGCTCAGGCTATTGTTAATGAAGGTCTGAAAGCTGTTGCCGCCGGCATGAACCCGATGGACCTGAAACGCGGTATCGATAAAGCGGTTATCGCTGCGGTTCAAGAACTGAAAAACCTGTCTGTTCCTTGCGCTGACTCTAAAGCTATCGCACAGGTAGGCACCATCTCCGCCAACTCCGATGAAACCGTGGGCAAACTGATTGCCGAAGCGATGGAGAAAGTGGGTAAAGAAGGCGTTATCACCGTTGAAGAAGGCACCGGCCTGCAAGACGAACTGGACGTGGTTGAAGGTATGCAGTTCGATCGCGGCTACCTGTCTCCGTACTTCATCAATAAGCCGGAAACCGGTTCTGTTGAGCTGGAAAGCCCGTTCATTCTGCTGGCTGACAAAAAAATCTCCAACATCCGCGAAATGTTGCCGGTGCTGGAAGCTGTCGCCAAAGCAGGCAAACCGCTGCTGATCATCGCTGAAGACGTAGAAGGCGAAGCGCTGGCGACTCTGGTTGTCAACACCATGCGCGGTATCGTAAAAGTTGCTGCGGTGAAAGCGCCGGGCTTCGGCGACCGTCGTAAAGCTATGCTGCAGGACATCGCTACCCTGACTGCCGGTACTGTGATTTCTGAAGAAATCGGTCTGGAGCTGGAAAAAGCCACGCTGGAAGATCTGGGCCAGGCTAAACGTGTGGTTATCAACAAAGACACCACCACCATTATTGATGGCGTGGGCGATGAAGCCACTATTCAGGGCCGTGTTACCCAGATTCGTCAGCAGATCGAAGAAGCGACTTCCGACTACGATCGTGAAAAACTGCAGGAGCGTGTAGCTAAACTGGCTGGCGGTGTTGCGGTTATCAAAGTCGGTGCTGCGACCGAAGTCGAAATGAAAGAGAAGAAAGCCCGCGTTGAAGATGCGCTGCACGCGACCCGTGCTGCCGTTGAAGAAGGCGTGGTTGCTGGTGGCGGTGTGGCGCTGATCCGCGTTGCTACTGCTATCAGTGGCCTGAAAGGCGATAACGAAGAGCAGAATGTAGGTATCAAAGTTGCTCAGCGTGCGATGGAAGCGCCGCTGCGTCAGATCGTTTCCAACGCCGGTGAAGAGCCGTCTGTTGTAGCCAACAATGTGAAAGCGGGCGAAGGTAACTACGGTTATAACGCTGCGACTGAACAGTACGGCAACATGATCGATATGGGTATCCTGGATCCGACTAAAGTCACTCGTTCTGCACTGCAGTACGCGGCTTCCGTCGCCGGCCTGATGATCACCACCGAATGTATGGTGACTGAGCTGCCGAAAAGCGATGCACCGGATTTAGGCGCCGCAGGCGGTATGGGTGGAATGGGCGGCATGGGCGGCATGATGTAATGCTCTGTCGTCAGGTTCGGGTGGCTTTGTCACCAGAGCCGACACCGCGTTTTGAAAACACTACCCGGCAGCCGCCGGGTAGTGTTTTTTGTTGGTGCTTCGTATTGCACGTCATAACATCGTGATACTTTCCTGACGGATTCAACTTATTGCGTTGTAGCCTCGGTTTATCCTGTCGGAATGTTGCGTGAAAACTGTACAAACCGTTAACGACACGTTCGGAACGTGTTATCGGCGAACTATTCTGCGCTACAATAAACGCGGTTATTTTATTTACTAAACAATGCCGGGTGGGATGCATGTCCGATGAGGCGTTGGCTCACCTGCACTCGGTTGAGTGGTGTGCGCCTGAAGTTTTACCTGCGACAGTCGCAGAATGGTTGACCAGCAGAGATTCAATGACACGCCTTCTGGAGCGTTATTGTCGATGTTTGCGCGTTCAGGTAGAGACTGAACGCTTCGTTGCTTCGCTGAGGATACCGGAAGAGCCTTCTCTTTTGCCGTTGAGCGAGCGCTATTGGTTACGTGAAGTGACGCTGTTTGGCGATGATCAACCCTGGCTGTTTGGGCGAACCGTCATGCCGGAGCAGACGCTAAAAGAAGCGGAAATCGATTTGACCCAGATAGGCAATACGCCGCTAGGGCGCTATCTCTTCCTGCAAGGGCCGCCGGTTCGCGACTTTATCCATACGGGGCGGAGCGGGCAACTTTGGACGCGGCGTTCGCGTTTGTTTCTTGCGGGCAATCCGTTGTTAATCACCGAGCTCTTTTTACCGGATGCTCCGATTTATTTCCCTGACAGGTATCAGGACTAACAGCAGAAAGGAGAATCAGGCGTTGGAAAAACTGCTTGCGGCAGAACGTTGGGGTGCGTATTGCCGGTTGATGAGAATAGACAAGCCGATTGGTTCGATGCTGCTGCTGTGGCCGACACTGTGGGCGCTATGGCTGGCCGGGCGTGGAACACCGACTCTTTGGACGCTGTGGGTATTTGTGGCGGGTGTTTTTTTGATGCGTGCCGCGGGCTGCGTGATTAATGATTACGCTGACCGCCATTTCGATGGTCACGTCAAACGCACGGCATCCCGGCCTCTACCGAGTGGTGCTGTGAGCGAACAATCCGCCAAGGTGCTGTTTGTCGTGCTGGTGTTGCTGGCATTCGGGTTGGTGCTGACCCTGAATCCGATGACCATTTGGCTTTCGGTGATCGGCCTGGCGTTGGCTTGGGTCTATCCGTTCATGAAACGGGTCAGCCATTTGCCCCAGCTGGTGCTGGGCGCCGCATTTGGATGGTCGATACCGATGGCTTATGCCGCTGTCAGCGAATCGCTCCCGGTGACTTGCTGGCTGATGTTTTTTGCCTATATTTGCTGGACGGTCGCCTACGATACGGAATATGCGATGGTGGATCGCGACGACGATCTGAAAATCGGCGTGAAATCCACTGCCATCCTGTTCGGTAGCCACGACACGTTGATCATCGGCGTTTTGCAGCTGATGACGTTAGCGGCGATGCTGGCGCTGGGAAGGATGATGGCGTTGAGCCAGATTTTTTACTGGTCGGTGCTGATTGCCGCTGGGTTGTTTGCCTATCAGCAGAAGATGATCGCCGGGCGTGAGCGGGATAACTGTTTCCGCGCATTCAGAAATAACAACTATGTCGGGATGGTGTTGTTCTTCGGCATTCTGTTCGGGTTATAAAAAAACACCCTGCCGGCGTGTGCTGGCAGGGTGGGTCATCTCTTCAGGCGTACTGGCCGGGCCGCCATGCTCCAGGAACGCGGTTATTCCTCTTCATCTTCCTTTCTGGTTGATTCCTTCGCCTCGTCGGCCGTTGTATTGGCTTCTGTTACACAGGCGCTTTCTATGGTCAGTTTCACTTCCGGCGTCAGTAAATCGCCGAGTATGTCGTAAATTTCCTGCACATTGTCGTGAACGCTATCTCCGCTGTCGCTGATGCAGCCTTCCATTCTCAGTGTATCGACCAGTGTTGAGAATACGGCCTTATCGAAGAATTCCGGCGCATTGATACCATGCAGTACGGAGAGACGCTGGGCCATGTTGCGGCTTTCTTTTTCCAGCGTACCCCGGCTAAGCGTCGGGTTGGCATTCAACAGCGATAACGTAATGGCATAACGCTGCAACGTCTCACGGATGCCGGCTGCAAGTAATTGCAGCGTGCGGATTTTGGCCGGGTTCAGCTCGACGGCATCTCCCCTATTGACGATCAACTGCTGTCGGCACAATTCCTGCGTCAGTGCATTGAGTACGCTACCAAGCTGTGTTTTATCGTAGTGCAGGAACAGTTCGGCCTGCAGCAATGGATAGAGTAAAGAGACCTGCCGCAATAACTCGGACGCAGCGATTTTGCGATGATGCATCACTATGCTGGCGATCAGCGATGGCAGCACCAGCAAGTGATGAATATTGTTGCGGTAATAGGTCATCAGTACGGCCTGCTCGCGTGGCAGGATAATGATGTCGCCGATGCTATCCTTTTCCACTTCGAACTTGTTCATGCCTAGCGCATGATCCAGCAGTTCGGACGCACTTTTCGTCGGCACGGTAATGTCGCCGGTATAGGGCACGTTACGCAGTAATTGCAGGTAGCATTCCAGCTGTTCTTCCATCTGCTCGCGGGTGAGGGAGCGCTGACGAGAGGCCAGCAAGGCGGTTGAACACAAATTCATGGCATTGGCCGCTGCCGCATTGTTGATTCGCACCATGATACTGGCGGCGATGCTCTGGACGGTCGGCGTCAGCCAGACTGGCCGCTGCGGCTCGATCGGGTCGATGTCGTCGCGCCATTGCGGTACGTGGGTGTTGAGGTAGCTGGTCAGCGATAGCGGTTCGCCGATGTTTACGTACCCTTGCCCCAGATTACGCAGCTTACTCAGGCCGCGCACCATCTGTATGAACCCTTCTTTTTCTTTGGTAGCGCCGCGCAATTCCTTGGCATAGGTTCCCACTTCCATCACATGTTCGTAACCAATGTAGATAGGAACCAGTGTTATGGGACGGGTTCCGCCACGCAGCATGGCTTGAATCGTCATCGCCAGCGTGCCGGTTTTAGGTTCCAGCAAACGCCCCGTGCGTGAACGGCCGCCCTCGACAAAATACTCTACGGAATAACCGCGGGTGAACAGTTCGCCCAGGTATTCGCGGAACAACGTGGAATAGAGCTTATTGCCTTTGAAGGTTCGGCGGATGAAGAAAGCGCCGAGACGGCGGAAAATCGGCCCGGCCGGCCAGAAGTTCAAGTTAATGCCCGCCGCGATGTGCGGAGGCACCAGCCCCTGGTGATAAAGCACATAGGAAAGCAGCAGGTAATCCATATGGCTGCGATGACAAGGAACATACACCAGTTCGTGCCCGTCCTGAGCCAGCTGGCGGACCCGCTCGGCGTTATGGACGTTAATCCCTTGATATAACCGGTTCCAGGTCCAGCTCAGGACGCGATCGGAAAGGCGAATCGCTTCGTAAGAAAAATCGGCGGCGATTTCTTCCAGCAGGGTAATCGCGTTCTGTTGCGCTTTCTCGTGGGAAATCTTTTTTACCCGCGCTTCATCATCGATGGCTTTAGCTATTGCTTTGGACGACAACAGTTTGTTGAACAGATCCTGCCTTGCGGGCAGTCTGGGGCCGACTGCTGCCAGTCGTAGTCGGGAAAAATGCATCCGCGCTACGCGAGCCAGCTTGTGGGCGATGGTCTTGTCAGTACCATGTTCTGTGGCCATATAACGCAGGGATACCGGCGTTGAGAAACGCACGAAACTGTCCCGTCCCAGCCACAAAACGGCAAAAAATTTCTCGATGCCGTTCAGCAATCGTAAATGTGGCGTTTCCTGATTCTGCTGGCCTTCGCGGCCAGGTGAGCGTCCGAACATGACGGACACGGGAATCATCTGGATATCCAGATCCGGATTATTACGGTGCAGATCCAGGTAGTCATGAAAGAGCTTGATCGATTTCTCTTTCGGGACGTAGTAATGGAACACGCGCGGGCCGTCATTGACAAAGACGTAACTTGGCAACGTCTTGCCATCAATATGGAGTGGCTGCAGCGGATCCGGCAAACCGAGCTCGCGGCATTTGGTGCGCAGAGTCAGTAAATCCGCTTTGGAGTTGTAGGGCAGCACATAGAAAATCGGCCGGGACGGATCCAACTGTTGTTCAGCAACGGGATCCTGGGGAATAACTTTACTCTTCACCAGGAATTTAAGGGGAATATTCAGTAATTTATAGTAAATTCTACGCCAACCTGACATAACAACCAGAAGCCTCCTGTTAGCAACGCGCCGAAAGGATACCAGAAACCCGACAGGATATCTGTGGTGATACGTTCGTGCGGGCACGTTAAAATTGCGTTCAATCACAAATTACAGGTGGAGCAAGTATGAATAAAACAACGGGGTTCACCCGGCTCGTTAAAGCAACAGGGTACTCGTTGCAAGGATTGAAACAGGCATGGCTGCACGAAGCGGCATTTCGTCAAGAATCGCTACTGACTCTCGCCGCGATTATTATTGCGTGTTGGCTACCGGTTTCAACGATTGAGCGGTTGTTGCTCATCGGTTCGGTGGTGTTGATTGTGTTGTTTGAGCTTGTCAACAGTGCGATAGAAGCGGTTGTGGATCGTGTCGGGATGGACTATCACGAATTGTCCGGCAGGGCGAAGGATATTGGCTCGGCGGCGGTGTTTGTCGCCTGTTTGCTGGCCGCAAGCGTGTGGGGAAGCTTGCTGTGGAGCCATTTTGCGTGAGGCTTCGAATATTCGCAGAAAATTCCGTGGAATAGCGTTCTTCCGGGTTCCCATTGCCGGTATCCCTGTATATACTCACAGCGAAACTGTATAAACAACCAGGGGGCGGGATGAAAGCATTAACCACCAGACAACAACAGGTCTATGATCTTATTCGCGATCATATCTCTCAGACCGGGATGCCACCGACCCGTGCTGAAATTGCAAGTCAACTCGGCTTTCGCTCGCCAAATGCAGCGGAAGAGCATCTTAAAGCGCTGGCGCGCAAAGGTGTCATAGAGATCGTTACCGGCGCATCTCGTGGAATCCGGTTGCTGATGGAAGAAGAAGATCAAGGGCTACCATTGATTGGCCGTGTGGCTGCTGGCGAGCCCTTACTGGCTCAACAGCATATCGAATGTCATTACCAGGTCGATCCCGCCATGTTCAAGCCTAACGCGGATTTTTTGCTGCGCGTCAGCGGTATGTCGATGAAAGATATTGGTATTCTTGACGGTGATTTGTTAGCTGTTCACAAAACCCAGGATGTGCGTAATGGTCAGGTCGTCGTTGCACGTATTGAAGATGAAGTGACGGTCAAGAGACTGAAAAAGCAGGGGAATATTGTGCAGCTGCTGGCAGAGAACAAGGATTTTGAGCCCATTGTCGTCGATTTGCGTGAACAGAATTTCTCGATTGAAGGTTTGGCCGTCGGCGTAATTCGTAACGGCGACTGGAGCTGATTTTTCTCGCCGGTTTGATTCCGATTCCTGCTACTTATACAGTCTGGCTGGCGCTTTTTGTTTACCTTTACCGATGAGCGCCTGCCGTGACCTGTAAAATCCCTTTTGATGTGTGACGGTCGATGTTGAACCTCGTAGGTTGCCCGATGTTCAACGCTTCTTCACGATCAGGCTGTGATCATGATTGCAACTATCCCGCTGTTCGCAGGACTCCACCTGTTGGCATTCTCGGCAGAAACCATGCGCTTCCACAACGCTGTGCCGCATCACGAACCCTGACTGTTGCGCCAATTGCTGCAGCGTTTCTTCCACGCCTTCAGTCTGGCGTTCAGTCACTTGTCCGCACCGGTCGCAGATGAACAACGCGGAAGTATGGCTGTGTTCTTCAAAGTGGTGGCACAGCACATAGCTGTTGTTGGACTCGACACGATGAATAAATCCTTGCTCAAGAAGGAAATCCAGTGCGCGATAAACTGTGGGCGGCTTGGCTTGCGGCTCTGATGCACGCAGGAGATCGAGTAAGTCATATGCACTGATGGCGCCGGTTTGCTGTGCGATTAAACGCAGCACTTCCTGACGCTGGGGTGTAAGACGCACGTTGCGCTGCTGACAAAGCTGTTCGGCCTGAATGACAAGTTTGTCCGGATTGACGGAATCCATGGCAATAACCCTGAAGCCTGTTTGGGATCATGCGGCCATCTTAGCATGACAGGGCAAAAACACTGAAACGCGCCGCTTTAGCGCCTATTTGCCTTAGCTTGTGTTGGGTAGGTCAGGCGACCAGGTCGATCAGTAAAGCTCGCGTATCGGAGCCGGCCTGTAAAGTGAGACTCTTTTCCTGTTGGATGAATGCGCCATCTCCGCAGTGCAAATTCCGGCTCGCATCGGCGCAACCGCAAACGCGGATGCTGCCGTAGATGGATTGCAGATAACCGCTATTACCTTTCAATGGCAGGGTCTGCTGCTCGCCGGTTTTCATGTCCACATGGTGAATCCAGACCTGCTGGCGAAGGTGAAGGGCGTTTGGGGTATCTTCCGGCGAGGCGATTAACTGGTTGCCAGACGCTTGCAGCGTCAGCCGCTGCAGGGGGGAATTCTCGCGCGTCGGACACGCATCCAACCATAACTGAAGACGAGTCAACGGGGTTGTGTCGTCGATGTTGTGCTCGCTATAGCTAATGCCCGGCTGTGTTGCCAACAGTAATACGTCGCCCGCATCGGCGCGGATGTGGGCGCCGTTGCTATCACGGTATTCGGCCCGCCCTTGCAACAGAATATTCAGGATATCAACACGTGGATAGGTACGCGGCTGAAAGGCGGTTTTGGGTGACAACACTTCCTGGTTCAGCACGCGTAATGACGCAAACCCGAGATAATCAGGATCGAAATAGTGGCCGAAGGAAAAGGTATAACGAGCCTGTAACCAGCCATAGTCAGCCTGGCCGCACTGTTCAGCAACTCTGCTAATGATCATGGTATTTCAGACCCTTGGAATTGTTAATGCTGAGATGGTAATTGGCTGGACGATGGATTGTTAGCCAGTTAATCTGGTGGGTACATTCAAAAATCCTGAATGAGTGGAGAAATGGCAAAAGAACGAGCATTAACATTAGAAGCTTTACGGGTTATGGACGCTATTGATCGTCGAGGAAGTTTTGCCGCCGCGGCGGATGAATTGGGCCGGGTTCCCTCCGCGCTGAGTTACACCATGCAGAAGTTGGAGGAAGAACTGGATGTCGTGTTGTTCGACCGTTCCGGCCATCGAACCAAGTTCACCAATGTTGGTCGCATGTTGCTGGAACGTGGACGCATATTGCTTGAAGCGGCAGATAAGCTGACGACGGATGCTGAAGCGCTGGCGCGAGGATGGGAAACCCATTTGACTATCGTGGTGGAAGCGCTGGTGCCGACTGAACGTCTGTTTCCTCTATTGGATAAACTGTCGCTGAAAGCCAATACTCAGGTGTCGCTGCTGACTGAGGTGTTGGCGGGAGCCTGGGAGCGCCTGGAGCAAGGGCGAGCGGATATCGTTATTGCCCCAGATATGCATTTTCGCTCCTCCTCGGAAATCAATACCCGCAAACTCTACTCAATGAAGAACGTCTATGTGGCTAGCCCGGATCACCCGATTCATGATGAACCTGAGCCATTATCGGAAACGACTCGTGTTAAATACCGAGGTATTGCGATTGCCGATACTGCCCGTGAACGCCCGGTTTTGACGGTTCAACTGTTGGATAAACAACCACGGCTGACGGTGAGCTCAATGGATGACAAACGCCGGGCGTTATTGGCCGGGCAAGGCGTTGCGACGATGCCTTATGATCGTGTAGTGGATGATATTGCTGCGGGTCGCCTGCGGGTGGTCAGCCCGGAAAGCACGTTTGAAAGCAACATTATCATGGCGTGGCGGCGGGATAGTATGGGTGAGGCCAAGTCGTGGTTCTTACGTGAAATCCCCAGAATTTTCAATGTATCCTGACGTTTGCAGTGTCTGGTGCAACGGTTATGTCTTGCGCCGTCTGTCGGACGGCGACTGGCATCCCGTAATGATACTGACAGAAGTTGGTGAACATCTCGGTGCAGGAATGGCTTAGAATCCGTCTCGGCCGTGCGGCGTATCCAGCGTCGCTACCGGGCCGGCGGAGATAATGCCGTATGGATTGATTGTGCCGTGGCTGCGGTAGTAGTGATAACGAATATGCTCGATTGAGACGGTATCCGCCACACCAGGCATTTGGTAGATCTCCCGCAGAAAACCATGAAGATTGGGGTAATCACTTAATCGATAACGATCGCATTTGAAATGCGTGTGATACACCGGATCAAAACGGATCAAGGTGGTCCATAAACGAATATCCGCCTCTGTTAAACGTTCCCCCGTCAGATAACGCTGTCGACTCAGTGTGATCTCCAGTCGTTCAAGCGCTGTGAATAGGTGATGAACGGCATCATCGTAGGCCGCCTGTGTTGTCGCAAATCCCGCTTTATACACCCCATTGTTGACCTGGTGATAAATCCATTCGTTCAAATCGTCAATCTGCGCGCGTAACGCCTGTGGGTAGAAATCACCGTGTGCCGCGCCGCACGGGTCAAATGCGGTGTTGAACATGCGGATAATATCGGCAGATTCGTTGCTGACAATGGTGTGTTGCTGTTTATCCCACAATACTGGAACCGTTACCCAGCCGCTGTAGTCTGCTTTGGCGTGCAGGTAGAGCTGATAGAGAAATTCGTGCTGATAAAGCGTATCGCCGGTAGTGTGAGGGAAATTGACATCGAACGTCCAACCGTGCTCCAGCATCAGCGGGTGTACAACGGATATGTCGATATGCGATTCCAGCTTTTTGAACAAGCGTAATAGTAGCGTGCGGTGTGCCCATGGGCACGCCAGCGAAACATACAAATGGTAGCGTCCCGATTCCGCCTTGAAACCGCCTTGTCCGGTCGGGCCGGCGGAACCATCGGGAGTGATCCAGTTGCGAAAAAGCGTCTGAGGGCGTTTGAAATGCCCACCGGTGGACTGCGTTTCATACCAGGCGTCATGCCACACGCCATCAACCAGTAATCCCATATTCAGCTCCTTTAGGAAACGACGGTGGTGATAACGGTGTTATCACCATGGTGAACCAGCATCGGCGCATTACAGCTTGGCGGCATATTACCACTTTTTGTTGAGCAAGCGGTCGATGCTCAATGCGCCGGGGCCACTGACAAACAGCAGTACGTAGCCGCCGGCAATGGTGAGATTTTTCATGAACATCAGCTGGTTGACGCCTTGGGAAAAGTCACTATGGAAAATGAATGCGGTCAGCAAAGTGAATACGGCGGTAGCCATTGCAGCCGTGCGGGTCAGCAAGCCGAACAGTACAGCCAGCCCGCCACCCAGCTCCAGTAGAATGGTTAACGGCAGCAGCGCGCCGGGAACGCCCATAGCCTGCATATATTGTTGTGTCGCGGCATAAGATGCTCCGAGTTTCCCGTATCCGGCGGCAATAAACAGAATAGGCATCAGGATCCGAGCGAGCAGTAACAGGGCATTCTCAAAATTTTTCATTAATTTTCTCCAATCATCTCTTAAATGGAAATAGCAATAAAATTGCGTTAATTCAGCGTAATTAATCTTGGTTGCGCACATGTTATGGAGAAAGGGGAGTGGGTTCCAGCAAGTAATATTGTTGTTTTATGTCAGAAAAATTGATGTCTGTGGCGGCAGGCGAGTGTTTAAGGTCTGGGCAATAAGTGCTGCACCCGTTTTATCGTGCTCCATAGATTACCGGCTCGCCGTAACCAGCGTAATGTCCGGTGCGGTGAGCGCAACCCCAGCAGCACCAGGATCGGCAGCGCCAGCGGCAAATAACGGCGAACGCTTTCCCAGCGCTGCCAGTAGTGGTCGTAAGGCGCGGTAATAGCCAGATAGAGTTTTTTTTCTTTCATCAGCTCCAGACGTTGTTGCTGAATAGTTTGCAGCAGTAAGGATTTCTCTGTGGCAAGCTGCCGTTGTCGGTTCATTCCGATTTGTTTTCCAGTAGGGAACGGTCTGCGGCCAGTTCATTACGTGTTGCCTGCAACAGGGTGGAGCGGCGCACGCGCACCACTGTCCAGCCGCCGATGATTAACGCCAACATCAGGAACGCGGCGGTGATCCCCCCCAGCGCAACCAGACGCCACGCTGGATCCAGGCTCCAGATAATCAGAGCGACCAGACTGATCAAACCCAGGGTTGCCAGCAATAGCGTCAAGCCGACCATCAGCAACAACTGAATCAGTAGAATCTTTTCCTGTTCCAGTTCAACAACAGCCAGCCTGACTCTGGTTTCTACTATTCCGACCAGCAAAGAGAGGATCCTTTGTAACGATCCGATAGCTGCGCTAGCTGGCCCTTGGCGTTGCGGTTCCGTCATCGTGGATTACCGGCGGCTCAGCAGCAGACCAAGCACGATGCCCACCGCAGCGCTGAACCCGACGCTGGTCCAGGGGTTGGTGCGAATATAGGTCTCTGTGGATTGGGCGGCTTCGCGTGTCTGGTTGATTATTTGTTCACCCGTGTTATCCAGTTTTTCCCGTGACTCTTTGAGTACCGCCTCGGCTTTGTCACGCAATTTTTCCATCTCAGCCTTGGATTTTTCACTGGAAGATCGCAACACTTCTTCGAGAGTGTCGGCCAGCGAGCGGAGTTCCGCACGCAGTTGTTCTGAATCGGATTCTTGTGCCATGTGAACGCTCCTGAGTTTGGTGAGTATCACCATCAACTATAGTGTAAATTTTCCTCTCTGGAAGGGACGTGCTTGTGGATTATTCTGATAACACATTGTAATAAATAATAAATTTATTTAACTGATAGCAGTTTTTGCCTAAGCAAGGAAATGATGTGCTGATGTGCTGATGTGCTGATGTGCTGATGTGCTGATGTGCTGATGTGCTGATGTGCTGATGTGCTGATGTGCTGATGTGCTGATGTGCTGATGTGCTGATGTGCTGATGTGCTGATGTGCTGAAAAACTCACCCTAGTTTGAATGGTTGCTGGCTTAATTTTTGGCGCCAGATCGGGATGGCGTCGGGCTGCCGGGCTATCACGCTGGCCTGGGGAAGCGCTGATTTTAGCACCTCACTGGCGGCACGGCTTTGCTCGGGAGAAGAGAGCCGTACAATAATACTGTCGTCTTCCGGCGTAATACTTTTAATGCCGATGCCGTGTTCGTTCAGGCGCTGATAGATGTAAAAACCGTCCGGCAAGGCTGCGCCTTGATGCTGTGGAATGATATGCAACGTGACGTCATCCGCTGTACGGCGAGATGATGTCACCAGCACGACCAATGGCAGCAGAAGCAGCAATAGATGGAAAACAAATCCAGTTTTCATCCGACGGTTGATCATCGTTAATTTCCTTTTTCGCGAGGCACCATGCGTTTTTTCCGCCATAGAACAAGCAGAGAACCCGCTAACCCCACTAACAGCAATACGAGCGGTAACAGCATCAAACAGGACATTAACTGGTCTTCATACTTGCGAAATACCGGGCTTTTCCCCAGCGCAAAACCGAGAGAAACCAGAATAGTGACCCACAAAAAACCGCTCATCCAGTTGAAGAGCTGAAAACGAGCGTTATTCAATCCAGACAACCCGGCAATCGTGGGTAACAATGTGCGCACAAATGCCAGAAACCGGCCCATCAACAAGGCAGACAGTCCGTGACGATGGAACAACCGGTGTGCCCGTTGATGATAGTGTGCAGGAAGATGTGACAACCATCCTTGAACAACGCGCGTATTTCCCAGCCATTTACCTTGCAGGTAGCTCATCCAGCATCCCAGACTGGCCGCACTGGTTAACAGTACAATAGTGAAAGGGTAATTCATGGTGCCTTTGGCGACCAGGACGCCCACCAGAATCAGCAGGCTATCGCCCGGCAGAAACGCCGCGGGCAGCAGGCCATTTTCCATAAACAAGATCAAAAACAGCATAATGTAAATTGTCCAGACCAGTTTGGGATTAGCCAGGACGTCAAAATTCTGATGCCAGAGTGCATTCAACAGTTCTTTAACAATATCCATCTGGTGTTCCTGTACTGCGGTGTTAGGGCTGTACGGCTAAGAACCAACCCCCTGCCGGTGATGCTTACTGAAACTGAACCGGGACCGATGTCGGACACGGCGTACTGTAGGCCGAAAACTGTTGTGTATGCCGGGAAGCGACACAACACGGCGCTGACTGTTCATCGGATGGCGTACTCCGTCACGCGCTTGCACGTCTGATGAGCTGTTTATCCGTGTCCTGCCGATGGAATATGCAGTTTTACGCTTTTATTCTGATGAATATCCTTAACTGAACGAGCCTGAACATCAACCGGATGTTCATTTTGGCTGGTTGACCCTAACTGTGGGCTCTCAGGCGTAAAAAAAGTGCACTAACTGTAACAAAACGTCCGGACGCGAGATAGGAAAATATCACATATCTTTGGTCTGTAACTGACTGTTTATTGGGGGAAGGTTGTGAGTTCCGTCATATTTTACACATACTGACAGAACTCGACGTTGGATAACGTTTTTACCTCCATTGACGGCGAGGCGTGCGTGCCGGCTTAGGATTTGCCGTTGGTGATGTATTCCAGATGGACGACGGGGTTTTCAGCGAACATGTAACGGTCGACATTGAATTCGAAATCATCCGTGGTGGCGCGGAACAGCATCTGCTTGGTGTTTTCAAGGTGTTGCCACATCGCCAGCTTAGCGGCATAGGGATCCTTGCGAATCAACGCCTTGAGGATCTGATCATGATCTTCGCACCAGCTTTCGATCGACTTGTCGTCAATATGTTCGTGCAGTTTGCGCCAATAAGGGTTATGAACGCGCTGACTCCACATTTTTTCAACGATAGTCGCCAGTGCCGAGTTCTGGGTGGCCAGTGCAACCTGAACATGGAACTTCAGATCCCATTGAGAATCGCGGAAGCGATCTTCTTGGCGGGCATTTTCCTGAATTTCCATCAGTTGGATAATATCCTGACGAGTCACCTGAGTGGCGGCAAACTCGGCAATGTTACTTTCGATAAGCTGGCGAGCCTGTAGCAGTTCGAAGGGGCCGGTTGTGACAAAATCCGCATCGCCGTTGGGCGAAACCAGATGGCGTTGCTGGTTGGAAAGTACATGAATGCCCGAGCCTTTGCGTACCTCTACATAGCCTTCCACCTCCAGCATGATGATGGCTTCACGCACCACGGTACGGCTTACATTCATTTCTTCTGAAATGTTACGTTCGGCAGGCAGTTTTTCGCCGACCGGATACATTCCGTCCTCTATGCGTTGTTTGAGTTCAGCTGCCAGTTGCTGGTACAGCCGTCGGGATTCTGTCAGTGCCATATTGCCTGCTCTTAAGATAGAAAGCGTTTCCTGAGGTAAGCCTATCTCGTTAAAGGTGAACATCAATTTCAGGCGGATAGCCTGGTTCGGGATGAATTTGTTATACCACTTTATCACGCATTACAGCCAATAGCTGTGTGATAGTTAACGATTGTAATGATGCGCGGGAGAGAGGAGTCATCCGGCATCGCATGATACCGGATGATGGGGGAAAATCGGAAATCTATCAGTGTTGTTGCGCGATTTTCATATCATTCGTTTGCTGGGCATTGAGCTCAGTGGCTGGGCGGTTTTTCAGTACCGTCCAGATGACAATGGCGGCCAGAAGATCGAACACAGCCAGCACGGCGAACAGCGGACTGAAGCCAATGGTATCGGCCAGCGCGCCGACGACCAGCGCAAACAGCGTACTGGCGGTCCAGGCAGCCATTCCGGTCAGGCCGTTGGCGGTAGCAACCTCATTACGACCGAACACGTCGGAAGATAGTGTGATCAGCGCACCGGACAGAGACTGGTGGGCGAAACCGCCGACGCACAACAACGCGATGGCGACATACGGGCTGGTGAACAGGCCGATAGTGCCAGGGCCGATCATCAGCAAGGCGCCCATAGTGACCACCATTTTGCGCGAGACGATCAGGTTAACCTTGAAGTATTTCTGGAACAGCATCGGCAGATAACCTCCCAGCACGCAACCCAGGTCGGCGAACAGCATCGGCATCCAGGCAAACATGGCGATTTCTTTCAGGTTAAAGCCGTAAGCTTTGAACATGAACAGCGGGATCCAGGCGTTGAACGTCCCCCATGCCGGTTCAGCCAGGAAGCGCGGCAACGCAATGCCCCAAAACTGACGGTTACGCAGGATCTGCCAGGCGGACATTTTTTTGCCGTTGCCGGATTGATGCTGGGCTTCCTGGCCGTTCAGGATGTAATCACGTTCTTCATTACTGAGTTTTTTCTGGTCTTTCGGGTGTTTGTAGAAGTAAAGCCAACTCAGCGCCCACAACATGCTAAGCACGCCGGTGATGATGAACGCCATCTGCCAACTGTGCGCCATGATGGCCCAGACCACCAGCGGCGGCGCCAGCATGCCACCTATTGAGGAGCCGACGTTGAAGTAACCGACTGCGACGGAACGCTCTTTGGCCGGGAACCATTCGCTGCTGGCTTTCAATCCTGCGGGGATCATGGCGGCTTCAGCCATACCTACGGCGCCGCGTGCTATCGCCAGCCCACCCCAACTATTCGCTAACGCGGTACCGGCGCAGAACAGCGCCCACAGAATGGCGAACATGGCATAACCGACCTTGGTGCCCAGCAGGTCAAGAATGTAGCCTGCCACCGGCTGCATGATGGTATAGCAGGCAGAGTAGGCGGCGATGATGTAGGAGTATTGCTGAGTTGTGATGTGCAACTGTTCCTGCAACGTTGGCGCTGCTGCTGCAATCGCGTTACGTGTCAGGTAGCCCAGAATGGTGCCGATAGTCACCAATCCGATCATGTACCAGCGCAAGCCTCTAATTTTACGCATTTGGAAATTCTCTCCGAGTTAATTCACCGCTAACTGGTTATGCCAGTTGCGATAATGTGTAGACCATATCGAACGTGGTGGGACGCGATTTTCCCTGTTCAAACATTTTTACTGCCGTATCGGGTACATCGTTATGCGGCGGCCCGGATGATGTGCCGCCGTGCTATCCCGCTGGCTCAGTTCGTCAGCAATCCGCTGCGCCTTGCTCTGTTTTTCATTGGTGTCCAAATCTCGTCATTTGGTCTTACATGTTTGAGATTGAACGGCATCGTTATGCCGCGCTACAATAATTTGTCATACCAATTTAAAAGTTGAGTGATATCACAAAACCATTATTTTGTTATGGAATAAAATGAAGCCGGCCTATTGAGTGGGGTTTTAGGGGGGTGTATGCGTAAAAATGGTGACAAGGGAAGCGTTTTAGGTCATTTTTGCGATCATGACCTCACTAATGATATTGGTTATCTAAGATAATTGGTGTGATATCTTTTCAACGACGCCAAGTTGGGTTGGCAAATGTGTAGTGTGAGGATGCAAACATGCCCCAGTTTTTAAGTGAAGATTTCTTGTTGGATACGGAATTTGCTCGTCGTCTTTATCATGAGTTTGCAGCAGACCAGCCGATTTTCGATTACCACTGCCATTTGCCGCCTGCGCAGATCGCTGAAAATTATCGTTTCGCGAACCTGTATG
This sequence comes from Musicola paradisiaca NCPPB 2511, assembly GCF_000400505.1. NCBI lineage: Bacteria > Pseudomonadati > Pseudomonadota > Gammaproteobacteria > Enterobacterales > Pectobacteriaceae > Musicola > Musicola paradisiaca. The sequence continues at coordinate 3,934,136 of NZ_CM001857.1, read as the reverse complement.
ATATCTGGCTGAAAGGTGATCATTATAAGTGGCGTGCCATGCGCACCAATGGCGTCCCTGAGCGTTTATGCACCGGAGATGCCAGTGACTGGGAGAAATTCGAAGCCTGGGCCGCGACGGTTCCTCATACCATCGGTAATCCGCTTTATCACTGGACCCACCTTGAATTGCGCCGTCCGTTTGGCATCACCGGGACGTTGCTGTCGCCGTCCACCGCCAAAGAGATTTGGGATCGCGGCAATGCGTTGCTGGCGCGTGACGAGTTTACCGCTCGCGGCATCATGCAGCAGATGAACGTAAAAATGGTCGGTACTACGGATGATCCGGTCGACGATCTGCAACACCACAGCGCTATCGCTGCGGATCAGACGTTTTCCATCAAGGTTCTGCCGAGCTGGCGCCCGGACAAAGCCTTCAATATTGAACAGGCCACGTTTAATGACTACATGGCGAAACTCGGTGAGGTTTCTGATACCGATATTCGCCGTTTCAGCGATTTGCAGGCCGCACTGGCTAAACGTCTGGATCATTTTGAAGCGCATGGTTGCAAAGTGTCGGATCACGCGCTGGACGTCGTCCTGTTTGCCGAAGCCGATGAAGCGACGCTGGACGGCATTCTGGCGCGCCGCCTGTCGGGCGCAGAATTGAGCGATCACGAAGTTGCACAGTTCAAGACCGCTGTGCTGGTATGGCTGGGTGCCGAGTACGCGCGTCGCGGCTGGGTGCAGCAGTATCACATCGGCGCGTTGCGTAACAACAACCAGCGTCAGTTCAAACTGTTGGGGCCGGATGTGGGCTTCGATTCCATCAACGATCGCCCGCTGGCGCAGGAGCTTTCCCGTCTACTCAGCAAGCAGAATGAAGAAAACCTGCTGCCGAAAACCATCCTGTACTGCCTGAACCCGCGTGATAACGAAGTGCTGGGCACCATGATCGGCAACTTCCAGGGCGAAGGCATGCCAGGCAAGATGCAGTTCGGTTCCGGCTGGTGGTTCAACGACCAGAAAGACGGCATGCAGCGTCAGATGACGCAGTTGGCGCAGTTGGGCCTGCTGAGCCGTTTCGTCGGTATGCTGACCGACAGCCGCAGCTTCCTGTCCTATACCCGTCATGAATATTTCCGTCGCATTCTGTGCCAGATGATCGGCCGTTGGGTGGCCGATGGCGAAGCGCCGGCAGATTTGCCGCTGCTGGGCGAAATGGTGAAAAACATCTGTTTCGACAATGCCAAAAACTATTTCGGCATTGAGTTATAAGCAAAAAGGGAAAGCGGGCACCGTTGCGGGCCCGCTTATTTATGTTGTGATTTCGGGCTGGCGCAGGGTGCTGAATCTGCCGCCCTGGCGCTGTCGTGCTGACCTGACGTTTGTACTGACTGGCGTTTGTCCCGAATAGTGTCGTGTTTCGAGGTAGCTTGTTAATGCAAACGCTGAATCGTCGTGATTTTCCCGGCCGTCGTCACCCTGACCGTGTTATTCAATTTGGTGAGGGCAATTTCCTACGCGCCTTTGTGGACTGGCAACTGGATCTGTTGAATGAACATACCGATCTGGATGCCGGCATTGTGGTGGTTCGTCCGATCGATACCGATTTTCCTCCCGCGTTGGATACCCAGGATGGTCTCTATACCACCATTATTCGCGGTCTGAATGAACAGGGCGAAGCGGTGCGCGAACCGCGTCTTATCCGCTCCGTCAATCGTGAAATTAATATTTACCGTCAGTTTGATGACTATCTGGCGCTGGCGCATGACGCCAATATTCGTTTTGTGTTTTCCAACACCACGGAAGCGGGCATCAGCTACCATGCCGATGATCGCCTGACCGATACGCCGCCGGTGAGTTTCCCGGCCAAGCTGACCCGCCTGCTGTTCGAGCGTTTTAATCATTTTAATGGCGCCGTTGATAAAGGCTGGGTGCTGCTGCCGTGCGAGTTGATCGATTACAACGGCGAAAAACTGAAAGAGCTGGTGCTGCGTTATGCCGCGCAGTGGGCGCTGCCGGCGGCGTTCACTGCCTGGCTGAATGAGCACAACACATTTTGCTCGACGCTGGTGGATCGTATCGTCACTGGCTACCCGAGAGCGGAAGTGGACACGCTGCAACAGGAACTGGGCTATCAGGATACGTTCCTGGATACCGCCGAATACTTCTATCTGTTTGTGATTCAGGGGCCGCAATGGCTGGCGGAAGAGCTGCGCCTGAACAAGCTGAACCTGAATGTCCGTATCGTGGACAATATCAAACCGTATAAAGAACGTAAGGTCGCCATTTTGAACGGTGCGCACACTGCGTTGGTGCCGGTGGCGTTCCTGGCCGGCCTGAACACCGTGGGTGAGTCGATGAATGATGCCCAAATCAGCCGGTTTGTCGAAACCACCATCGCCGAAGAGATTGTGCCGGCGCTGGATCTACCGCATGACGAGCTGGCGTCGTTTGCTCAGGCGGTACTGAGCCGATTCCGTAACCCGTTCATTCAGCACCAGTTGTTGTCGATCGCCCTGAACGGCATGACCAAATTCCGTACCCGTATCCTGCCGCAGTTGCTGACCTACCGTGAGCGTCAAGGCGTGCTGCCGCGACGTTTGACTTTCGCACTGGCGGCGTTAATCGCCTTTTATCGCGGCGATCGCGACGGTGAAAGCTACCCGTTGCAGGACGACGCGCACTGGCTGGAGCGTTATCAGGCGCTGTGGAATGGCGTCAAAGCCAATACCACGACACTGGCCGAGGTGGTGAATGCGGTACTGAGTGATGCGGAACATTGGGAACAGGATCTGACCAACGTTCCCGGTCTGGCCGCCCAGGTTACTGAACAATTGCAGGCTATTGTTGAGCGCGGAATGCGTGCTGCTGTTGAAGGTTATTGCTAATCGCGAAAGGTTTTATCCATGCAAAGCATCATCAAAATTCACTCGTTGGACAATGTCGCCGTCGCGTTACGCGATTTGGCACAGGATGAAACGGTCTCGATTGGCGATCTGACGTTGACGCTGGCGCAGCCGGTGTCGCGTGGTCATAAGTTTGCGCTGACGGCGATTGCGCCGGGCGCGATGATCGTTAAGTACGGTTTGCCGATCGGTCATGCGATTGCGCCTATCGCTCCCGGTGAGCACATCCATTCCCAGAATGCGAAAACCAATCTGAGCGATCTGGATGAGTACCAGTACCAGCCGGAGCTGATTGCACAGTCGTCGCAGATGCACGACCGTGAAGTCCACATCTATCGCCGCAAAAACGGCGATGTCGGTATTCGCAATGAACTGTGGATTTTGCCGACGGTGGGCTGTGTGAACGGTATTGCCCGTCAGATTCAGCAACGTTTTCTGAAAGAAACCCATGACGCCGAGGGCATTGATGGCGTCTTCCTGTTTACTCATCCATTCGGCTGTTCCCAACTGGGGCAGGATCATGAGAACACCCGGACGATGCTCCAGAACATGGTGCGTCATCCGAATGCGGGCGCGGTGCTGGTCATTGGATTGGGGTGTGAAAACAACCAGGTGTCCGCGTTTCGCGATACGCTCGGCGAATTTGATGCCGAACGAGTCAGCTTTATGATCTGTCAACAGCAGGAAGATGAGGTAGAGGCCGGGCTGGAGCGGCTGCATCAGCTGTATCAGGTGATGCGGGAGGATAAGCGCGTACCAGGCAAACTCAGCGAATTGAAGTTCGGTTTGGAATGCGGCGGCTCTGACGGGCTGTCTGGCATTACGGCCAATCCGCTGTTGGGACGCTTCTCCGACTTTGTTATCGCCAACGGCGGTACCACTGTGTTGACCGAAGTGCCGGAGATGTTTGGCGCGGAACGCATTTTAATGGGCCGTTGTCGTGATGAGGCCACGTTTGAGAAAACCGTGCATATGGTCAATGACTTCAAACAGTATTTCATTGAGCATAACCAGCCGATCTACGAAAACCCTTCGCCGGGCAACAAGGCGGGCGGCATCACGACCTTGGAAGAAAAGTCGCTGGGTTGTACGCAGAAAGCCGGGCAGAGCCAGGTAGTCGATGTACTGAAATACGGCGAACGTCTGAGCATGCCGGGGCTGAATCTGCTGAGCGCGCCGGGCAACGATGCGGTGGCGACCAGCGCGCTGGCGGGGGCCGGGTGCCATATGGTGTTGTTCAGTACCGGACGCGGTACGCCTTACGGTGGTTTTGTGCCGACGGTGAAACTGGCGACCAACAGCGAACTGGCAAAGAAAAAACCGCACTGGATTGATTTCGACGCTGGTCGTCTGATCCATGACATGCCGATGGATGAACTGTTGTCACAGTTTGTCGATCTGATTGTCGAGATCGCTGATGGCAAGCAGGCTAAAAATGAGCTCAATGATTTCCGCGAACTGGCGATATTTAAGAGCGGCGTAACATTGTAAACATTGTGGTTTTTACATAAAATAAAACGGCGTTTCATATTAGAAACGCCGTTTTATTTTTATGCACTCAGTTCCGAGGCTGTAATCATGACACTTTACGAGTTTGCCCAGGCTGTGGGTGTACTGGCGTTTTTTGTCGGTATCACCATGTTTTTTAACCGAAATGAGAAAAAATTCAAGCTACAGCTCTCTATCTATAGTGCAGTTATTGGTGGGCACTTTTTCCTGATGGGGGCGAACGCCGCAGGCATGAGCGCCGTGCTCAACGCCCTGCGTACGTTAGTGACCCTTAAAACCAGCAATATCGCCGTCATGTTTGTGTTTATCGCCTTGACGTTGGCGCTGGGTATTCCTGGGGTCAGGCATCCCGTGGAAATGCTGCCCATCATCGGAACGATTATCAGTACCTGGGCGTTATTCCGAACTCACGGATTAAAAACCCGTTGTGTGATGTGGTGCGCGACGGCCATGTGGGTGATCCACAATATCTGGTTGGGTTCGATCGGCGGTTCGCTGATTGAAGGCAGCTTTCTCATCATGAACGGCTTTAATATCATTCGGTTCCGCCGCATGCAGCTGCGCGGGATTGACCCTTTCAAGGTAGAAAAGGCGGCGCTGGCGAAAAGAGCCTGAGCCGCAGATGTGTTAACGCCGAGCCACAACGCAGGGCATGCCCCTGCGTTGTGGTGATGGCTCAACGCTGGCGTTGACGGCGGTTGACCCAGATATTGATGAGTATAGTGACGGTCAGTATCGCGGCGACGACGCCGAGCGAAACGGCAACCGGAATATGCACCAGATCGATGATCACCATCTTGACGCCGATAAACACCAGGATCACGGCCAGCCCGTATTTTAGCAGCGAGAATTTTTCCGCGACGCCGGCCAGCAGGAAATACATGGCGCGTAAGCCCAGAATGGCGAACAAATTCGACGTCAGTACGATGAACGGATCGGTGGTGACGGCGAAGATGGCCGGAATGCTGTCTACCGCGAAAATGACATCGCTGATCTCTACCAGAATCAGCACCAGTAGCAGCGGTGTGGCATAGAGCAGCCCGTCTCTGACGACGAACCATTTTTCACCGTGCAGAGTATCGGTAATACGCAGGTGGCCACGTAGCCAGCGGACAACCGGCTTATCGCCAATCGCTGCGCCGTCTTCTTTCGCCAACGCCATTTTCAGGCCGGTAAACAGCAGAAACGCGCCGAATAGGTACAACAACCACTGGAACTGCGTTACCAGCCAACTGCCGGCGAAGATCATGATGGTACGCAGTACAATCGCACCCAGAACGCCATAAATCAGGACTTTGCGCTGGTATTGCGCCGGGATGGCGAAATAGCCGAACAGCATCAACCAGACAAAGACGTTATCCACGGCCAGCGCTTTTTCGATCAGATAACCGGTGAAGAAAGCCAACGCCTGGACATCTGCTACTTCCCGCCCAACTGTCGTGCTGAGGTACCACCAGAATGCGGCATTGAACAGCACGGCGAGCGCCACCCAGGTCAATGACCATGCGGCTGCCTGCCTGAATGTCATCACGGTGGCGCCTTTGCGCCGCTGGTAGAACAGATCGATCGCCAGCATGATCGACACAATCAAGGAGAAACTTCCCCACAACAGAGGGGTACCTATCGTCGTGACCATAACCCTATTCCTCAGTCAGAAAACAAAAACGGCCCGTGTCAGAAGGCACCGGCCGTTTGCGCTTAAATTGCAAATGTACCTCGCCTTCCGGCAAGGTCTCACTTACAACTTAATGTGGAATACTCATTAAGGTTGCCCGGCAACCGGGTGCGTAATGCACCGTAATGACGATTGACCGGCGAGAAGTTACTCCCCTTTGCGTGGTTAAAGATAGGTGAAATCTCCGGGAGGATCAAACCGCCTGCCATCGGTATGGCGGCCTGATGCGCAGTCGTGGATATTTGTCGGGAAAAAAGGCGCTTTCATCAGGAAAAATCATTTACTGGAAGGCGAATTTAGGGGATAAACAGCGCCGGATTGTGTATGACAGGAGTGGCTATGAGCCAATTTGAGCTGGAGAATCGCAGCCTGAGTCTGATTCGTTACCCGCAGGTTGATGCGCAGTCGTCGTTGCAAGCGTGGGATGCGGCGGATGAATATTTGCTGCGCGAACTGGCGGCCCTGGAGATTGCGCCGGGGCCTCTGCTGGTTTTCAACGATGCGTTCGGCGCGCTGGCGTGCGGGCTGTATGCGCATAATCCTTACTGCATCAGCGATTCTCTGCTCAGCCAGCTCGCAACCCGACACAATTTGGCCCTCAATGGCTATGGGCTGGAGGGCGTCACGTTGCTTGACAGTTTAGCGCCTCTGCCGGAATCCCCCGCGTTGGTGGTGATCAAAGTGCCGAAGACGCTGGCGTTGCTAGAGCACCAGCTTCGTCAATTGCGGCGGGTGGTTACACCGCGAACGCGCGTACTGGCTGCGGCAAAAGCCCGTGATATTCATACCTCGACACTGGATCTGTTTGAACGGATCTTGGGGGAGACACGTACCTCTCTGGCCTGGAAAAAAGCGCGTCTGATTTTTTGTCAGCCGGAAGCGCAGACGGTCGCTGAAGATGACATGGTGTCGGTCTGGCCGCTGGATGAACTCGGTTATCAAATCCACAATTACGCCAATGTTTTTTCGCGCAGCGGGCTGGATATCGGCGCCCGATTCTTTATGCAACATTTGCCCACCGGATTGGATGGAAACATCGCGGATTTGGGGTGTGGCAATGGTGTCGTCGGCCTGGCGGCGTTGAAGTCTAATCCATTGGCGACAATGAGTTTTTTCGATGAGTCCTATATGGCGGTGGCATCCAGCCAGCGGAATGTGATGACGAACTGTCCTGACGATGCGCCGCGGTGCCGGTTTGTGGTGAATCATTCATTGTCAGGCGTCGCTCATGATAGCCTGCAGGCGGTGTTGTGCAATCCGCCGTTTCATCAGCAGCAAACCATCACGGACGATATCGCCTGGCAGATGTTCCTTGATGCCCGCCGTTGCCTGAAGGTCGGCGGCGAGTTAAGGATTGTGGGCAACCGCCATCTGAATTATTTCCACAAGCTCAAACATCTGTTCGGTAATTGCGAGAATGTTGCCAGCAACGCCAAATTTGTGGTGTTACGCGCCGTGAAGAGCGAATGTCGGCGACGTTAAACACTCTGCTCCGTGGCGCAGGATGCGGCTGAATGGTTGCGTCGATGGTAGGAACAAGGTTTGTTGCGATGCCGCACTGTTATTATAATTCGCAGGTTAAGTAAGCGAAGGAATCACGATGTGTATTGAAGAGTGGGAAACTCGTCTGGAAAACGCACTGCTGTCGTTGGAGGAGAGCGTTAGGCGGCAGCAACAAAACTGGCGGCAGGACTATCAGCGTCTGCATTTGCAACTGGCGCAAGCACAGCAGCGTGAAGCGGATTTGTGTGCTCGCATCAATGAGTTGGTGACGCGGGTGAATTTAATGGATGATTCTCCTGAACGTAATCCGCTGCTGCAAAAAGTGAATCTGATTCGAGCCCATCTGGATGCGCTGGCGAAAGAAGCGGCAGCATTTAAACGCTCGCTGCCCTGAATATTTTCAGGGCAGACAATAGATATGTTGATGTCTGGCATGTTGCGAGTTGCAGATGTGTTGATTTCTTTTTCTCATCCCATTTACATATTTGAGCCGTCTCCTGGCGATTTGCGGCGGCGGCATTTTCCTGCAATGTGAATTATTCAAAATATAAAATATATTTTCGGATAATAATTTCTCGTTTTTTTATTTTTCGCCTATTTTTGTTATTTTTTATTTATTTGATTTTTAAATAAATATATTTCCCCTTCGTTGTGTGGTGGGTGAATAAATAGAATGAAAATGAGAGGGTTAATTAACTGTTGTAGGGTGTTCCTGTCTGAATAATCAGATATGTCTAAAAAAGAGAAATTCTCTTTTTTATTATTTAATTATTGCAGGAGAAATATTATGGCATACCCTAATTATGGTACTTCTGGAATGGTGGGTTTTGCAAAAGCAGGTAGCACTACAGGGGGAACGGGTGGAACAGTCGTCACTATTACCAGCCTGAGTGATTTGAAAACGCATATTGCCGGGACAGATGCGAAGATTCTGGTTATTAATGCCAACATCAGCGCCAGCTCTCTGACCAAAGTATCTATGGGAGCGAATAAAACCATTATTGGATCCTATTCTAATAATACCCTGACTAATATTCATTTTCGCACTACGTCGAGTTCTAATAATATTATTTTCCAGAACCTGACAATTAAGCACACAAGCTCTATCAACGGTAACGACGATATTCAAATTTACCTGACGCATGGGAGTAAATACTGGCTTGATCATCTGACTTTCCCTGGTCACTCCTATACGCTGACCGACGGTGGGTTGGACAAACTGATTTATGTCGGTGAAAAAGCAGATTACGTTACTATCAGTAACTGCCTGTTTAAAAACCATGAATATGGGCTGATTTTCGGATATCCGCAGGATGGCAGCAGCTATGCGTCAACTTACGATGGTTATCCGCATCTGACCATTTGCCATTGCTATTTCAGTAATGTTTATGTTCGCGCGCCGGGGTTGATGCGGTATGGTTATTACCACGCTTATAATAATTATATCGATCAATACCATCTGGGGTTCACGCTGGCGCAGAATGCCAAGATTGTGTCCGAATATAACTATTTCGGCACAACCAGCAGCACCAACGGTATGTTGGATGATAAAGGTACCGGGACATTTACCGATACCGGCAGTACGCCGTCGATCACCAATCAGTCATCATCAGCCAGTAAGTGGACGCCTTCATCTAATTACAGCTACACGTTGAAAACGGCTTCAGCGGCAAAAACATTTACGCAGAAATATGCCGGCGCCCAAAGTTCCAGCCTGACTTTTGGGGGGTAATTAGATCGTTGATTAAGGGCTAACGGGCTGGCGACAGCCCGTTTTTTATAGTCTCAATGTTTACCCTTACAGAATATTTCCTCTTTCTCCACAATTCCGTTAATTATGAATAATACCCTTTCATAATTTTACCCTTACTCGCACTACCTGAAATTTGCCCACGTATACTGCATTGCAACGGTTGATATAACCTGTCAGCCAATAAAGCCATAACGTGAGGAAAGAAATTATGTCTAAATTAACTGCGGTTATGTTTGCCTCTGCTTTAGCCCTGGGTGCCACAGGCGTTGTCTATGCGCAGGGAAATACCGCTATGGATTCGTCAGCGCCGATGATGCAGCACCATCGCGGTGAACACGCTGGAAAAGGCATGGAACAGGATATGATGTTCCGTGGGTTGAATCTGACGGAAGAACAGAAACAGAAAATGCGCGATATCGTGCAGAATGCACGTAAAGGGGAACGCCCCTCCGTTGAAGAACGCCGAGCGTTTCATAGCCTGATTGCCTCCGACAGCTTTGATTCGGCCAAAGCCCAAGGTCTGGTGGATAAGATGACGGAAAACAAAAAAGCCCGTTTGCTGCAGCGTCTGGAAATCCAGAACAAAATGTATAATGTGCTGACGGCGGAACAGAAAAAAGTGTTTAACGATAATTTCGAAAAACACATGAATGAACCGATGCCGCCAAAAGCGCCTCAGTAATTTCTCCACCCGCGCCCCGCAATGCTTTTGAAGATGGCGGGGCGTTTTCGCAACCAATAACGGTTATAGATACTCTACACCATTCGCGTTGCAGGAAGGCGGCAACGCAGCGAATCCCCAGGAGCGTACTCAAGCCGGTGACTGGGGTGAGCGAGGAAAGCCAACACACCTGCAACCTGAAGTCTGTCGGGGATATACCCTATTCATCATTTCCTTTCTTTTCCGATAATCCTTTCTGTTCCGATAAGGTGTCGGCGGCTGTATTTCTCTCGTGTTATACCAATGCGCCCTGTTATTCAGCACGTTAGCGTGCGTCGGCGCTATGCCGTGTACGCATCGCAGGGAAATTATTCAAGAGTGCATAAATTTCACCGGCATAGTGCAGGGGGATCTTGCTTTATCCTGTCGGCGGCGAGGCCATCATCCGATTGATGTCACCAACGCATGGAATTATATATTTTATATAAATCAATATTATACGATTTTTCTTCGTTATTTCCCTTGCTGGACGTCCCCTGCTCGACGGGCTGCTGGTACGCATTTTGCTGTACGCCTTATTGGATATGAACAGCGTCTCGCTGTGATCGACGGCGCTAACGACGGGTATCAACCCGCAGCCATTTTCAACAGGGAAACTGCAATGCCGAAATATTCACGTTCTTCCCGTAACTTCATGTTGGCTGGCGCTTTTGGCGCACTGGCCCTTGGCAATACTCTGGTTCAGGCTTCCACACTGCGCATCGCGATGACGGCGGCGGATATTCCGCTGACGCTCGGCCAGCCCGATCAGGGGTTTGAGGGGAACCGTTTCACCGGTATCCCCCTGTATGATGCGTTGGTGGAATGGGATCTGTCGCAAGGGGAAAAACCCAGTGGGTTGGTGCCCGGGCTGGCGACCGAATGGCACGTGGATCCGGCCAATAAGAGCCGCTGGATTTTCACCCTGCGTAAAGGCGTGAAATTTCATGACGGTACCGACGTGAATGCCGACGCGATTGTCTGGAACGTCGCCAAGGTATTGGACAAAAATGCCCCGCAGTATGCGCCGGGGCAGATAGGCAACACGTTGGCGCGGATGCCGACGCTCCGAAGCGCGGAAAAAATCGATGACAATACCGTCGTGCTGGTGACTTCCGAACCGGATGCGTTGTTGCCGTATAACGTAACCAACCTGTTCATCGTATCCCCTACCGCTTGGCAGAACTATTTCGATGCGGTGCCGGCCTCCGCAGGGGATACCGCAGCGCGCAGCAAACAGGCGTGGACGGATTTTGCCGCACATGCGGTAGGCAGTGGGCCGTTTGAGCTGGAGAAACTGGTGCCGCGTCAGCAGTTGATCCTGAAAAAGAACCCCGATTATTGGAACAAAGATCGCGTTCCCCGCGTCGATCAAGTGGTGCTGATCCCGTTACCGGAAGCCAACGCCCGTACCGCCGCGTTGCTTTCAAAACAGGTGGACTGGATTGAAGCGCCCGCACCGGATGCGGTAGAGCAAATCAAGGCGCAGGGATTCCAGATTTACGCCAACGCTCAGCCGCATCTGTGGCCGTGGCAGTTCTCCTTTTTGGCGGGATCGCCGTGGAAAGATATCCGGGTACGCAAAGCGGCGAACCTGTGCCTGAACCGCGGCGAACTGAAAAGTTACCTCGGCGGCTATATGAAAGAAGCCACCGGCGTTTATGAAAGCGATAGCCCGTGGCACGGCAAACCGGCGTTCGAGATCAAATACGACCCGGACGCCGCCCGCAAACTGATGAGCGAAGCCGGGTTCAGCGCCGGCAAACCGCTGCATGTGACGGTGGCGACTTCTGCCTCTGGTTCCGGCCAGATGCAGCCGCTACCGATGAACGAATACATCCAGCAGAACCTGAAAAGCTGTTTCTTTGATGTAGAAATCAAAGTCACTGAATGGAACACCCTGTTCACCAATTGGCGGCTGGGCGCGAAGGATCCTGCGTCTAAGGGTATTGACGCTATCAACGTCAGCGCGGCAGTCGCCGATCCCTATTTCGGCATGATCCGCTTCGCCACCGAGAAGGCCTTTCCGCCGGTCGCTACCAACTGGGGGTTTTTCTCAACGCCTGAAACCGAAAGGCTTATCGCTCGGGTGAAGCAGGCCTTTACGCCGGCAGAGATGGATGCGGCGGCTGCCGAGCTGCATGCCGCAATTGTCGATCAGGCGCCATTCCTGTTCGTGGCGCATGACGTCGGCCCGCGCGCTATCTCCCCGGCAGTAACCGGCGTGGTACAGCCGCAAAGCTGGTTTATCGATCTGGCGCTGGTCAGCAAGAAAGAGTAACGGCACTGATGGCGGCGCCGTTGCAGGCGCTGCCCAAGGAGGGGATATGCTTTCTACCCTGTTTTACCGTGTACTGCTGGCGATCCCGACCATGCTGGGCGTGGCGGTGATCTGTTTTCTGCTGGTGCAGATAGCCCCTGGCGATCCCTTGGTATCGGTGATGCCGCCGGATGCATCCGAGTCGTTGCGCCATTCATTGATGCAGGCGTACGGTTTTGACAAACCGCTGCCGGTGCAGTTTCTGCTCTGGCTGTGGCGGGCGCTGCAAGGTGACTTGGGATTGTCGGTGGCGACCGGCCGGCCGGTGATCTCCGAAGTGATGACCGCCGTGTCCTATTCACTGCGTCTGGCGTTGCTGGCGACCAGCATCGGGTTTCTACTCGGCAGCCTGTTTGGTTTTGTGGCCGGTTACTTTCGCAACAGTGCGATCGATCGCATTGCATCGGTGCTGTCGGTCTTCGGCGTCAGTGTGCCGCATTACTGGTTGGGGATGCTGCTGGTGATCGTGTTCTGCGTAAAACTGGCGGTGTTGCCCGCCACCGGCGGCGGCCCGATCGGCGAGCCGGGATGGGCGTGGGACTGGGCGCATCTGCAGTTTATGGTGTTGCCGGCCATTACGCTGTCGGTGATCCCCACCGGCATTATTGCCCGTACCGTCCGTTCCCAGGTGGCGGATATCCTGAGTCAGGAATTCATTATCGGTCTACGTGCCCGCGGGCTGAGCGAGTTTGGCGTTTTTCTGCATGTGATGAAAAACGCCGCGCCGACCGCGCTGGCGGTGATGGGGCTGCAAGTCGGGTATTTGATGGGCGGCTCGATTCTGGTGGAGACCGTCTTCTCTTGGCCGGGAACCGGTCTGCTGCTCAATACCGCCATTTTCCAGCGCGACTTGCCGTTGTTGCAGGGCACTATCTGGGTGCTGGCGCTGTTTTTTGTGCTGCTCAATCTGCTGGTGGATATCCTGCAAACCGCGCTCGATCCACGGATTAAAAGGAGCTGACTAGGGTGGATACGGCAACGTCAAAAACGGCGATGGTCAGCGCCGCGCCGGCGCCGACCGGCGGTTACTGGTCCGGCGTACTGATCCGTCTGCTGCGCGACCCGACCGGTATGGCTGTCGGCGGCGTGATTCTTTTGCTGCTGGCGCTGGCGGTGTTCGGCCCTTGGTTGATCGTCAAAGATCCCTATCAGACGTCCATGTTTATGCGTCTCAAGCCGATCGGCGCGCCCGGCTTTGTCCTCGGCTCCGACGAGTTGGGGCGCGATATGCTGTCGCGGCTGATCCTCGGCACACGGTTGTCGCTGTTTATGGGGATCGTCCCGGTCGTGTTCGCCTTTTTTATCGGTGGAGCCATCGGCATCATCGCCGGTTATGCCGGCGGACGTGTGAATACGCTAATCATGCGTACCATAGATATTTTCTACGCTTTTCCGTCGGTGCTACTGGCGATCGCGCTGTCCGGCGCGATGGGCGCAGGGATTGGCAACGCGCTATTGTCGTTGACGCTGGTGTTCGTGCCGCAGGTGACGCGAATCGCCGAGAGTGTGACGACGCAAGTGCGGCACATGGATTATATCGACGCGGCCCGCGCCACCGGCGCCAGCGCGTTTACCATCATTCGCGTCCAGGTGCTGGGCAATGTGCTGGGGCCCGTTTTTGTGTTTTCCACCGGGCTGATTTCGGTATGCATGATTTTGGCGTCCGGCCTGTCGTTTCTGGGACTGGGCGTTCGCCCGCCGGAACCGGAGTGGGGGTTGATGCTGAATACGCTGCGTACCGCCATCTACACCCAACCCTGGGTGGCCGCCCTGCCGGGCATGATGATTTTCGTTACCTCGATTTCCTTCAACATTCTTGCGGATCGCTTGCGCGCCGCCATGGCTATCAAGGAGTAACGGATGCAGCCATTTATCAATGAGGATCTCGGCGGGCCGGCTCAGCCACTGCTGACAGTGGATAATCTGGTCAAGCATTTCCAGGTGCGCAAAGGCGCCGGGCACAGCGTGGTTCAGGCGGTGGATCACGTCAGTTTCGAGGTCAGAAAAGGGGAAACATTGGGGGTGGTGGGGGAGTCGGGGTGCGGCAAATCCACCACCGCACGGTTGCTGATGCAGTTGTCGACACAAGATAGCGGTGAGTTGATTTTTGATGGACAGTCGGTTGGATCCGCCCGTTTGCCGATGAAGTCCTATCGTCGTCAGGTGCAGATGGTTTTTCAGGACAGCTATGCGTCCCTTAATCCGCGTCTGACCATGGAAGAAAGCATCGCGTTCGGGCAGCGTGTGCACGGTATTCCCCGTCGACAAGCCAGCGAATACGCCCGCTATTTGTTGGCGCATGTTGGCCTGGAACCGTCGCGTTTTGCCCACCGTTATCCGCATGAGCTTTCCGGCGGCCAGCGGCAGCGCGTGAATATTGCTCGGGCGCTGGCGATGAAGCCGCGGTTGGTGATTCTTGATGAGGCGGTGTCGGCGCTGGACAAGTCGGTGGAGGCGCAAGTGTTGCAGCTGCTGCTGGATTTAAAGCGAACGCTGGATCTGACCTATGTGTTTATCAGCCACGATCTGCATGTGGTGCGTTATCTTTCGGATCGCATTCTGGTGATGTACCTGGGGGAGGTGGTGGAGGTCGGTTCGGCGGAAGCGTTGTTTACCGATGCCAAACACCCGTATACCCGTGCGCTGTTGAGCTCGATGCCGTCGATGGATCCGGATAGCCGAACGCTGGAATCGCCGCTGTCCGGCGATCCGCCTAGCCCGATCGCACCGCCGTCCGGTTGTCGTTTCCATACCCGCTGCCCGCAGGCGAAAGCGGTGTGCGCCCAGCAAAAGCCGCGGCTGTTGAGCGTCGGCGACGATCATCACAGCGCCTGCCTGATGGCTCAGCCCGATTCACCGTATCACGGCAATTTCATTGACGTTCGGGAGGTGGTCGATGTCGCATGAGCGTTTTGTCAGCATTGATAATCTGCACGTCCGTTTTCGACGCGGTGGACAGGTGATTGAGGCGGTCAACGGCGTTTCGTTGGACGTTGGGCGTGGAGAAGTGATGGCGTTGATTGGGGAATCCGGCTCCGGCAAAAGCGTAACGCTGCGGGCGTTGATGCGGTTGCATCCGCCGCAGAGTACGGCTATGAGCGGGGCTATCCATGTGGATGGCGAGGATGTTCTGACGATGTCTCCCGCCGCATTGCGGCGTTTCCGCGGTGCGAAAACGGCCATGATTTTTCAGGAGCCGCTGCTGGCCTTCGACCCGGTCTACAGCGTCGGCCAGCAGATAATCGAAGGGTTACGCCGCCATGAAGGGCTTTCCTATCAGGCGGCGCGCCAGCGAGCGCTGGAAGCGTTGCGACAGGTGCGTATTCCCAGCCCTGAGCAGCGGCTTGACGCTTATCCTCATGAAATGTCGGGAGGAATGCGCCAACGGGCGATGATCGCGCTGGCGCTGTCGTGCCAGCCTGAGCTGTTGTTGGCGGATGAGCCCACCACCGCGTTGGATGCCACGGTGCAGATCCAGATTCTGATTCTGCTGCGCGAACAACAGAGGGCGTTGGGGCTGGCTATTATCTTTGTCACCCATGATATCGGCGCCGCCGTGGAGATTGCCGATCGTGTGGCGGTGATGTATGCCGGGCGCATTGTCGAGGAGGCATCTCTGAAAGAGATCATGACGCAGCCGCGTCATCCTTACACGCAGGTACTGCTGGGTAGCCGCCCCCGCGGGGGGCTGAAAAAAGGCGATGTACTGAAGTGTATCCCCGGATCGCCGCCGGATCTTTCCCGTTTGCCGCCGGGATGCGCATTTGCCGAGCGTTGCCCTCATGCCGGCCCGGCCTGCTCGCAGGCGGTTCCGGAACAGGAAAGTGTGGCGGCGCGCCATGTGGTGAGCTGCCACCGCTGGCGTGAACTGCCGATCCCCGCGTTTGCCAACTCTTGATGGGAAATCGGGGTGATGACATTACCCTCCCTTTTGCCCGGCGTTACGATCGCGCCGGGCGTTACCGCCTGATCTGACATTGCGTTTAAACAGGTTTTGTCGTTTCTTTGCTTTTCAAGCGCCCAATCTTGCTCTATCAATAGCACGTTGATTTTATCCAAGGAGTGTTCTTCATGGCGTTTCCTGCCTTTAAATGCATGATTTTTTTCGGTGCGCTTGGTCTGCTGACTGCGTGTAACGGCAGCGACGGCGGCGATAAACCGTCAGTCAATACACGTAAGTTGACCACCCTGGAGGGAAAAACCATGGGTACTTTCTACAGTGTGAAAATCAGCGGTGAATTACCGGAGGGACAGCCGCAACTGCAACAAGAGATCGATGCCTTGCTGGAACAGGCCAATAATGAGATTTCGACCTATCGCAAGGATTCCACGTTATCGCGTTTTAACCGTTATCAAGGCAGCGATCCGCAACCGATTAGCGGCGGCATGGCGGATATCATTCTGACCGCGCAACGTATCGGCCGGGCGACAGGGGACGCCATGAATATTACGGTAGGGCCGCTGGTCAACTTGTGGGGTTTCGGCCCGCAAAAGCAACCAGCGACCATTCCTAGCCAGCAGCAGATCGATGCTGCTCGTCAGAAGGTTGGGTTAAACCATCTGACATTGATAAGCAATGAGAAAGGCGAGTGGATACAGAAGGATTTGCCGGATCTCTATGTCGATCTCTCCACGCTGGGTGAAGGATATGGCGCGGATCTGTTGGCGCAATTGATGACTCAAAAAGGGATCACCAATTATTTGGTGTCGGTGGGCGGGGCGATCTCCAGCCGTGGCGTAAATGCACAGGGGTTGCCCTGGCGGGTGGCGATCCAAAAACCGACTGACAAAGAGAATGCTATTCAGGCGTCGGTGAACCTGCAGGGCTATTCGATCAGCACTGCGGGCAGCTATCGCAACTATTTTGAACAAAATGGCAAGCGTTACTCCCACGTTATTGATCCCGCAACCGGCAGGCCAATTACCCATCAATTGGTTTCCGCTACGGTGATAGCCAAAACCGCGTTGGAAGCGGACGGGTGGGATACCGGATTGATGGTGCTGGGGACGGAAAAGGCATTGAAACTGGCTGAACAGCAAAGCATGGCGGTATATCTGATCACCAAGACTGATAAGGGCTACGAGGCGGTCATGACCCCGCAGTTCAAGGCATTTCTATTACCTGAGCAGTAATAATGGTAATAAACCGTGTTGATGGCAGGGCGCCTTTGGTTTCCCGCCAAACCCAGTGCGACGCGCTACGCCAAATACAAAAAAGCCACCTGCTGAGAGGTGGCTTAATTATATGATTTTAAAACTAAAATCTGGTGGCCCCTGTTGGGTTTGAACCAACGACCAAGCGATTATGAGTCGCCTGCTCTAACCACTGAGCTAAGGGGCCGAATGGCTGCCGATTATAGGGTAATCGGCAAAGTCAGGTCTATAGCCGCGTGGTCATATGCTCGTTTTCTATGCAGTACAGATCGTTGTTCTGATTCATGAATCCCGGTTATCAAGCCGCAGATAGAGGCTGCTGCCCGAATAGCGATGCTATGAGCATAAAAAACCCCGGCGGGCCGGGGTTTTTTATCGTAGACAAAAGAATGTCGGTATTAGTCGTCCAGGAAGCTGCGCAGCACTTCGGAGCGGCTCGGATGA
>NZ_CM001857.1:3768389-3916088 GCF_000400505.1 Musicola paradisiaca NCPPB 2511 | reverse complement strand
CAGTGCCTTGGCTTCAATCTGACGGATACGTTCACGGGTAACGTCAAACTGCTTGCCCACTTCTTCCAGCGTGTGGTCGGTGTTCATATCGATACCGAAACGCATGCGTAACACCTTCGCTTCGCGAGCCGTCAAACCGGCCAGCACGTCATGGGTGGCAGAACGCAGGCTTTCCGAGGTTGCGGAATCCAGCGGCAGCTCCAGCGTGGTGTCCTCAATGAAATCGCCCAAATGCGAGTCTTCATCGTCGCCAATCGGCGTTTCCATGGAGATCGGCTCTTTGGCGATTTTCAGCACCTTGCGGATCTTGTCTTCCGGCATCAGCATGCGTTCGGCCAGTTCTTCCGGGGTAGGCTCACGGCCCATTTCCTGCAGCATCTGACGGGAAATACGGTTGAGTTTGTTGATGGTCTCAATCATATGCACCGGAATACGTATGGTGCGCGCCTGATCCGCAATGGAACGAGTGATTGCCTGCCGAATCCACCAGGTGGCGTAAGTGGAGAACTTGTAGCCACGACGGTATTCGAACTTATCTACCGCTTTCATCAGGCCAATGTTGCCTTCCTGAATCAAATCCAGGAACTGAAGGCCGCGGTTGGTGTATTTCTTGGCAATCGAAATAACCAGACGCAGGTTGGCTTCCACCATCTCTTTCTTGGCGCGACGCGCTTTGGCTTCACCAATCGACATACGGCGGTTGATGTCTTTCACTTGTTCGATAGTCAGGCCGGTTTCTTCCTCGATCTGTTGCAGTTTCAGCAGGCTGCGTTCAACGTCGTCGGTGACTTCACGCAGTTTTTCAGACCAGGGTTTACCCATCGCCAGCGCAGCTTCGAACCACTTGATGCTAGTTTCGTTGCCGGTGAACATCGTCATGAAGTTTTTCTTCGGCATTTTGCATTGCTCAACGCACAGCTTCATGATCAAACGTTCTTGCGTGCGGACACGATCCATCATGGAGCGCATGCTGTTGACCAGCAGATCGAACTGTTTCGGTACCAGACGGAACTGTTTGAAGACTTCGGACAACTTGTTGATCTCGTCGATCGCGGACTGATGGCTGCGGCCATGCGCCTTAATGCTCAGACGAGTCGCTTCGTATTGTTCACGCAATTCGGTGAATTTTTGGCGGGCCAGCTCCGGATCGATGCTGTTATCGTCATCGCTATCGGAATTGTCGCCGTCTTCTTCTTCGTCTTCTTCTTCGTCTTCAATCTCTTCGCCTTCCAGTTCAGTGCTTTCAGGCGCTGCGGCGGCCAGATCCTCTTCCGCATTGGGATCGACAAAGCCGGTGATGAGATCGGATAGACGGCTTTCGCCGGCTTCAACGCGATCGTACTGATCAAGCAGGTAGGTGATCGCTTCCGGATATTCGGCTACGGAGCACTGTACCTGATTGATGCCGTCTTCGATGCGTTTGGCGATATCGATTTCTCCTTCACGAGTCAGGAGTTCGACGGTCCCCATTTCACGCATATACATACGTACCGGGTCGGTGGTGCGCCCGATTTCAGATTCTACGCTGGATAGCACCTGCGCTGCTGCTTCTGCGGCATCTTCATCGGCGGTGTTCTCAGCCAGCATAAGATCATCGGCATCCGGCGCTTCCTCCATTACCTGGATGCCCATGTCATTAATCATCTGGATGATGTCTTCGATCTGATCGGAGTCGATGATATCTTCCGGCAGATGGTCATTGACCTCAGCATAGGTCAGATAGCCTTGCTCCTTACCACGAGTGACAAGTAGCTTGAGCTGTGACTGCGGGTTTTGCTCCATAAGACGATATCCACACTTCAGAATATTGAGGTTGGTGTTGGTTAGCGTAAAGCACTAACAATAACATTAGGGGTAATTTTCTTATCGCCGTTGCCCCTGAACGGCACTCTGTAGGGCTCGACCCTACTATTTATCGGCAGTTAAGCCTCGGGTAATCAGTTTTTCCTGGTCAGCGCCAACTGCAGTGACCAAAGTTCTTTGCGCTCTTGGGCATTCAGCCCGTGGGTTCTGTCGCGGGCGATCAGCGCTTCCAGCCGTTGTTGCAACAATTGATCGTAAAGCTCTGCCAGACTGATTCTGAATTTTTCTTCGAGCTCTTCTTCTTCGATCATATGGTTCCAAGACGCCAGAGTTTCAAGCTGTCTGCGGTATGGGCTGTCACGATATTTTTCCAGTAACAATCCCATACTCATTCCTGGGCTTTCGCTGCAGGTTTTCACCACATCCAGAAACAGGCTCAGCCCGGGCATTCGGTTTTCTTCAATGCCTTCCAGAGAAAGATCCGGCACTTCTGCCGACAGTCTCGGATGCTGCACTAAAAGTCCTATCAGTATACGCATAGTTGTGACTTTTAGCCGGGGAGGCTGGTAGGACGACGCCTGCTCGGAGATCCTGGGCATCAGTCGATCAAGTTGGCTGTCATCCAACAACCCCAGCTTTTGCCCCAGTTGCTGACGCAGATACAGACGCAGCGTTTCGCCGGGAACCTGACTTATCAACGGCAGCGCCAGCGTACTGAGCTTGGCCCGACCGTCGGGCGTGCTCATATCGACTTGCTGCAACAATGTATCGAACAGAAACGCCGATAGCGGCATAGCCTGTTCGATACGCTGTTCAAATGCCGCTTTTCCCTCTTTACGTACTAGCGTATCCGGATCTTCGCCATCCGGCAGGAACATAAAACGCAACTGCCGACCGTCATCCAGATAGGGAAGCGCCGTCTCCAGCGCACGCCATGCCGCATCGCGACCGGCTCTGTCTCCGTCATAACAACAAACGACCTGGTCTGTGGCGCGGAAGAGTAACTGAATGTGATCAGCCGTGGTCGATGTTCCCAACGATGCCACCGCATAGTCGACGCCAAACTGAGCCAGCGCCACAACATCCATATAGCCTTCTACAACCAGAAGCTTTTTCAGATCCGGATGTTTCTGCTGTGATTCATAAAGGCCGTACAACTGCCGCCCTTTATGGAAAACCTCTGTTTCCGGCGAGTTAAGGTATTTGGGCGTGCCGTCTCCCATAACCCGGCCGCCAAACGCAATGACTCGACCGCGTTTATCACGAATAGGGAACATGACCCGATCGCGGAAACGATCATAGCTGCGACCTTGTTCGTTCGTTACCAGCATGCCTGCATCTGTCAACGTACTGCGGTCTTCACTGCTTCTACCGAAGCGTTTTAGTACGTTGTCCCAACCCGATGGCGTACAGCCAATAGCGAACTGTTTGATGACATCATCGCTCAGACCGCGTTTGTTCAGGTATTCTCTGGCAGCGCGCCCGGCCGGTTGGTCAAGAGTCTGCTGGTAAAACACGCTCAATTGCGCCATGAGTTCATAAAGGCTTTGTCGCTGATGGCGCTCCAGTTGACTTGGCCCGGTTCCCGCTTCGTAAGGCACTTCGAGGCCATGCATGGCCGCCAGTTCTTCAATGCTTTCAACAAATTCCAGACGATCATAATTCATCAGGAAATCAATGGCATTGCCGTGAGCGCCACAGCCAAAGCAGTGATAGAACTGTTTGTCACCATTAACAGTGAATGACGGTGTTTTTTCATGGTGGAACGGACAACACGCATGATAATTCTTGCCCTGCTTTTTCAGCTTCACACGTGCATCGATCAGATCGATGATATCGGTGCGAGCCAGCAGGTCATTAATGAATACGCGCGGAATACGTCCAGCCATAAGCCCCTGTCATAGCTTATAAACGACAATAAGCCGCGCATTCCTTTCGGAAAGCACGGCCTTCGTATGCAACTGCTAAGTCTGCGGATTAATCACGCGGAGGGGAAAACCCCAGAAAATTAATACAGACGAGTGCGGCGTGCGTTTTCTCGAGCCAGCTTCTTGGCATGACGCTTAACAGCAGAAGCTTTTGCGCGTTTACGTTCAGTAGTCGGTTTTTCATAGAACTCACGACGACGAACTTCAGCCAATACACCTGCTTTTTCACAGGAACGCTTGAAGCGACGCAGAGCTACGTCGAACGGCTCGTTTTCACGTACTTTAATTACCGGCATGTGCCTCTCACCTCAATAAATCGGTATGTTGCTGGCCTGTGCCAGCCTTTTCAAAATGGTGCGGAATTCTACTGCAATCGCGTCGCGTTTGTAAAGCCCGTGAACAAACATAAACCATTTTACGGCCTTCCGTGCCTATAATTCACAGGGGGTATGGTAGACTACCCGCCGCCCGACGCAACCGGCGCCAGGCGTACAGCCAGTCAAGAAATGAGAGTAATTACAGTAATGCGCGTATTGGGTATAGAGACTTCCTGCGACGAAACCGGCGTAGCGATTTATGACACGCGGGCAGGCCTGTTGGCTAACCAGCTTTACAGCCAGGTTAAGCTGCATGCGGATTATGGCGGCGTAGTGCCGGAATTGGCGTCACGTGATCATGTTCGTAAGACCGTTCCCCTCATTCAGGCCGCGTTGCGAGACGCCGGTTTAAATAAAGGCGATATTGATGGCGTTGCCTATACTGCCGGGCCCGGTTTGGTTGGGGCTTTGCTGGTTGGTGCTACGGTTGGCCGAGCGCTGGCATTTGCCTGGAATGTGCCGGCCGTGGCCGTTCATCATATGGAAGGCCATCTGTTGGCACCTATGTTGGAAGACAATCCCCCTTATTTCCCTTTTGTCGCGTTGTTGGTTTCCGGCGGGCATACCCAGTTGATTAGCGTAACAGGGGTCGGTAAGTATCTACTGCTGGGGGAGTCTATTGACGACGCGGCAGGCGAAGCATTTGATAAAACGGCCAAACTGTTAGGGTTGGATTATCCCGGCGGGCCCTTGTTATCGAAGATGGCGCAGGCCGGCCAGCATGGACGGTTTGTTTTTCCCCGCCCAATGACGGATCGTCCGGGGTTGGATTTCAGTTTTTCAGGTTTGAAAACGTTTGCCGCCAATACCATTCGTGAAAATGGGAATGACCCGCAAACCCAGGCGGATATCGCGCGAGCGTTTGAAGATGCTGTCGTCGATACGCTGGCGATTAAATGTCGTCGGGCACTGGATGAAACCGGGTTTCGTCGTCTGGTGATCGCCGGAGGCGTCAGCGCTAACCAAACATTACGCCAGAAACTGGCAGAGATGATGAATAAGCGTGGTGGCGAGGTGTTTTATGCTCGTCCTGCGTTTTGTACCGATAACGGTGCAATGATTGCTTATGCTGGCGCAGTACGCCTTCAACAGGGGACGATGAGCGATTTAGGGATAAGCGTCAGGCCTCGTTGGCCGCTGGCTGATTTACCCCCGGTGTGAGAAGCAACATTGTCCATAAATAAGGAAATACTGTGCGGCCCGATGCCGATTTGGCTAAAGGGGAAATTTCCGCTGAGAGCTCGCCGCTGGGAACTTCCCTTGAATTTTCTGCCGGGCCGGCTTGAATGGTACAACACGGATGTTTTTTCAGAGCTCTTGCTCAAACAAAACCAGAATGGCCTCGTAGAGCTGTTTGACACTGAAGCCCTTTGCCGGCGTGGTAAATATAGTATCGTCGCCGGCAATGGTGCCGAGGATCCCTTCAGATTTGCCTAGCGAATCCAGTAAACGAGCAATAAGCTGAGCGGCGCCGGGGCTGGTATGAATAACGACTACCGCATCGTTGTGATCGACATCCAGTACCAGATTTTTCAATGGACTGGTTGTCGTCGGTACCCCCAGCTCTGCGGGCAAGCAATAAACCATTTCCATCTTGGCATTGCGGGTTCTGACCGCACCGAACTTTGTCAGCATGCGGGAAACCTTCGATTGGTTGATATTTTCAAACCCATCGTCCTGCAGCGCTTGCACAATTTCACTTTGAGAACTGAATTTTTCTTCTTTTAGTAACGCTTTGAACGCTTTTACCAAATCTTCTTGTTTTGTTGAATTTCGCATTCGGCACCGGGGTAATTGGATTAATCATTCTCCGCATTATGCATATAAATGAATTTTTATGCAATATTTTTGCCTGTGGAGTCGTATTGCTATGGAACGCCTTTTCATTTTTAAGAGACAAAACATCACGCGATTTGAAGTATTTGGTTCTGTGCTCTCTCTCACAAAAAAGTAAATGAAATGTTATCAAAATGATGTTGTTTAGAGAGTGGTGCATGTTGTAATGCAACAAAATGGTTAACCTGTCGTGGGCTCATGTCGGTGTTCGGCGCCATTACCTGTAACTTTACTTACCTTTCAGTTTTTATACGTATTATTAGTTTATTATTAATTACATAGCGCCCGATCACCGTATGCGTGTTTATCCTCGCCAAAAACAGTTCCACCTGCTTGTCAATTAAATACGCATGGTTATAACTAAATGAATCCACGGTACTTTTAATTAATAAGATAATAAGGAGTTTAGGATGAAAGTTGCAGTTCTAGGAGCCGCAGGCGGTATTGGTCAAGCCCTTGCTCTTCTCCTCAAAACCCAGCTTCCTTCAGGTTCAGAATTGTCGCTCTATGACATTGCTCCCGTGACTCCAGGTGTTGCTGTTGATTTGAGTCATATTCCAACAGCAGTCAACATCAAAGGGTTTTGCGGTGAAGACGCCACCCCGGCGTTGGTAGGCGCGGATATCGTACTGATTTCTGCGGGAGTGGCTCGTAAACCTGGCATGGATCGTTCCGATCTTTTTAATGTAAATGCCGGAATTGTGCGTAACCTGGTAGAGCAGATTGCCCGCACTTGTCCTAAAGCCTGTATCTGTGTCATTACCAACCCTGTTAATTCGACGGTAGCTATTGCCGCTGAGACGCTTAAAAAAGCGGGAGTTTATGACAGAAATAAACTCTTCGGCGTCACGACGCTCGATATTATTCGTTCAAATACTTTTGTTGCTGAGTTGAAGGGAAAGCATCCCCAGGAAATCGATGTGCCTGTTATTGGTGGGCATTCTGGGGTCACTATATTGCCTTTGCTTTCCCAGATTCCCGGCGTCGACCTCTCTGAGCAGGAAGTGGTTGCTTTGACCAAGCGTATTCAGAATGCTGGGACTGAAGTCGTTGAAGCTAAAGCCGGCGGCGGCTCTGCAACATTGTCAATGGGCCAAGCCGCTGCTCGCTTTGGGTTGTCACTGGTTCGCGCTTTGCAAGGCGAAAGCGGTGTTGTCGAATGCGCTTATGTGGAAAGTGACGGCAAGTTTGCTCGTTTCTTTGCTCAGCCATTGTTGCTGGGAAAAGAAGGGATCATGGAGCGTAGAGAGATAGGGGCACTCAGCGCTTATGAACAACAATCTCTGGTCAGCATGCTCGATACATTGAAGCAAGATATCGTGCAGGGTGAAGTGTTCGTCAATAAATAACCTGCCTGTTTGTTTTAAAAAGGCCGGAGATCAACAGTATCTCCGGCCTTTTTATGGGTTTACTGTATCCAGCCGTTAGTGGGGACGAATCAGTTTTTTACGATCGAGTAATTCATTGGTTATATGATCATAGTAACGGCTTGGCCAGATCTCAGCAGGATGGATGCCTAGTGCATCCGCGATCAACCATTCTCCTTTTGGCCACGGTCGGGATAATGCGTTAGCTAATGTTGATGAACTCAACCCGGCCGCCCGAGAAACCGCTGCAAGTGTTGTTCCTTTTTTTCTTAGCGCCGCAATAATATCGGCAGGATGCCAATCATTTTTCCTTGAATTCATAATCCTTCCCTTATTGCTATAAGACGACAGCGTATTAATGGTATAACTAACGTTTCATGGTGAATGGTTTCGTTAACCAGGAATCATTATTTGGAAATAATATAGCATCAATTTCCTGAATATTTCCAATTAATTTCCAAATGGAACTGCGTGTGTAACGAATGGCACTATCGGGATGAAAAGGACATGAAAAAAGAGTGGTTTGCGACCAGCGAATTGGTTGGTGTTGGCGGACTGCCTAAATCAAGGCAAGGATTGAACAAGCGGGCCCGAGAAGATGGTTGGGAAAAACGTCGACGCAAAGGTGTGCAAGGGCGCGGTGTGGAATATTCGATCCACAGTTTGCCACAAACTGTTCAGCAGACGCTGCTTATACAGGAAACATCAGGAGAATATTCGGTGAAATCGTCGGATATGCTATCTGTCTGGATTCAAATTTATCAGCAGCTATCGGTGCCGGAACGTGAAAAACTGATTGCATTTATCATGCGGGAAGGTGTCTCCGCGACGCTAAAACAGCTTGGATTGACCAATTCAAGTGTTGCTTCTTTAATAAAAGATTTTTCTGAATAATACCGCTACCGGACCATTCCGCACACGTTGAGTATGGAGTGGTTCCGCTCCCCCTTACGTAGCTTTACACCCTTTTATTCCATCTGGCGCTGTCGATTAGCCTTGTTCTAACGTGAACTCATTAGATGTTTGGATAAAATTAGTCTATTATGTGGAAACTTAACTCCTATTGTGGTTTGTTTGTTTCTTAATAAATGGAAGGGTATCAAAGGGAGTATTTAGATGAAGAAAGAATGGTTCGCAACGAAGGAATTATTGGGTGTAGCGGGCCTGCCGACAACCCGGCAGGGGGTGAATAAGCAGGCCAATGTGAAAGGATGGGCAAGGCGGAAACTCAAAGGTGTTCAGGGAAAAGGCGTTGAGTATTCACTCTGGAGCTTGCCTGATAACGTCAGACATACTTTGCAGGAAAGCTACCCGGCTTATTCTGTCATGAACGATTCGGAACAATTATCAATTTGGATGGAGACTTTCAATCAGCTGTCAGCCGCTGAGCGTGAGCACCTCATTGACTTGATTCTAAGAGAAGGTGCGATACCTCTACTGGCCTGCCTCAACAGCAGACCGAAGGGAATGATAGAGTAGTAGACACGGCAGAATTAGTAATCACGCTGGACCGCCAGATGTGCCAGGCTTTCCAGCGCGGTTTTGAAATCACTGCGCGGCAGGCATTGTAATGCGGCAATCGCTTTGTCTGCTTCTTCTTCCGCACGTTGACGGGTGTATTCCAACGAACCGCATTCCTGCATGGCTGCCAGCACAGGAATCAATAGGTGACGCCCATTACCTTGTTCGATCGCTTGACGGATCATACGGCGTTGTTCCGGATTGCCGTGATGCATGGCGTGCAGTAGCGGTAGGGTGGGTTTCCCTTCATTCAGATCATCGCCGGTGTTTTTGCCGAGCGTTTTGCCGTCCGCATTATAATCCAGTAAGTCATCAATCAATTGGAATGCGGTTCCCAGATAGCGGCCATAATCCCGTAAAGCGTTTTCGCATGTGGTATCAGCATCAGCCAGAATGGCGGAAGACTGGGCGGCAGCCTCAAATAAGCGCGCGGTTTTACTGTAAATTACGCGCATATAGCTCTCTTCAGTGATGTCTGGATCGTTGCAGTTCATTAATTGCAGCACTTCACCTTCGGCTATGACGTTAACCGCGTCGGACATAACGGCCAGTACGCGCAGAGAAGACAGGCTCGTCATCATTTGAAATGCACGAGTGTAGATAAAATCACCGACCAACACGCTGGCGGCGTTTCCGAATGCGGCGTTAGCGGTAGCTTTACCCCGGCGCATGTCTGACTCATCGACAACGTCATCATGTAAAAGTGTTGCTGTATGGATAAACTCGATCAGCGCTGCGACTGTTATATGTTTATTTCCTTGATAATTCAGTGCTCTGGCTGCAAGTACCGCAATCATGGGGCGGATACGTTTTCCTCCGCCGCTGATAATGTAATGTCCTAATTGATTAATCAGCGCGACATCGGAATTGAGCTGTTCCAGAATGATTTGATTGACGGCGGCCATATCCTGTGCGCTTAACGCTGTAATTTGCTCTAGGTTCATCGTTTTTGCCAGCTAAAGAGTTCAATGTTGCCGTAAATTTGTAGTTTATATCGGCACTAAATAGGGGGTGGTAGCCTTGATTGTACTTGAAAAATGGAGCAGATAAACGGCAGTTAATGGGTTGTATTCTTTTTCTTCACGTTGATGGATTCAAGGCTTGTCATCAGCTGGTTTTTTGCGTAGAATTCGCGCCCTATTGTGAATATTTATAGCGTGCTCTGAATACTGAATAATTCATGTGGGCATGCAGAGAGCGGAGTTTTTTATGTACGCAGTTTTCCAAAGTGGTGGTAAACAACACCGAGTAAGCGAAGGCCAGACTGTTCGCTTGGAAAAGCTGGACATCGCAACTGGTGAAGCTGTTGAGTTTGACCAGGTTCTGATGGTTGCTAATGGTGATGACGTCAAAATCGGTGTTCCCTTCGTGGACGGCGGGAAGATCAAGGCTGAAGTTATTGCTCATGGTCGTGGCGAAAAAGTGAAGATCGTTAAGTTCCGTCGCC
Source organism: Musicola paradisiaca NCPPB 2511 (assembly GCF_000400505.1). Lineage (NCBI taxonomy): Bacteria > Pseudomonadati > Pseudomonadota > Gammaproteobacteria > Enterobacterales > Pectobacteriaceae > Musicola > Musicola paradisiaca. The sequence continues at coordinate 3,905,809 of NZ_CM001857.1, read as the reverse complement.
GTAAGCATTACCGTAAGCAGGCTGGTCACCGTCAGTGGTTTACTGACGTGAAAATCACCGGCATCAGCGCTTAAGTTTTAGGAGAGCGGATTAATGGCACACAAAAAAGCTGGCGGTTCAACTCGTAACGGCCGTGATTCAGAAAGTAAACGTCTTGGTGTAAAGCGCTTTGGCGGAGAAGCAGTGTTGGCTGGTAGCATTATCATTCGCCAGCGCGGTACTAAGTTCCACGCAGGTAGCAATGTAGGTTGTGGCAAAGACCATACTCTGTTTGCGCTGTCTGACGGTAAAGTTAAGTTCGAAGTTAAAGGCCCTAAAAATCGTAAATATGTCAGCATTGTTGCTGAATAATTGACGATACAGGCTAGAGCTTTAAGCCCTGCAACTTGTTGCAGGGCTTTTTCTATTTCGGGGCATAACAGTAGAACAACTTGGATAAGCCATCATAATGAAACAGAATGCTGGCATCGGATTGAGCCTGGCATTGACCACTGCTGTATGCTGGGGCGCATTGCCAATAGCGATGAAGCAAGTTTTGGCCAACATGGAGCCCTATACCGTAGTTTGGTATCGTTTCGTGATTGCGTCCGTTGGTCTGTGGCTGTTTCTTCGTGCCAAAGGTAATTTGCCGACTGTTAGGTTGTTTAATCATCAGCGTTGGTGGATTTTGCTGTTTATCGCTACTGGAGGACTGTTGGGAAACTTCATGCTGTTCAGCTCATCGCTGCGCTACTTGAGCCCAACAACTTCACAGGTTATCGGTCAGTTATCTCCTGTCGGAATGATGATTGCCAGTGTTTTTATTCTGAAAGAGAGGATGCGTCTAAATCAGGTCATCGGTGTAATCATCTTAATTTCTGGCCTGGTGATGTTTTTTAACTCCAGTTTGGTTGAAATACTTACTCGGCTTACTGATTATACTTTGGGCGTATTACTGGGTATGGCGGCTGCCACAGTCTGGGTATCTTATGGTGTGGCTCAAAAAGTGTTGCTTCGACGGTTATCGTCGCAACAATTGTTGTTTCTGTTATATGCGCTATGCGCTCTCTGTATTACTCCGCTGGCAAAGCCGTGGGCAATTTTTCAATTAAGCAACTGGCAACTGGTTTGTTTGTTGTTTTGCGGAATCAATACGCTGGTCGGATATGGTGCGCTGGCTGAAGCTATGGCACGTTGGCAGGCTGCTCAGGTAAGTGCCATTATTACCCTTACCCCACTATTTACCTTATTTTTCTCAGATATTCTGGCGCTTGTCTGGCCTTCTGTTTTTGCGTCACTTGAGCTGAATCCGCTTGGTTATATAGGGGCGTTTGTTGTTGTAGCTGGGGCCATGTTTTCGGCTATTGGGCACCGTATTATCGGGCGGTAATCGTTTATATATCCAATCGCCCATTTATTTCTGCTGTTTATTTTTAATACAGGTGAAATTTTTACTCCGAGCAGGTACAATCTGCCCCCCTTTATCAGAACAATTCTGATGCATCGGTTTTTTATTGGTCACGTTTTCATTGATGTTGCCAGAAATCAAATAGTTATACCAAAGAGAACCAATAACCATCAGGCAAATCGATCATTCTCTATTGGTTTTTTTCGGAGACAGTTCATGAAGTTTGTAGATGAGGCCACCATTCTTGTCGTGGCTGGTGACGGTGGCAACGGCTGCGTCAGTTTCCGCCGTGAGAAATATATCCCTAATGGCGGGCCGGACGGCGGCGACGGCGGCGACGGCGGCGACGTGTACCTGCTGGCTGATGAGAACCTCAATACCCTGATTGATTACCGTTTCGAGAAATCGTTTCGCGCTGAACGTGGGCAGAATGGTCAGAGCCGTGACTGTACCGGTAAACGTGGCAAGGATATTGTCATCAAAGTTCCGGTAGGCACACGAATTCGTGATAAAGGCACGGACGAGATCCTTGGCGATATGACACGTCATCAGCAGCGTTTGCTAGTCGCCAAGGGGGGCTGGCATGGATTAGGGAATACTCGCTTCAAGTCATCGGTGAATCGTGCTCCGCGTCAAAAGACTAGTGGTACGCCAGGAGAAGAACGAGAGTTATTGCTGGAATTGCTGTTGTTGGCGGATGTCGGCATGCTGGGGTTGCCAAATGCCGGTAAATCTACATTTATCCGGGCTGTCTCCGCTGCCAAGCCGAAAGTGGCTGATTATCCGTTTACGACGCTGGTTCCTAGTCTGGGCGTGGTTCGTATGGATAGCGAGCAAAGTTTTGTTATTGCCGATATTCCCGGATTAATCGAAGGTGCATCCGAAGGCGCCGGTCTGGGGATCCGTTTTCTCCGTCATCTGGAGCGTTGTCGTGTTTTGTTGCACCTGATCGATCTGGCGCCTATGGATGAATCTGATCCGATCCAGAATGCCAAGGTGATCGTGAATGAGTTGCATAGTTATAGCGCAACATTGGCTGAGAAACCTCGCTGGTTGGTATTCAACAAGGTGGATCTACTGGATCACGCTGAAGGCGAAAAGCGGGCTAAAGAGATTGCCAATGCTTTGGGGTGGGAAGGTAAATATTACCTGGTGTCCGCGGCCAATCGCGCAGGCGTGAATGCGCTATGCTGGGATGTCATGAGTTTCCTCAACGCCAATCCCAAAATCATGGAAACGGAAGAGGGAGCTGCAGCATCCCAAAAGGTCGAGTTCATGTGGGATGATTATCATCGTGAGCAACTGGAATCTGCTGACGAGGATATGGAAGAGGATTTGGATGATGACTGGGATGAAGACGATGACGAAGGCGTTGAAATTATCTATCAGCGTTAATACATCGGTTTGACTTCCACATCACCTGCATAGTAGAGATTTGCTTGTTAGTGGTATTCGATCCCCTTATCTAATTGATGGATAAGGGGATTTTTATTTAATAATCAATTGCTCTGGTAAATATCCTTATAGAGATGGGTCTCAAATCTCACCAGAGGGATTCTGCGCTCTTTCTGATCCTCTGGTGGCACGGCATAGCCAGAAAGATATTGTACGAAAGCCAGACGCTGACCGCTTGCGGTTGTAATAAAACCGGCCAGGTTATAGACCCCTTGAAGTGCGCCTGTCTTCGCCGAGACTTTGCCGTCCAAACCTGCTTCATGCAATCCTCCGCGGTAGCGCAGGGTGCCGTCGTAGCCTGCCAGTGGCAGCATTTTGATATAGTTTAGTTCGCTGTCGTGTTGGGCAATATATTGTAGTACCTGCATCATGGTGGCTGGCGCAATCAGGTTGTGACGTGATAAGCCGGAACCGTCTACGATGATGCTGTTATCCAAATTTACTCCAGCCTTTTGTCTCAGTATTTGGCGGACAGCGTCGGCGCCAGCTCGCCATGTACCTGGCACCTTAAACCTTTCGTGTCCTATCGTACGAAAAACAGTATCGGCAATCATGTTGTCTGACTTTTTCAACATAGTTGTCAGTAGGTCATGCAGCGGCTCGGACTGTGTTTGGGTTAATACGGTTCCCACTGTTCCTGGAAGGGTTTGTCGGCGTAGATTACCTGTTACATTTATACCCGCCTGTGCCAGCTCATCTTTGACGATGGCTCCCGCATAGCTGGCGCCATCTTGAATAGCAAATGCCAAAGGTAAAGGATCTGGGCGTTGGGTCAGACAGCCGGTGAGTGTGAAGCGGTTGAGTTCGCCAGGGACGACATCGAGCTCGCAATACTGCGCATCAGGAGAGCCTTTAGCCAGCGTGCGGACTTCGCTGAACATCTGAACCGGATAATAGGACGCCACTCGTATAAAAGCGGTTTCGCCTGCTTTAGGGGCGCTGTAAAGTGAAACAGAGAAGCAGTTTCTGTCGACGATGGCTGCGGCGGGCGGAGCGCTAAAGCATTGCGTCATATCATTCCAGGGCCATCCGGGAGCTTTATCGTGACTGGCAAAAACGGATGTGTCGATGAGGACATCACCCGCGATCTCGCGAAGACCGCGTTTTTTGAGATCCTGGATCATACTGCGGATCTGTTGACGTTTCAGCGTTGGGTCGCCGCTGAAACGAACGATCAGATTACCGCGTAGAACGCTGTTGGTGATCGTGCCGTGGCTTTCCATGGTCGTAATAAAGCGATAGTCTGGCCCCAGTTGCAGCAAGGCCGCCAGAGCGGTAATCACTTTTTGTGTACTGGCCGGCAATGCCATCTGATTGCTGTGATAATCAATGGTCGGTGTAGTTGCCCCGATTTTCTGCACTATCATTGCCAGGTTTGCGCCGTCTGGTAAGTATTTTATATGGTCTTCAACCGTGGCCGCATGGGCGCTTGTATACAGAAGAAAAGAACTGGCAATGCCGATAAGAATCGATGAAAAACGCATAATCTCAGTCAAGTACAGGGTAACGTGTGGTCATACTACGGCGCATCATGGTCTAAAGTAAACGATGACCCCCAGTGAACTCTGGGGTAAAATGCGTATCAAAATGCAAAACAGCCTCTGGCCTGGAAGAAACATTCCGGGCCGGGTTGTTTTTGTTTAAATTGTCAGCAAGCACTGGCATGGAAACACTCTATCGCGGAGGTTGAGTGCGTGAGAGTAACGGTTATTGGGCCGTTCGGATTTTTTTAGAGGTAGTGACGATATGAAGCAATTTCCGATGACATTGCGTGGTGCTGAAAAGTTACGTCAGGAACTTGAGCATTTGAAGACGGTCCGTCGGCCGGAAATCATTGCAGCAATTGCCGAAGCCCGCGAACACGGTGATTTGAAAGAAAATGCGGAATACCACGCTGCTCGTGAGCAGCAAGGATTCTGTGAAGGGCGCATTCAGGAGATTGAGGCCAAACTTTCTAATGCACAGGTCATTGATGTCACCAAAATGTCGGCGACAGGTCGCGTCATTTTTGGTGCGACGGTTACCGTGTTGAACGTGGATAGCGACGAAGAGCAGACTTATCGAATCGTTGGTGACGATGAGGCCGACATCAAGCAGAATCTGATTTCTGTCAATTCCCCCATAGCCCGCGGCTTGATTGGTAAGGAGACGGATGATGTCGTCACCATCTCAACTCCGGGTGGGGCTGTCGAATATGAGATTTTGAAGGTGGAATATCTTTGATGCAAGACGTTGGACTTTGCGCCGGCGGTTTTGTAAAGAATAGAAAAAGGCCGCATGCGGCCTTTTCTCTCGTCCTCAGTCATGGCACTTTGCGACGAAAATGAAACGGGTAGCCCCGGCTGAAAAATGTTATCGTGGCAACACGATTTTTCGGTCGGTTGACGCACGGTAAAGTACCAGCGTGTGGCCGATAACTTGAACATTACTGGCGCCAGTTTCGCGCAGAATGGCATCAATGATAAGCCCTTTGGTTTCGCGGTCTTCAGCAGCAATCTTGACTTTAATCAGCTCATGATGCTCCAGCGCCTGTTCTATTTCGGCCAGTACGCCTTCGGTCAGGCCGTTGTTGCCAAGCATGACAACCGGTTTTAGCGGGTGAGCCAAGCCTTTCAGGTGCTGTTTTTGTTTGTTACTCAGGTTCATTGTCTTTTTTGCTTAGGTTAGGATTGAAAACGGATCATTCTACCGCCATCTGGTAATTATCACCAATCTGACGGTGGTAATTGGTGGTGATCGAGACGTTTCATGTACCGAAAGCGCCTTATTTAAGAATAGTTGGGAAATCGATGGCTAACAAAAAGCGTTCTGCAAGTTCCACCCGCTGGTTGCAGGAACACTTTAGTGACAAATATGTGCAACAGGCGCAGAAAAAAGGGCTTCGCTCTCGCGCATGGTTTAAACTTGATGAATTACAACAGTCTGACAAGCTATTCAAACTTGGGATGACAGTTGTCGACCTAGGGGCTGCTCCCGGCGGATGGTCTCAATATGTGGTCAGTCAGATTGGCGGAAACGGGCGCATTATCGCGTGTGATCTCCTCCCTATGGATCCGATTGTTGGTGTCGATTTCCTTCAGGGAGATTTTCGTGATGAATTGGTGCTGAAAACTCTGCTGGAACGTGTTGGCGATGAAAAGGTTCAGGTTGTGATGTCTGATATGGCGCCCAACATGAGTGGTACTCCTGCAGTAGACATTCCCAGGGCCATGTATTTGGTGGAACTGGCGTTGGGAATGTGCCGGGATGTATTAGCGCCGGGAGGCAGTTTTGTAGTGAAAGTATTTCAGGGTGAAGGTTTCGATGAGTATCTCAGAGAGATTCGCACCCTGTTTACGACAGTGAAGATTCGTAAGCCAGAAGCCTCACGCGCCCGTTCTCGTGAGGTGTACATTGTAGCGACAGGTCGCAAACTGTAGTAACCTGACGCTATTTTTTAACACAGATGTAATATGAGGTTCATCCCTTGAGTGACATGGCGAAAAACCTGATTCTCTGGTTGGTCATTGCGGTGGTGCTGATGTCCGTATTCCAGAGCTTTGGGCCCAGCGAGTCGAATGGCCGTAGGGTGGATTATTCAACCTTTTTAACGGAAGTGAATCAGGATCAGGTCCGTGAAGCACGCATTAACGGACGCGAGATTAATGTTGTCAAAAAAGACAGCAGCCGATACACCACATATATCCCTGTCCAAGATCCCAAGTTGCTGGATAACCTCCTGACCAAAAGTGTGAAAGTGGTTGGTGAACCTCCTGAGGAGCAAAGCTTCCTGGCGACCATCTTCATTTCGTGGTTCCCGATGCTGTTGTTGATTGGCGTTTGGATTTTCTTCATGCGTCAGATGCAGGGCGGTGGTGGTAAAGGGGCTATGTCTTTTGGTAAAAGCAAGGCACGCATGCTTACTGAAGATCAGATAAAGACGACTTTTGCCGATGTTGCTGGATGTGACGAAGCAAAAGAAGAGGTCGCTGAACTGGTTGAGTATTTGCGTGAACCCAGCCGTTTTCAGAAATTAGGCGGTAAGATTCCTAAAGGCATTTTAATGGTTGGTCCTCCTGGGACTGGTAAAACCTTATTGGCTAAGGCCATAGCTGGCGAAGCTAAAGTACCTTTCTTTACTATTTCTGGTTCTGATTTTGTCGAGATGTTCGTTGGTGTCGGTGCTTCCCGTGTTCGAGATATGTTCGAGCAGGCCAAGAAAGCGGCACCCTGCATCATCTTTATCGATGAAATCGATGCTGTCGGTCGTCAACGTGGTGCTGGTCTTGGCGGCGGTCATGATGAACGCGAACAGACGCTGAATCAGATGCTGGTGGAAATGGACGGTTTTGAAGGTAATGAAGGCATTATTGTAATTGCTGCTACTAACCGCCCTGATGTTCTTGACCCGGCGTTGCTCCGGCCGGGCCGATTTGACCGGCAGGTTGTTGTCGGGCTGCCGGATGTACGTGGGCGTGAACAGATTCTTAAAGTCCATATGCGCCGGGTTCCTTTGTCTCCTGACATTGATGCCTCTGTGATTGCACGAGGTACCCCAGGCTTTTCTGGTGCTGATTTGGCGAATCTGGTGAATGAGGCTGCATTGTTTGCTGCACGTGGAAACAAGCGTGTGGTCTCTATGGTTGAGTTCGAAAAGGCGAAAGACAAAATTATGATGGGGGCTGAGCGTCGTTCCATGGTGATGACGGAAGCTCAAAAAGAGTCAACGGCCTACCACGAAGCTGGCCATGCCATCATTGGTCGCCTTGTTCCTGAACATGATCCGGTTCATAAGGTTACAATTATTCCTCGTGGTCGAGCTCTGGGGGTTACGTTCTTCCTGCCGGAAGGCGATGCGATTAGTGCAAGTCGTCAGAAGTTAGAAAGCCAGATTTCCACCTTGTATGGTGGTCGTCTGGCCGAAGAGATCATTTATGGTGTTGAACACGTATCTACCGGCGCATCAAATGATATTAAAGTCGCGACTTCGATTGCACGTAACATGGTGACTCAATGGGGGTTCTCCGAAAAATTGGGGCCGTTATTGTATGCTGAAGAAGAGGGCGAAGTTTTCCTCGGGCGCTCTGTGGCTAAAGCCAAGCATATGTCCGATGAGACAGCTAGGATTATCGATCAGGAAGTTAAATCTTTGATCGATAGAAACTATAGACGGGCTCGTGAGTTGCTGATGGCCAACATGGATATTTTGCATTCCATGAAAGATGCGTTGATGAAATATGAAACCATTGATGCACCTCAGATTGACGACCTCATGGCACGTAAGGATGTTCGTCCGCCTGCTGGTTGGGAAGAACCCGGCTCTACAACTGGTGGCAGCAATTCCTCTGATAACAGCGGAAGCGCCCCGAAAGCATCTTCGTCAGGCGATGAACAACGTCCCTCTGATACGGGAACGGACAACACAATGTCTGGTCCGATTAATGATAAATAAAGTTTCATGACTGCTGAAAAAGAATGAAATTTATGTTGAACCCCGGCTTGCCGGGGTTTTTTACTACCAGGACTGAGTCTTTGTGGTTTTGAGGTAGTGCAGGAGTGTGAGAATGCAACTAAAAGCTCGTGGTGCCGTGCTGGATTTATCTCGTCCCCAGGTCATGGGGATATTGAATGTTACGCCGGATTCTTTTTCCGATGGCGGTAAGCACAATACATTGGATGCAGCCATTCGGCATGCGAACGACATGATTACGGCCGGTGCAGCAATCATTGATATTGGCGGTGAATCTACTCGCCCTGGGGCAGGCGAAGTCAGCGTTGACGATGAACTGGAACGGGTGATCCCGGTAGTTGATGCCTTGTCTCGTCGTTTTGATGTGTGGATTTCGGTTGATACATCGAAGCCCGAAATTATTACTGCCGCTGCCGACGTGGGGGCTCATTTGATCAACGATATCCGGTCACTTCAACTTCCCGGTGCGATAAGTGCAGCGGCTGCGACAGGGCTTCCGATCTGTCTGATGCATATGCAAGGTTTGCCGCAAACCATGCAGCATTCCCCCCAATATGATGATGTGCTTAGCGACGTAGAGGTATTTTTCGAGCATCATATCGCCCAATGCGTAGATGCAGGCATCAAACGGGAACGATTGCTGCTGGATCCTGGATTCGGCTTTGGTAAAGATTTGCAGCATAATTATCGGTTGCTGGCATGCCTGGAACAGTTACATCATTTTGGGTTGCCTTTACTGGTTGGTATGTCCCGCAAATCCATGATTGGACAAGTATTGAATGTTCCTCCAGGGGAGCGGGTTTATGGAAGTATTGCGTGTGCAGTGATTGCCGCGATGAAAGGTGCTCAGATTATTCGCGTCCATGATGTCAAAGCGACCGTAGATGCATTACGTATTGTTGAAGCAACACTATCAGCGAAGGAATAGAAGATAACATTATGAGCTGCCGTAAATATTTTGGTACCGACGGTATTCGTGGCAAAGTCGGCGATACGCCAATTACGCCTGATTTCGTTTTGAAACTTGGTTGGGCGGCAGGGAAAGTGCTGGCTCGTCACGGCTCAAGAAAGATCATTATCGGCAAAGATACCCGCATTTCTGGATATATGCTGGAGTCTGCACTGGAGGCCGGGTTGGCTGCTGCTGGGCTTTCTGCTTCCTTTACTGGTCCTATGCCGACTCCCGCAGTAGCCTATCTGACCCGAACCTTTCGAGCTGAGGCTGGGATTGTGATTTCCGCTTCGCACAATCCGTATTATGACAACGGCATCAAATTTTTTTCTATCGATGGCACTAAATTGCCTGATGAAGTGGAAGAAGCCATTGAAGCTGAAATGGAAAAACCGTTGACTTGCGTTGAGTCGGCTGAGTTGGGGCGAGCCAGCCGTATTGTCGATGCCGCCGGGCGTTATATCGAGTTCTGCAAGAGCACTTTTCCCAACGAGCTGAGTCTGAACAATCTTAAGATTGTCGTCGATTGCGCAAATGGCGCTACTTATCATATTGCTCCCAGCGTATTACGCGAGCTTGGCGCTAAAGTAACAGTCATTGGTTGCGAACCTGATGGTATGAATATCAATCAGCAATGTGGTGCCACGGATGTGGAAAGTCTTCAGGAACGTGTGCTGAGAGATAAAGCCGATGTAGGTCTGGCTTTTGATGGTGATGGTGATCGACTGATCATGGTCGATCATCTGGGGAATAAGGTTGATGGCGACCAGATCCTCTATATCATCGCCCGAGAGGCTTTGCGTCAAGGACAATTGCGTGGCGGTGCGGTTGGAACCTTGATGAGTAATATGGGCCTGGAAGTGGCATTGAAACAGCTGGGAATACCTTTTGCTCGAGCGAAGGTCGGAGACCGATATGTACTTGAACTGATGCAAGAAAAGGGTTGGCGTATGGGGGCGGAGAACTCCGGTCATGTCATTTTGCTGGATAAAACTACTACTGGAGACGGCATTATAGCCGGTCTGCAAGTGCTTACCGCGATGGCCCGTAATCATATGAATCTTCACGATCTATGTAGTGGAATGAAGCTGTTTCCTCAGATCTTGGTCAACATAAGATTTTCTGGCGAGCATGATCCGCTGGAACATGAGTCGGTAAAACGTATTACTCAGGATGTTGAAACCCAACTAGGTAATAAAGGGCGTGTACTATTGCGCAAGTCGGGTACGGAGCCGTTGATTAGAGTCATGGTGGAAGGTGAGGATGAAGTCCAGGTAACTGAAATGGCCCATCGTATAGCCGAGGCTGTCAAATCGGCGGGATAGCAAGTTTCACGCCGGCGGGGATGTTCGACCTTTCCTCGCCGAAAAGGGTGTGCTGGGGAATTAAGACAATATAATCATGTGGATAAGTTGAAATATCCCTAGAACAAGGGAGAGGCGATGTTTTTTTCCTCAATCGGAGTGATGTTCCCAAATTACCCTTGCTAACCACGAATGCTTTGGTTAGTATTCAGACCCGATTTGTAAGGGATGTGACACATCCTGTATGGATGGCCGGCGGTTATTCCGCAAGAATTTGAACCAGTTCGCTTTTACTGCGAAAGATAATACGGGTACAGCTATGTACGAAGCTCTTTTAGTCATTTTCCTTCTGGTGGCAATCAGCCTGATTGGTTTGATTATGTTGCAGCAAGGTAAAGGTGCTGACATGGGGGCGTCTTTCGGAGCTGGGGCGTCTGCGACGTTATTTGGTTCGAGCGGCTCCGGTAATTTCATGACCCGAATGACTGCACTGCTTGCGACACTGTTTTTTGTTATCAGCCTTATCTTGGGGAATCTCAGTTCTGGGCATAGTAAAAAAAGCAGCGAATGGGAAAATCTCAGCCAACCTGCAAAGGTTGAGCAGGTAGTTCCCGAAAAACCGGCAACGCCGTCAAGTGATATTCCCAAATAAAAGCGAGTGATTTTTACCGGGTGGTTTTGTTAACCATCGGTTTATGAAAAGAAGTTGTGATGCCGAGGTGGTGGAATTGGTAGACACGCTACCTTGAGGTGGTAGTGCCCGATTGGGCTTACGGGTTCAAGTCCCGTCCTCGGTACCAATCCTATTGATAACTTGCAATTTCGTAGTTGTCAGCGTAGTATTTGCCACGTTTTCGGACGCGGGGTGGAGCAGCCTGGTAGCTCGTCGGGCTCATAACCCGAAGGTCGTCGGTTCAAATCCGGCCCCCGCAACCAACTAACTTTCCAAAAGCCTTTTTTCAAACAGATGTTCTGACGGTAACGTTGAATTCACAGTAAGTTTTGAAAAGATGCTTTATGGTGAGTTATGCCGCGACAGTATGCGGTAACAGGGTCCAGTTGCATAAAGCCCCGATATATCGGGGTTTTTTGTTATTTGACAACAGAATTACTGGGCTATAAGGCCCTTTTTTTATGTCTTGGGGGTGGGCTTGTCCACATTAGAGCAAAAATTGACAGAAATGATTTCAGCACCTGTTGAGGCTCTGGGCTATGAATTAGTCGGTATAGAGTTCATTCGAGGTCGCCAGTCAACACTGCGTATCTATATTGATAGTGAAGATGGGATCACTGTTGATGATTGTGCTGATGTCAGCCACCAGGTCAGTGCGGTGATGGACGTTGAGGATCCCATCTCGGTCGCCTATAACCTGGAAGTATCGTCTCCTGGTGTGGATCGGCCGCTTTTCACCGCAGAGCACTATGAGCGTTTTACCGGTGAGGAAGTCAGTTTGGTATTGCGTATGGCCGTCCAGAATCGCCGCAAGTGGCAGGGGATAATCAAATCCGTAGAAGGTGAGATGATCACTGTAACCGTGGAAGGCAAAGATGAGGTGTTCGCGCTGAGCAATATCCAGAAGGCGAACCTGGTACCCCACTTTTAAGGTTTGGATGAGGCAACTAGGATGAATAAAGAGATTCTGGCTGTTGTTGAAGCGGTTTCTAATGAGAAAGCCGTTCCGCGTGAGAAAATTTTCGAGGCGCTGGAAACTGCGTTGGCGACCGCAACCAAGAAAAAATACGAGCAGGATATCGATGTGAGAGTATGCATCGATCGCAAAACAGGCGATTTTGATACATTCCGTCGTTGGCTGGTCGTCAATGAAGTCACCCAACCGACACGTGAAATCACGCTTGAAGCGGCTCAGTTTGAAGAGCCAGAAGTAGATTTGGGCGGCTATATCGAAGATCAAATAGAGTCGGTCACTTTTGACCGAATCACAACGCAAACCGCCAAACAGGTTATTGTACAAAAAGTACGCGAGGCGGAGCGTGCTATGGTGGTTGATCAGTTCCGTGAGCAGGAAGGCGAGATAGTTACCGGCGTGGTCAAGAAAGTGAACCGCGATAACATAACGTTGGATCTGGGCAGTAATGCCGAAGCCGTTATTGGCCGTGAAGACATGTTGCCGCGTGAAAACTTCCGCCCAGGCGACCGCATTCGTGGCGTGTTGTACGCAGTTCGCCCAGAAGCGCGTGGTGCACAACTGTTTGTCAGCCGCTCTCGCCCGGAAATGTTGATTGAGCTTTTCCGAATCGAAGTGCCAGAAATTGGTGAAGAGGTCATCGAAATTAAGGCTGCTGCCCGCGATCCTGGGTCTCGCGCCAAGATTGCAGTGAAAACTAATGACAAACGTATCGATCCTGTTGGCGCTTGCGTAGGTATGCGCGGTGCTCGCGTTCAGGCTGTATCTAGCGAGCTCGGGGGCGAGCGTATTGATATTGTTTTGTGGGATGACAACCCGGCGCAGTTTGTGATTAATGCAATGGCTCCTGCTGATGTGGCTTCCATTGTTGTGGATGAAGACAAACATACGATGGATATTGCCGTCGAGGCGGGAAATCTGGCGCAGGCTATTGGTCGTAATGGTCAAAACGTTCGTTTAGCGTCCCAACTGAGCGGATGGGAACTGAATGTGATGACTATTGAAGATCTTCAAGCGAAACATCAGGCTGAAGCGCATGCAGCTATCGACGTATTCACGCGCTATCTGGATATTGATGAAGAGTTCGCTACCGCACTGGTGGAAGAAGGATTTTCGTCGCTGGAAGAACTGGCCTATGTACCTATCACCGAACTGCAGGAAATCGATGGTTTGGATGAAGAAACCATCGAAGCATTGCGTGAACGCGCTAAAGCCGCGTTGACAACACTCGCTCTGGCGCGGGAAGAGAATCGTGGTGCCGGCCAGCCTGCAGAAGATTTGCTCAATTTAGCTGGTCTGCCGCGTGAAATGGCGTTTACACTGGCCGCACGCGGAGTTTGTACGCTGGAAGATCTTGCTGAGCAGGGCGTCGACGACCTGACAGATATTGATGGGCTGAACGAAGAGAGAGCCGGTGAGCTGATTATGGCCGCACGTAATATCTGTTGGTTTGGTGATAGTAACGAATAACGAACTGTAGCAGGAAAGGAACAGCATGACAGATGTAACCGTAAAATCGCTGGCCGAAGAGATTCAGACTCCGGTTGACCGCCTGATACAGCAGTTTGCTGATGCGGGGATCACCAAGTCTGCCGCTGATTCTGTAACCGAGTCTGAGAAAGAAACTCTGCTGGCTCATTTGAATCGTGAACGTGGCAGTGCTTCCGGGAAACTGACGTTGCAGCGTAAAACCCGTAGCACATTAAGCATTCCCAGCACTGGTGGAAAGAGCAAGTCAGTGCAGATTGAAGTCCGCAAGAAACGCACTTATGTAAAACGCGATCCTCTTGAAGATCAACAGATTACAGAGGAAGAGCTGGCGCAGCGTGAAGCGGAAGAACAGGCACGACGTGCTGCCGAAGAACAGGCTAAACGCGACGCTGAAGAAAAAGCGAAGCGTGAAGTGGAAGAGAAGGCAAAACGCGCTGCTGAAGAGCAAGCCAAACGCGAGGCCGCTGACAAAGCGAAGCGTGACGTAGCGGAAAAAGAAAAAGTGAGCAATCAACAAAACGAGAGTATGACCAAGGCGACCCATGCTGAGAAAGTGCGTCGTGAAGCTGAAGCAGCTGAGTTAAAACGCAAAGCTGAAGAAGCGGCTCGTCATAAGGTCGAAGAGGAAGCGCGTCGTATCGCTGAGGAAGCTCGTCGGATGGCGGAAGAGAATGCCGGACGTTGGGAAAACGAACGCGAGGATCTCGAAGACGTCGATTACCATGTGACGACATCGCATCACGCTCGCGAAGCGGAAGATGAGAACGATCGTCAGGTTGAAGGTGATCGTCGGGGACGCGGTCGCAGTGGCAAAGTTACCAAGCAGAAGAAAGGCAATCGTCTTTCTGAATCCAAGGCTGATCGTGAAGAAGCACGAGCAGCAACCCGCGGTGGTAAGGGTAAACGCAAAATCAGTCTGTTGCAGCAGAGCTTCAACAAGCCTGCCCAGGCAGTTAACCGCGATGTGATGATCGGCGAAACCATCACTGTTGCCGAACTGGCGAACAAGATGGCGGTGAAAGGTTCTCAGGTTATCAAAGCCATGATGAAGCTGGGCGCGATGGCAACCATCAACCAGGTTATCGATCAAGAAACCGCCCAGCTGGTTGCGGAAGAAATGGGTCACAAAGTGATTCTGCGCCGCGAAAACGAGCTGGAAGAAGCGGTAATGAGCGATCGTGATACCGGCGTCGCTGCTGAATCGCGTGCTCCGGTTGTAACTATCATGGGTCACGTCGACCATGGTAAGACCTCACTGCTGGACTACATCCGTTCTACCAAGGTTGCAGCGGGTGAAGCAGGCGGGATTACCCAGCATATCGGTGCGTACCATGTCGAAACGGACAACGGTATGATCACTTTCCTCGATACCCCGGGGCATGCGGCATTTACTGCTATGCGTGCGCGTGGCGCCCAGGCGACGGATATCGTAGTGCTGGTCGTTGCTGCCGATGACGGTGTGATGCCCCAGACTATTGAAGCTATCCAACATGCCAAAGCGGCCAAAGTGCCGGTGGTTGTCGCGGTGAACAAGATCGACAAACCTGAAGCGGATCCGGATCGCGTCAAGAATGAACTGTCCCAGCATGGCGTTATTCCAGAGGAGTGGGGGGGTGAATCCCAGTTCGTGCATGTTTCTGCGAAAACCGGTATCGGTATTGACGAATTGCTGGAAGCCATTTTGTTGCAGGCTGAGGTTCTGGAACTGAAGGCTATTCGCAGTGGTATGGCGAGCGGCGTGGTGATCGAGTCCTTCCTGGATAAAGGCCGTGGCCCCGTTGCGACGGTTCTGGTTCGTGAGGGAACGTTGAACAAAGGCGACATCGTGCTGTGTGGTTTTGAATATGGCCGTGTACGTGCGATGCGTGATGAGTTGGGACGTGAAATCACCGAAGCGGGTCCGTCCATTCCGGTGGAAATTCTTGGGTTGTCGGGTGTTCCGGCGGCAGGTGATGAAGCCACTGTTGTGCGTGACGAGAAAAAAGCGCGTGAGGTTGCCCTTTATCGCCAAGGCAAATTCCGTGAAGTGAAGCTGGCGCGTCAGCAGAAGTCCAAGCTGGAAAATATGTTTGCCAACATGACCGATGGCGAAGTTTCCGAGCTGAATATCGTGCTGAAGGCGGATGTACAAGGGTCGGCGGAGGCTATCTCCGATTCTCTGCAGAAACTGTCCACCGATGAAGTCAAGGTCAAGATTGTGGGCTCCGGTGTGGGCGGCATCACAGAAACCGACGCTACGCTGGCAGCTGCATCCAATGCGATTATCCTTGGATTTAACGTGCGTGCCGATGCGTCTGCTCGTCGTGTGGTGGAAGCGGAAAGTCTGGATCTGCGCTACTACTCCGTGATTTATGACCTGATCGACGAAGTTAAACAGGCGATGAGCGGTATGCTGGCTCCTGAATATAAGCAGGAGATCATCGGTTTGGCCGAGGTTCGCGATGTGTTCAAATCGCCGAAGTTTGGCGCTATCGCCGGTTGTATGGTGACGGAAGGCATTGTCAAACGTCACAGTCCAATCCGTGTGCTGCGTGACAATGTGGTGATCTATGAAGGCGAACTGGAGTCCTTGCGTCGCTTCAAAGATGACGTGAACGAAGTTCGTAACGGGATGGAATGTGGTATCGGCGTGAAGAACTACAACGATGTCCGCACTGGTGATGTTATCGAGGTGTTTGAGACTATCGAGATCAAACGCACGATCGATTGATCCCAAAGATAGTTCATCCATGTATTCACTCCGGGGGGCCTAGTGCCCCCCGGTTTTTCCCTGAGGTTTTATTATGGCCAGAGAATTCAGCCGCACGCAGCGTGTGGCTCAGGAGATGCAGAAGGAAATTGCTATCATCATTCAGCGCGAGATTAAGGATCCGCGTGTGGGGATGGCTACGGTATCAAGCGTTGATGTATCGCGCGATCTGGCTTATGCCAAAGTGTTCGTTACGTTCCTGAATGACAACGAACCCGAACAGATCAAACTCGGGATCAAAGCGTTGCAGGATGCATCCGGTTTTATTCGTATGTTGCTGGGTAAAGCGATGCGCCTGCGGATTGTGCCGGAGTTGACGTTCGCGTATGACAACTCATTGGTTGAAGGGATGCGTATGTCTAATCTGGTGAGCAATGTTGTTAAGCGCGATGCAGAACGCCGTTCTTCCTCTGATGACCATCAGGAGGAGTGATGGGGCGTCCTCGTCGTCGTGGTCGAGATATTCATGGGGTGTTGCTGCTTGATAAACAGCAGGGGGCTTCATCCAATGATGTACTGCAGAAAGTAAAACGGATTTTTAACGCCAACAAAGCGGGACATACCGGCGCACTGGATCCGTTAGCGACCGGGATGCTGCCTATTTGTCTGGGGGAAGCGACCAAATTTTCCCAGTACCTATTAGATTCCGACAAACGTTATCGGGTAATTGCTCGTTTGGGGCAACGTACTGATACGTCTGACGCGGATGGCAACTTGATTGAGACTCGCCCGATCGCGTTTTCCGCCGATGCACTGAACCAGGCGTTGGATAGTTTTCGGGGAACGACGCTGCAGGTGCCTTCCATGTATTCGGCGTTGAAATATCAGGGACGACCGCTGTATGAGTATGCCCGGCAAGGCGTGGTTGTACCGCGTGAAGCGCGTGAAATCACGGTGTATGAATTGCAGTTTATCCGCTGGGAAGCCGAAGAGCTTGAGCTGGAAATTCACTGTTCCAAAGGAACTTATATTCGTACCATTATTGACGATTTGGGCGAAAAACTGGGTTGTGGCGCGCATGTGAGTTTTCTGCGCCGTTTGCAAGTAGCCACTTATCCGGTTGAACAGATGGTAACGTTGGAACGTTTACAACAGTTGCAGGCTCAGGCTGAGGAAGCGGGTCGGCCGATCGGTGAAGTGCTGGATAGCCTATTATTGCCGATGGACAGTCCCGCACAGGCATTTCCCGTCGTCAACTTGTCCGCTGTTGCCGCCGGGTACTTAAAGCTGGGGCAACCCGTTCGCGCGCCGGGCGTACCTTCTTCCGGGCTGGTTCGTATCACTGAAGGCGATGCGCATAAATTTATTGGTATGGGTGAAATAGATGCTGAAGGTCGCGTCGCTCCGCGCAGGCTGGTTGTTGAAATGCCAGCAGTCATTGACGTGTGAGCGCCTTGCGATCGATTGGCCCGGCAGGTAGAATAATGCGGCTTAAATACTGGGTAGCTGAATTAGAGATCGGCACCCTTCTTTAAATTTACTGTGTTTTGGAGTTGATTATGTCTCTAAGCGTTGAAGCTAAGGCAAAAATTGTTGCGGAATTCGGCCGTGGTACTAATGACAGCGGTTCTACCGAGGTTCAGGTTGCTCTGTTGACTGCTCAGATTAACCATCTGCAGGGTCACTTTGCTGAGCACAAAAAGGATCACCACAGTCGTCGCGGTCTGCTGCGTATGGTTTCTCAGCGTCGTAAGCTGTTGGACTATCTGAAGCGTAAAGATCCGGCACGCTACACCACCCTGATTGAACGTCTGGGTCTGCGTCGCTAATTCGACGAGTTTCGGTGGAAAGGGGCCTTAGTGGCCCCTTTCTTCTAGGAAGTGCCGGCAAAACAGAGTAATGTATCGCTGTTTGCGGCAATGAGGATTCGGAATTACAAAGATTCGCGCGGCTAATGAGAAGCTTTACCTGCAGTTATTCGCATATTTGCAGGATGAAGATTGTCATTAGTCGCGAGGGTGTAATGGCCGGATCGGGTATTAACTGGTCGCCATGCAAGATGAAGAAAGACATGGCGTACCTCTGGTGAAGGATATTATTTTGCTTAATCCGATCGTGCGTAAGTTCCAGTATGGTCAGCATACTGTAACACTAGAAACCGGTATGATGGCTCGTCAGGCCACTGCCGCTGTAATGGTCAGCATGGACGATACGGCGGTATTTGTGACCGTCGTCGGCGCTAAACATGTTAAACCAGGTCAGGATTTTTTCCCGCTGACTGTCAACTATCAGGAACGTACCTATGCTGCGGGCCGTATCCCAGGCGGGTTCTTCCGTCGTGAAGGGCGTCCGAGCGAAGGCGAGACACTGATCTCCCGTCTTATCGACCGTCCGATCCGTCCGTTATTCCCGGATGGTTTTTTCAATGAAGTTCAGGTGATCGCGACTGTTGTGTCCGTGAATCCGCAGATTAGCCCTGATATCGTTGCTATGATCGGCGCCTCTGCCGCCCTGAGTTTGTCCGGTATTCCGTTCAATGGTCCGATCGGTGCCGCTCGTGTGGGTTATATCAACGATCAGTATGTGCTGAACCCGACTCAGGACGAGCTGAAGCAAAGCCGTCTGGATCTGGTCGTTGCCGGTACTGAAGGCGCTGTGCTGATGGTTGAATCTGAAGCTGATTTGCTGACGGAAGACCAGATGCTGGGTGCAGTGGTTTTCGGTCACGAGCAACAGCAAGTGGTTATCGAAAACATCAAGTCCTTGGTTGCTGAAGCCGGTAAATCCAAGTGGGACTGGCAGCCGCCGGAAGTCAACGTTGAGCTGCAAAACCGCGTTAAAGTGTTATCTGAAGCTCGTCTTGGCGATGCGTATCGCATTACCGAAAAACAGGAGCGTTATGCTCAGGTTGATGCTATCAAGTCTGACGTCGTCACAGGTTTGCTGGCGGAAGATGACACACTGGACGACAACGAAATCCGCGATATTCTCGGCAGCATTGAAAAGAATGTGGTTCGTAGTCGTGTCCTGCGTGGGGAACCGCGGATTGATGGCCGAGAAAAAGACATGATTCGCGGCTTGGACGTTCGTACCGGTGTTCTGCCTCGTACCCATGGATCCGCGCTGTTCACCCGTGGTGAGACTCAGGCGCTAGTGACTGCAACGCTGGGTACCGAACGCGATGCTCAGATCATCGATGAACTGATGGGTGAACGTACTGATCGTTTTCTGCTGCACTACAACTTCCCTCCGTATTCTGTCGGTGAAACCGGTATGGTGGGATCGCCCAAACGCCGTGAGATTGGTCATGGCCGTTTGGCCAAACGTGGCGTGTTGGCTGTGATGCCGAAGCCTGAAGCATTCCCGTATACAGTCCGCGTGGTTTCTGAAATTACTGAATCCAATGGCTCCTCCTCCATGGCTTCCGTATGTGGCGCCTCTCTGGCATTGATGGATGCTGGCGTGCCGATCAAAGCTGCTGTTGCTGGTATAGCCATGGGGCTGGTGAAGGAAGGCGACAGTTATGTCGTATTGTCCGATATCCTGGGTGATGAAGACCACTTGGGTGATATGGACTTTAAAGTTGCTGGCAGCCGCGAGGGTGTCACCGCTCTGCAAATGGATATCAAGATTGAAGGTATCACACGTGAAATCATGCAGGTTGCCTTGAATCAGGCCAAGGGTGCGCGTTTGCATATCCTGGGTGTGATGGAGCAGGCTATCAGCACACCGCGTGGCGAGATTTCCGAATTTGCTCCACGTATCCATACCATCAAGATCAGTACCGATAAGATCAAAGATGTTATTGGGAAAGGTGGTTCCGTCATTCGCGCGTTGACCGAAGAAACCGGCACGACCATCGAGATCGAAGATGACGGTACAGTGAAGATCGCCTCCAGTGATGGCGACAAGGCTCGCGAAGCTATTCGTCGTATCGAAGAGATCACTGCTGAAATCGAAGTGGGTCGCATTTATCAGGGTAAAGTGACGCGCATCGTAGACTTTGGCGCTTTTGTCGCTATCGGCGGTGGTAAAGAAGGTCTGGTGCATATTTCTCAGATTGCTGACAAGCGCATCGAGAAAGTCGCCGATTATCTGCAATTGGGTCAGGAAGTCCCGGTTAAGGTACTGGAAGTTGATCGTCAAGGGCGTGTCCGCCTGAGCATTAAAGAAGCTACTGTTCAATCTCAGGAAATAACTCCGGTTTCTGAAGCGGAATAATAGCGAATAATCGATTGGCAGCTCCTTACGATGTGAAGGAGCTGCGTGTATTATAAGGGACGGATATCCTTATTTTTAGCAGTCGGGGACAGGATGTTCATCAAATGTTTGTCTTCGGGAGTGGGAAATGAAGCCTTTCTTACGCTGGTGTTATGTTGCGACAGCGATCATGCTGGCAGGATGCAGCAACACGGATTGGCGTAAAGATGCACTATTGGCTGTTCCGTTACAGCCGACACTGCAACAGGAAGTCATTCTGGCACGCATGGAACAGATTCTGGCAAGCCGGGCTCTCACTCCTGATGAACGAGCACAGCTATTATATGAGCGTGGAGTGCTGTATGATAGCTTGGGGTTGCGGGCATTAGCGCGAAATGATTTTTCACAAGCGCTCTCTATCCGCCCTGATATGCCGGAGGTATTTAATTATCTCGGCATTTATTTGACGCAGGCAGGCAATTTTGATGCTGCCTATGAAGCGTTTGATTCTGTACTAGAGCTTGATCCAACTTACAATTATGCGCGTTTGAATCGGGGCATCGCATTGTATTACGGCGGTCGCTACCAGTTGGCGCAGGATGATTTGCTAGCGTTTTATCGCGACGATCCTAACGATCCTTTCCGTTCTCTGTGGCTGTATCTTGCAGAGAGAGAAATCAATCCCCAGCAGGCTAAAGCTGCGTTGAGAACGCGCTATGATGGGGCAAAGAAAGGCATATGGGGATGGACAATAGTCGAATTCTACCTGGGCGACATCAACGAGAAGACGTTGATGAAGCATGTGCAGGAAGAAGCTAAGGATAACACTTCGCTCGCCGAGCATCTCAGTGAAACTGACTTCTATTTAGGTAAGCACTACCTAAGTCTGGGGGACAAGAACACCGCCGAGGCGTTGTTCAAGCTGACGGTCTCTAACAATGTCCATAACTTTGTTGAGCACCGCTATGCATTGTTGGAATTGGCGCAGTTAGGCCAAGAGCAAGACGACCTATCAGGATCGGACCAGCAATAGCTGACGAACACCTTTCAGCCTGAAATCATGACGATTTCTATCGCCTTAGCGGGCGAGGCTTTTTTGTTCGCTTTTTAATCCAATTTGAGCCGGTTCACACTTTTCAATGAAAATGATTGAGTATTTTCTCGACAAGTTATGTAGACTGGCCGCCATTTTGAAGTGAGGCACGTTTACATGGCAGAGTTTGAAACCTCTTTTGCTGATCTGGGGCTTTCCGCTCCTATTCTTAACGCCCTGTCGGATATGGGATACGAAAAACCATCCCCTATCCAGGCAGAATGTATTCCCCATCTGCTCAACGGTCGCGATGTGCTGGGTATGGCACAGACCGGGAGTGGTAAAACAGCGGCATTTTCTCTGCCGTTGTTGAACAATGTTAATCCAGAACTGAAGGCCCCTCAGATTCTGGTGCTAGCGCCTACCCGCGAACTCGCAGTACAAGTAGCCGAAGCGTGTGGCGAATTTTCCAAGCATATGCATGGCGTCAACGTAGTCGCTTTGTATGGCGGCCAGCGTTATGACGTACAATTGCGTGCGTTGCGTCAGGGCCCACAAGTTGTGGTGGGTACGCCCGGACGTCTGTTAGATCACCTGAAACGCGGTACGTTGGATCTGTCCAATCTGAGCGGCCTGGTTCTGGATGAGGCCGATGAAATGCTGCGCATGGGGTTCATTGAAGATGTAGAAAACATCATGGCGCAGATTCCGGATGGCCACCAGACCGCTCTGTTCTCCGCCACCATGCCGGAAGCGATTCGCCGCATTACTCGTCGGTTCATGAACGATCCGCAGGAAGTCCGTATTCAGTCCAGCGTGACCACCCGCCCGGACATCAGCCAGAGCTACTGGACGGTGTACGGCATGCGCAAAAATGAAGCGCTGATCCGTTTCCTGGAAGCGGAAGATTTCGACGCGGCGATTATTTTTGTGCGTACTAAGAATGCCACGCTGGAAGTGGCCGAAGCGCTGGAGCGCAGCGGTTATAACAGCGCTGCATTGAACGGCGACATGAATCAGGCGCTGCGTGAGCAGACGCTGGAACGCCTGAAAGATGGTCGTCTGGATATCCTGATCGCGACCGACGTCGCCGCGCGTGGTTTGGATGTAGATCGTATTAGCCTGGTGGTTAACTACGATATCCCGATGGACGCCGAATCCTATGTGCATCGTATCGGCCGTACTGGTCGCGCGGGTCGCGCGGGTCGTGCGTTGCTGTTCGTGGAAAATCGTGAGCGTCGTTTGTTGCGCAACGTTGAACGCACCATGAAGTTGACTATTCCGGAAGTGGAACTGCCGAATGCGGAACTGCTGGGGCAGCGCCGTCTGGCCAAGTTCGCCGCCAAGGTACAGCAACAGTTGGAAAGCAGCGATCTGGATCAGTATCGTGCGCTGTTGGCGAAGTTGCAGCCGTCTGCAGAACTGGATGTGGAAACACTGGCTGCCGCTCTGCTGAAAATGGCGCAAGGCGAGCGTCCACTGATTCTGCCGCCGGATGCGCCAGCGCGTCCGCGCCGTGAATTCCGTGAGCGCGACGATCGTTTCGAACGTCGTGGCGACCGTAATGATCGGGGCCCGCGTAGTGATGAACGCCCGGCTCGTCGTGAGCGCCGTGATGTCGGTGAAATGGAACTGTATCGTATTGAAGTGGGACGTGATGACGGTGTAGAAGTTCGTCATATCGTTGGCGCGATTGCCAACGAAGGGGATATCAGCAGTCGTTATATCGGTAACATCAAGCTGTTTGCTTCCCATTCCACCATTGAGCTGCCGAAAGGTATGCCGGGTGAACTGCTGTCGCACTTCACTCGCACACGCATCCTGAACAAGCCGATGAACATGCAATTGGTGGGCGATGCACAACCGCATGAACGTCGTGAGCGTCGTGAGGGCGGCGAACGTATCGGCGGTCGTGGTTTCAACAGCGAACGCGCCGGTAACGGTCGTGGCCGTCCGTTTGGCGGTGAGCGTCGTGAAGGTGGCGAGCGTCGCAGTGGCAATCGTGACGGTCAGCGTGCTCCGCGCCGTTTCAATAATGCCTGATACGTGATTTGAGCATAAAGAACCAACCCGCCGTCAGGCGGGTTTTTTATGGCTCATCGCGCCTTACTGGTTAACGTTCCGGGATTAACGCGAATGGGTTGACCGCGTTTGGCATCTGTTCTGCCAGGGCCAAATCAGAGCCGCTTTCTTTTAAGGGAATGCCGTTCGGCGAAGTGTGATCGCGCTGGCAACCCGTTGGGAAGCTTCTCTGCGGGATGTCTCACCCTGACGGTCGCCCCGCTGGCGCAACGGGTTAACTGCAAGCATGACGGCTATTGATTATTCGTCTGTTTATAGGGATATCCGGGCGCTGCAATGCGCAGAAAACCCTTCCATCTTGCTTAAACGAATAACTTCCCTGTTTTTGAAGATGATTTTCCTGCCGGCTTACATTCTTTCCAGCCGGCGATCGCTGCGGTATGGCGTGACCGGCGCCGATTTACCGCATTCTGGCTTCTTTCGCCAGTTCTTCCCGCAACTCTGCCACGATACGAAATGAGTGCAGGCGGGCCTGATGGTCGAAAATCTGGCCGTTGATCATCAATTCGTCGGCTTGTGTTTCCCGGAGCAATAATTGCAAACCATGGCGGACTTTTTGTCGGTCGCCTACCACCGACAGCCGCAACGTCTGCTCAACGGCGAATTTTTCGCCGGGCGTCCAGATGTAGGACATATTGTCCACCGGCGCGGGGAGCGGCCCGGGGGTGCCCCGCCTCAGGTTGATGAACTGCTGTTGCAGCGATGTATACAGGACTTGAGCCTCCTGCTCGCTATCGGCGGCGACCACATTGACGCACACCATGCTGTAAGGTGCCGACAGGCTATCGGAGGCTTTAAAGTTATCGCGATACAGCTGTAATGCCTGCAACAACATGTCCGGCGCGAAGTGGGCGGCGAAAGCGAAAGGCAGGCCCCGCGCAGCGGCAAGCTGGGCGCTGTATAGACTAGAACCCAGCAACCAGACGGGAATATTGAGGCCCTGGCCGGGAACCGCACGTACCGCCCGATCCGGTTGTTCCGGTCCCAGGTAGTCGAGCAGTTCCTGCACATCCCGCGGAAAGTCATCGAGATTGGCGTCAAGGTGGCGGCGCAGAGCGCGCATGGTGGTTGGATCCGTGCCCGGTGCTCGCCCCAGCCCCAGTTCAATACGATTGGGATAAAGAGACGCCAGCGTGCCGAACTGTTCGGCAATCACCAGTGGTGCATGGTTGGGTAGCATAACGCCGCCGGAACCGACACGAATATGCTGGGTTCCGCTGGCGATGAATCCCATCAGTACCGCAGTCGCGGAGCTGGCGATACCGGGCATATTGTGGTGTTCGGCCAGCCAATAACGTTGATATCCCCATTGTTCCACATGTTGGGCCAGCGCGAGTGAACGCTGGAACGCATCATGAGGCGTATTACCCTGTGGAATGGGCGCTAGATCGAGAACGGAAAAAGGTATGGCGGCGGTCATAAGCGTCTCTCATGGATGAAAAGCGGAATACAGACGAAATGATAGGTGAGATTGAATGCCGGAGACGAACTCTGCGTGCGCCTGTCAGGGCGATAACGAAGGGGCTGTGGCAGAAAGGTTAGGCCAGTACGGGAGATCCCAGGCCGGACAACCATGGGCGATGGCGGCAACTGAATGCGGGCAACGAATAAGCCGTTGCCCGAAGAACGTCAGGGCACCAGTTCCAGCCCGGCAAGGCGTTTCCAGTAGCCATTGCATTCGGCCTGATTTTCCAACGTGAGCGGATGTTCGCCCTGTTCATTGGCGCGGAACCTGTCGAGCATCTGCAGCGTGTCGAGGCCTTGCGGCGAAAGCCGGACAATATCCACCAGACCCTGCATTGAGGTTAATTCATTACCGAGGTTGTAACAGTAACCGCTCTGTGTCTGGATGCCGTTGAGCACGAAGACTTGCTGATTCTCCTGCGACAGAACCTGACGCCCCAGCGGATAGTTGATGCAGCAGGTTTCGCACTCGTCTTTGGCGCGGTTTTCCGAACGAGCGGTGAAGCAGCGAGCGGAGTAGGCCAGCGGCAGGTGGCCGTAGCTCAACACTTCTACGTCGAACTGATGGCGGAAGCCCAGCTCGTCGCACTGATTAAGCAGACACTGTAGCCAGTCGCGGGACAGTTCCACCGGCATGCACCAGCGCACCATCCCCTGGCGGTGCAGCAAGCGCAGCGTATAGGCGTTGTAACAGTTCAATGCGTGGCCGGCGACGAACGGTAAATGGCGTTCAGCCGCCATGTTGACTGCGCCTAAATCGTTGGCCTCCAGCAAAAATTCACCGTTTTCCACATAACGTTTCAGCTCGTTCAGTTCAGAAGGTGCTTGCAGTAAAGCTAACGTCGATATCACCACCTGTTTGCCGGCGGCGGTAATGTCACGCGCCAGTGCGAGCCAATCGTTCACTTTCATGCCGCGGCGTTTACTGCAGACAGTCTCGCCCAGATAAATGATATCGGCGTTGCTGGCGATTGCAGCCTGATAAAAGGTCTCAATCTCGGCTTTGGGCCAGTAGTAGAGAATGGCGCCCAGTGAGTATTTCATTGCGTATCCCGCGTTTACTGCCATTGACGATGATAAGCGCCCAGTGTGGTCTGGGTGCCTTCCGATACTGCGCCGAGCGCGTCCATCCAGGCCTGGGTCGGCACAAACTGTTCCGGCGCCGCACGGCAGCGATCGATGGCCTGACGCCACACCTGCGTAACCTGGCTGACGTATGCCGGGCTGCGTTGGCGTCCTTCGATTTTCACCGAAGCGATCCCCGCCGCCATCAGCTCCGGCAGCAGCGCCAGCGTGTTGAGGCTGGTGGGCTCTTCCAGCGCATGGTAGCGTTGACCGCCCACCAGATAGCGTCCTTTACACAACGTCGGGTAGCCCGCGTTTTCATTTTCCTGGTACCGGTCGATCAGTACATCGTTGAGACGGGATTCCATACCCTGCGCGGTCTGTTGCCAGCGTACAAAGCGGGCAGGCGAGCAGGCGCCTACGGTATTGGGTGATTCGCCGGTCAGGTAGGAAGAGAGGTAACAGCGGCCTTCGGACATGATGCACAGGCTGCCGAAGGCGAACACTTCCAGCGGCACCGGGCTGGTGCGCGCCAATTGTTTAACCTGATGGATGGAAAGCACGCGCGGCAGCACGATGCGGGACACCGCAAAATTGCGTTGATAGAAGCGGGCCGCTTCCTCATTGGTGGCGGACGCTTGTACCGAGACGTGGCGTTCGATATGCGGATAGCGCTGCGCTGCATAATCCAGCATCGCCAGATCCGCCAGAATCAGCGCGTCCGCGCCGGACTGCGCCGCCATATCCACCGCGCGTTCCCAGCGGAGATAACCATCCGGATGCGCGAAGGTATTAATGGCGATGTGCAGTTTGCGCCGGTGGCGATGCACATAGTCGCTGGCTTCCTGTAATTTTTTATCCGTGAAGTTGAGGCCGGCGAAATGTCGGGCGTTGGTATCGTCTTTTAGCCCGATGTACACCGCGTCAGCACCGTTTTCGATAGCGGCTTTCAATGCCGGCAGATTACCGGCGGGGCAAAGCAATTCCATACTGGCTTCCTTCCGCCACGCCCGCAAAGCGGGGGGCTGATGATGCAGGCAGACTGATCCACATTGTTATCAGTCGATGCAGGTTTTTAACGAATAGGGGATCTTAGTTAACCTGTCATGGCGGGACTTTGATTTAAACCAGCATATCGTGAGATGAAACGGCAATTGGCGCGGCGGCGGGTCGTGATTTTGCCAGGAACAGGCTAAAGTATTGACGTAGACCCCAGCCCAATTCCTGCCGTGTGGCAGAATAGTGGCGGTATCAGGTTGTATTCGTTAATGATGCATGGTCTGCATTATTCAGGGATTCAGCCGAGTTCAGCATCGCATTAGAGGAGCATGCCAGTGTTGGAAAAACTACGGGCGCAGATTGTGCGTCGGGCACCCGGTTTACTGGGCAAACCGTTAATGTTAACGCCATTCTCTTTGCAGCGGCGGGTGTTGGAGCAGTTGCTGGGGTGGCAGTTCCGCCAGGCGCTGGAAGACGGTGAACTGGACTTTCTGGACAACCGCTGGCTGAAGATTGACGTGCGGGATGTCGGGTTGACGTGGTTTATGTCATTGCAGGATCAAAAATTGATCGTCAGCCAAAACGCGCTGGCGGATGTGAGCTTCAGCGCTGATGCCAATGATCTGATCCTGATCGCCGCACGTCGGGAAGACCCCGATACGCTGTTTTTCCAGCGCCGGTTGCGGATTGAAGGTGATACGGAGCTCGGGTTGTATGTCAAAAACTTGATGGACGCTATCGAACTTGAGGCGATGCCAAAGCCATTGCGCGTGACGTTAGAGCAATTGGCGGCGTTTGTGGCGGCTGGTTTACAGGAGGGCGCGGAGCAGTCAACGTCTCACGCGCCGGCATCATGTTGATTCGTGTTGAAATTCCGGTGGATGCACCGGGGATCGACAACCTGTTGCGGGGAGCCTTCCCTGATGGCAAAGAAGCGGATCTGGTACAGCAACTACGAGAGGATGGGTTGCTGACGCTAGGGGTTGTGGCCAGCGACGATGAAGGTGTGGTCGTGGGATACGCCGCCTTTAGCCCGGTGACGCTGGACGGCGAAGACCGGCAATGGGTCGGGTTGGGGCCGCTGGCGGTGGAGGCGTCCTATCGTCGACAGGGATTGGGCGAAAAGCTGGTATATGAAGGGCTGGATGCGCTTAACGAATTTGGTTATACCGCCGTGGTGGTGCTGGGCAACCCGGCTTACTACTCGCGTTTCGGTTTCGTTCCCGCCATTGAACGGCAATTGCGCTGCCGCTGGCCGAAGACTGAACGGGCCTTCCAGATTTACCCGCTGGTGGACAATCATTTCGAAGGCGTGAGCGGTATGGTGGAGTACGCGGCGCCGTTTAATCTGCTCTGAGTCTGGAAAAAAAATCTGCCACATGGAGAGGCTGTGTTTGCACCAGCCTCTCTTTTTGTTTTTTCGTCAGCTGTTTGACGCGATATTCCCACTTCAGCGCGGCGGATCGATCATTGACGACGCAGTGATAGACCAGCGCCAGTGCTCCTTTTCCCCGCAATGAACGCGCCCCTTTTCCTGCCTGATGCTGCGCCAACCTGCGTGTGACGTCGGTGGTGATGCCGGTGTAAAGCTGGCCGCCGGTCGTGCGTAAAATATAGAGAAACCATAGGGTTGTCGATGTCGTCACAGGAATGCCCGCAGAGTGTGTTATCGGCACTATCTTACGGCCCCGACGTCTGAAGAAAAGCGGATTTCCGATGGGCTACGATAGCCTTGCCGTGGTAGCCGTAATGAGCGGCTCGCTACCGGTGCGTGGTGCGACGGACAATATTCGCGGTGCCGTATGACAGACGCTATAGTTATCAAAGCGTTACCGTTCTTTATCAGCCTGGAAAAATCGGTGAATTTTTGTGAGTATAAAAATAGATTTGAAAACAATAGGATATATTTAGCGTGTTCCCCACACCCGTGGGGATAAACCGCGCGCAGCTGGACATTGAGCGTCACAAACTGAGTGTTCCCCACACCCGTGGGGATAAACCGCGATACGGTAATCATATTTGATCCCCATTCTCGTGTTCCCCACACCCGTGGGGATAAACCGGTTTTCGGCGTAACCGGGATCGTGAATGTGACGTGTTCCCCACATCCGGTGGGGATAAACCACGCTGTCCGTGCTCAATTTCCCTTTACCTGGATGCGGGTGTTTCCCCTATCCAGACGGTGGTCTTTTGAATGTGATAAAAATAACATTATTAATTCATTTTTGTTATTTTATAATCGATCTGTGTGATTATGAGAACATTGCTCACTGGGGCCGCCAGATAAGCTTTATCTGCGGGCGGCCATTGGGTTTGGCTGAATGGGTGGGAGTATTGCTGTATGACTGAATTAACTACCGTGGCGCAGCGTGCGCTGGGGCTGATGGACTTGACCACACTGAATGACGACGATACCGATGAAAAGGTGATTGCTCTGTGTCGTCAGGCCAGCAGCCCGGCGGGAAAAACCGCCGCCGTCTGCATTTATCCGCGTTTTGTGCCGCTGGCGCGTAAGACGCTGTGCGAGCAGGGAACGCCGGAGGTGCGTATTGCCACCGTCACTAATTTTCCGCACGGTAATGACGACATCGACGTCGCGCTGGCTGAAACCCGCGCCGC
Source organism: Musicola paradisiaca NCPPB 2511 (assembly GCF_000400505.1). NCBI lineage: Bacteria > Pseudomonadati > Pseudomonadota > Gammaproteobacteria > Enterobacterales > Pectobacteriaceae > Musicola > Musicola paradisiaca. The sequence continues at coordinate 3,875,974 of NZ_CM001857.1, read as the reverse complement.
TATTGCTTATGGGGCGGACGAGGTGGATGTGGTGTTCCCGTATCGGGCGCTGATGGCGGGCAACCGTCAGGTCGGTTTCGAACTGGTGACAGCCTGTAAAGAAGCGTGTGCGGCGGCGGGCGTATTACTCAAGGTGATTATCGAAACCGGCGAATTGAAGACCGAAGCGCTGATTCGTCAGGCCAGTGAAATCGCTATCGATGCCGGAGCGGATTTTATCAAAACCTCTACCGGCAAGGTGGCGGTCAACGCGACGCTGCAATCAGCGGAAATCATGCTGAAAGTGATTCGTGACAAAGGCGTGGGCGAGAACGTCGGGTTCAAACCGGCCGGCGGCGTGCGTACTGCGGAGGATGCCGCCCAGTACCTGCAACTTGCCGACGCTATCATGGGCGCCGGGTGGGCTGATGCCCGTCATTTCCGGTTCGGCGCGTCGGGCCTGTTGGGCAGCCTGTTGACGGTACTGGGCCATAGCGCTTCCGCCAGCCGCAGCAACTATTAAACCTATCGTTAAGCTGCGCGGGGTATTGGCGTCTGCGTCGCTTTGTTGACTTCGGGGAGAACGCCGCCGTGTTTTTGACTCAGGAAATCATCCGTAAAAAACGGGATGGGCATCCGCTCAGTGCGGAAGAGATTCGCTTTTTCATCAATGGAATACGTGACAACAGTGTGTCGGAGGGGCAGATCGCGGCGCTGGCGATGACCATCTTTTTCCACGACATGAACATGGACGAGCGCGTGGCGCTGACGCTGGCGATGCGTGATTCCGGCACCGTGCTGGACTGGAAAGGGCTGGATCTGCACGGCCCGCTGGTGGACAAGCATTCCACCGGCGGCGTCGGCGACGTCACTTCCCTGATGCTGGGGCCGATGGTGGCGGCCTGTGGTGGTTACGTACCGATGATTTCTGGCCGTGGGCTGGGCCACACCGGCGGTACGCTGGACAAGCTGGAGTCGATTCCGGGCCTGGATATTCTCCCCACCGACGCGCGTTTCCGCCAGATTATCCAAGATGTCGGCGTGGCGATTATCGGGCAAACCAACTCGCTGGCGCCGGCAGACAAACGGTTTTATGCCACGCGGGATATTACCGCCACGGTGGATTCCATTGCGCTGATTACCGCCTCGATTCTGGCGAAAAAGCTGGCGGAAGGGCTGGACGCGCTGGTGATGGACGTCAAAGTCGGTTCCGGTGCGTTTATGCCGACTTATGAACAATCGGAGCAACTGGCGCAGGCGATCGTCGGCGTGGCGAATCAGGCGGGGTGCCGCACCAGTGCGTTGTTGACCGACATGAGCCAGGTGCTGGCTTCCAGCGCGGGTAATGCGCTGGAGGTACGCGAAGCGGTGCGTTTTTTGACCGGTGAACAGCGTAATCCGCGCTTGTTCGAGGTCACGATGGCGCTCTGTGAAGACATGCTGCTGGCGGGAGGGTTGGCCAACAGCACCGCCGACGCGCGGGCCCGGTTGCAGGCCGTGTTGGACAACGGTCGGGCGGCGGAGGTGTTCGGACGGATGGTCGCAGCGCAGCGCGGGCCGGCGGATTTCGTCGAGCATTATGATCGTTATCTGCAAGCCGCGACGCTCAGCAAGCCGGTGTTCGCCGAGCAAAACGGGTTTGTCAACGCCATGGATGCCCGAGGGCTGGGGATGGCGGTGGTGGCTCTGGGTGGTGGACGTCGTCAGGCGAGTGATACTATTGATCACAGTGTCGGGCTGAGCGACATGGTCAGCTTAGGCGAGTATGTCGATACACAGCGTCCGCTGGCGGTGATCCACGCCAATACGGAGGCTGACTGGCAACAGGCGGCGCAGGCAATCAGAGACGCCATCACCATCAGCGGGCAGCCACCGGCGCCTTGCCCGCTGATTTATCGTCGCCTCAGCGCCGCCGATGCGCAATAACACGGCGACATTCAGCCCGACCTTACGCACAACGCAGGAGATAACGATATGAAACGTGCATTTATTATGGTTCTTGACTCGTTCGGTATTGGCGCAGCCGCAGATGCCGAACGGTTTGGCGACGCGGGTTCAGATACGCTGGGCCATATCGCACAAGCCTGCGCGGAAGGGAAGGCTAACGTTGGACGTCAGGGGGCGCTGCACCTGCCGAACCTGTCCCGTCTGGGGCTGGGCAAGGCGGCGGCGGAGTCCACCGGCCATTTCCCGGCGGGGCTGGATGCGCAGGCGGAGATCGTCGGCGCCTATGCTTACGCCAGTGAAATTTCTTCCGGCAAGGATACGCCGTCGGGCCACTGGGAAATCGCGGGTGTGCCGGTGTTGTTCGATTGGGGCTATTTTCTTGATCACGACAACAGCTTCCCGCAGGCATTGCTGGACCGGCTGGTTGAACGGGCCGGGCTGCCGGGGTATCTCGGTAACTGCCATTCTTCCGGCACCGTGATTCTCGACCAGCTCGGCGAGGAGCATATGAGAACCGGCAAGCCGATTTTCTACACCTCTGCTGATTCCGTCTTCCAGATCGCCTGCCACGAGGAGACCTTCGGGCTGGAGAAACTGTACGAACTGTGTGAAATCGCACGCGAAGAACTCACCGCAGGCGGCTACAATATCGGCCGGGTGATCGCCCGTCCGTTTATCGGCGATCGCGTCGGGCAGTTCCAGCGTACCGGCAACCGCCACGATCTGGCCGTCGAGCCGCCGGCGCCGACCATGCTGAAAAAGCTGGTGGGCGAGAAAAACGGCACCGTGGTGTCGGTGGGGAAAATCGCGGATATCTACGCCAACGTCGGCATTACCAAAAAGGTGAAGGCCACCGGCATCGATGCGCTGTTTGACGCCACGCTGAAAGAGATGGAGCAGGCGGGCGATGACACCATCGTGTTCACCAACTTTGTGGATTTCGATTCGTCATACGGCCATCGTCGCGACATCGCCGGGTATGCCGCTGCGCTGGAACTGTTCGATCGCCGTTTGCCGGAAATGCTCGCTCGCGTGACCGGCGACGATATTCTGATCCTGACCGCCGATCACGGCTGCGACCCGAGCTGGCCGGGTACCGATCACACCCGCGAACATGTGCCGGTGCTGATCTATGGGCCGACCGTGACGCCGGGGTCGCGCGGGCACCGTACCACGTTCGCCGACATCGGCCAGACGGTAGCGGGTTATTTCGGCCTGTCGCCGATGGAATACGGGCAACCGATGCTGTGATGCCCCGGTTAGCAACGTGATTATTTAATTCAATGGCGATGTGACGCCATATCAAGAAGGAAGAAAAACGATGGCTACGCCACATATCAATGCAGAAATGGGTGACTTCGCGGACGTAGTGCTGATGCCGGGCGACCCGTTGCGCGCTAAGTACATCGCCGAAACTTTTCTGGAAAATGCGGTGGAAGTGAACAATGTGCGCGGCATGTTGGGTTTCACCGGCACCTACAAAGGCCGCCGTATTTCCGTGATGGGCCACGGCATGGGCATTCCGTCCTGCTCCATTTACACCAAAGAGCTGATCACCGAATACGGCGTGAAGAAAATTATCCGGGTCGGTTCCTGCGGCGCGGTGCGTGCCGACGTGAAACTGCGTGACGTGGTGATCGGCATGGGCGCCTGCACCGATTCCAAAGTGAACCGGATGCGCTTTAAAGATCACGACTTCTCGGCGATTGCCGATTTCGACCTGCTGCGCCATGCGGTCGATGCCGCCAAAGCACGCGGCATCGACGCTCGCGTTGGCAACCTGTTCTCCGCCGATCTGTTCTACACGCCGGATCCGCAGATGTTCGACGTGATGGAAAAATACGGCATTCTGGGCGTGGAAATGGAAGCGGCCGGTATCTACGGCGTGGCGGCGGAGTTTGGCGCCAAAGCGTTGGCGATCTGCACCGTGTCCGACCATATCCGCACCCACGAGCAGACCACGGCGGCCGAGCGCCAGACCACCTTCAACGAGATGATCGACATCGCGCTCGAGTCGGTGCTGTTGGGCGACGCCGCCGAGGCGTAATCCCCTTTCTTTACGGCCCGCGATTCCGCGGGCCGCTTTCTTTGGCTTCTTTCCTGACGGTATTTTTCCCTGTCGCTCAGGCTGCGTTCGCCCGCCCGGCTGTCGTCGTGGCCAGCGTGGTATCGAACAGCGCTGTCAGCACCGTTTGATGCGTCACCGCCAGTACAATGGTGTGGGGTAACTGGCGGCGCAATTCCCGCATTAGCCAATGCGCGCTGTCATCGTCTAACTGGCTGGTGGCCTCATCCAGACACAATAACGCCGGTTTTTGTAACAACGCGCGTGCCAGCGACAACCGCTGCTGCTCGCCGCCGGACAGACGCATCGACCAAGGGTGCTCGCAGTCCAGCAACGGGACGAGATGAGGCAACTGCACCTGTTGCAGTACGGCCTGCAACTGATCATCGTGCGGCGTGTGCGGCGACGGATAGCTCAACAGCTGACGCAACGTTCCCTGCGGCAGATAGGGTTTTTTGCGGCAAGAACAGCACTTCGCCGGCAGGGTGGATCACCGATCCGGCGCTGAACGGCCATAACCCGGCCAGCGCCCGTAGCAGCGTGGTTTTGCCGCTGCCGCTCGCGCCCTGCAACTGGCACCAGTTGGCCGGTTGTAGGCATAGCGACACCGGCTCCAGTAAGGCATGCCCTTGTGGAGAGCGCAGTTGCAGGCGATCGGCGATAAGCGCTTCGCCCCGGCGTTGCGGCGTCGGGCAGGGCGGCAGTTGTTGTAACTGTTGTTGCAGTTCCCACAACCGGCCGACGGTGGCCGACCAGCGCGCCAGCTCCCGGTAGCTGTCGATGAACCAGCCAAACGCATCCAGCACATACCCAAAGGCGGCGCGTGCTTGCATGATGGCGCCCAGCGAAACCTGTTGCAGCAGGTAGAGCGGCAGCACCGCGAACACCGGAATAATCAGGCTCAGGCGGAAGTAGCTGGTGGTGAAGCTTTCCAGACGACACTCGCGCCCCATCAGTTGAAAGGCACTGGCGACGATCGCGCTGAAGTGCCGTTGCATCCGCTGGCGTTCCGCCTTCTGCCCCTGATAAAACGCGATTTGCTCGCTATGGTCGTGGATACGCAACAGCGTGCCGCGATAGCCGGCTTCCACCTGTTGTAGCCGGGCATTGACGTGATGCAACGGCGCGCCGAGCCAGTGCGTGACCGCACTGCCGACAAGCGCATACCCCAGCGCAATCCAGACCAGATACCCCGGCACGGTCAGTTGCCAGTCGCCCAGCGTGATGGTCTGCACACCGGAGAGGTGCCACAGGATGGCCAGGAAAGAGAGCAGTCGGGCGGTGTTTTTCAGTAACGATAACAACAGCGTCAGACTCTGTTCCGTCAACAGGCGGATATCCTCGGCGATGCGCTGATCGGGGTGATCCGGCGCACCGCCGGGCATCAGTTGTAGCCGATAATGCGCATGGTGCTGCAACCATTGCTGTTCGAACTGCTGCGTCATTTGTTCGCGCCAGCGCAGCATCAACAGTTTTTTCAGCCAGTTACCGCACACTACCACCAGAACAAACAGCGCCGTGTAGCCGAGATAACTCAACGCCAGGGCGCGGATCGATGCGTGGCGGAAGTAGTCCGCCAACGCATCATAGAAGGCTTTGCTCCAGTTGTTGTACTGCACGCTGATCCATACCACTGACAGCGTTAGACTGATCGTCGCGAATAACAGTAGCCATAGCCATAATGCGCCGCGGCTTAGCCACAGCGGCGCGACTAACTGACAGAAACGCCGCAGGCTATTCATGGCGTTTCAATGCGCCAACCGTTCGTTGTCACCATCAGAACGTCCATTTGGCGGTTAACATCATATTACGCGGGTCGCCATAGAAGTTGTTGCCGCCACGATGACGATTCGACACGTTCACGTAGTACACCTTATCGGTCAGGTTATATCCGGCCAGGTTGAAACTGAGGTGAGCGTTGTACTGGTAGTTCACGTTGGCGTTGAACAGCGTATAGCCCCCTTGTGTGATCCCTCTGCTGGTGGTGGTGTCGGTTTGCGCGGTCAATCCTGCGCCCACGGTCCATTGGTTCAGGTTGCCGGGTAATTGATAGCGGGTGTAGAGCTTGAACTGATGTTGCGGCGTATTGAGGCTGTAACGGCGACCCTGTGTGCTCTCATCAGATTTCAGGTACTTGCTGTTGGTCAGCGTATAACCGGCGGATACCTGCCAGCCCATCGCCAGTTTGCCTGCGGCTTCCAATTCCAGCCCCTGGCTTTCTACCTTGCCGTCAGCGCGGTAGCAGGTGGTGGAGACCCGGCAATCGGTATCTTCAACTGCCCGGTTTTCCTGCACGATACGGAATAATGCCGCCGAGGTGTTCAATGCACCGTCGAGGAATTCACTTTTCACCCCGGTTTCGTAGTTTTTCCCGGTGACGGCGGGCAATAGATTGCCGCGGCTATCGATATTTTCTTGTGGTTTGTAAATATCGGCGTAACTCAGATACCAGGTGTAGTGATCGGCAAAATCCCACAGCAGGCCGCTGTAAGGCGTCCATTGTTCGTTGGCCTTAAAATGCGTCTGGCTGGAGGTACCGCTGTTGAGATTGCGTAATGTATTGGCGTAGCTGAAGTTGCTATAGCGAGTACCGACTATCCACTTCCAGTTATCTGCCAGAGTAAAGCGGGCGGTGGTGAACAGGCCGCGCTGGTAGAGATCGTAAGTGTAATTGTTGCTGTAGCTGGGCCATGTCGGTTCCGCCAGCGAGCTGGGATCCCAGCTATACACATTGACGACGCTGGTATTGCTCACCCGGCCAAATAGGTTGTCGAAGTTTTCCTTCTGGTAATCCCCACCCACCACTAACTCATGGTGTTGCCCAAACAGTTTGAACGGCCCATTCAGCGTCAGGTTATAGTTCCATTGCTCGGCCTGATTATCGCGCGCCAGCAGGTTGTTGAGCCGCCCGGTGCCGCTGCTGCCGACGCCGCCGGTGCCGTTGCCGAAAATACCGGTAAAGCGACCAACAGCCGTAGAGTGGGTGTAATTGAGTGCGCTTTTCAGCGCCCAGTCGTTGCTGAAATGATGCTCCAGTTCTGCGAACGTGTTGATTTTTTCGAAGGTGATCCGGTTCCAACTGGCGCCCAAAAAGGTGGAGCGCGGCAGATTGAGGCTGGCGTAATCGGTGGACATCGGGACGCCATACAGATCCGGTACGGTACGGGTTTTCTGCCAGTTGACGCCGGTGGTGACGGTCGTGTCGCTGGTGAGGTCATAGGCTAATGTACCGTACATGACATGGCGTTCACTTTGTACATCATTGACAAAACTGTCTTTTTTCTGTGTGACGCCGACAAAACGGCCGCGTAACGAACCGTCGTTATTGAGCGGGCCGGACACATCCGCTTCCTGACGGTAATTATCCCAACTGCCTGCACTGGTGCTGAGTGTGCTGCGAAAATCGTAGGTGGGTTTCTTGCGCACCAGATTGACGGTACCGCCTGGCTCACCATTGCCTTGTAATAGCCCGGACGCGCCGCGCAGAATTTCCAGTCGATCGTAGATCGCCAAATCGGGCGACTCGCTGGAGGATTCCGCCGAGCCCATGCCCGATACGCTGTTCTGGAACGAACTGCCGGAACCATTCTCCAGTACGTTGTCCATCATGAAACCGCGGGACTGGAAACGGGTCTGATAGGAGCTCTCTTTCACCACGGTAACGCCGGGGGATACGGCCATCGCGTCTTCCAGTGACGTCATGTTCTGGTCATCCATTTGCTGGCGGGTCACGACACTGACAGATTGCGGCGTTTCACGCGGCGAAAGCGTCATCCGGGTGGCCGTGCTCAGATTGCGGGTGGTGTAGGCGCCCGTGTCTTCCGTCGGGCCATTCAGGCCAGGCTGCCGAATAACATATATTTCCTCACCGTCCGCCAGTTTTCTCAGTACATAACTGCCGTCAGTCTGGCGTGATGCGGTGAGTCCGCTGCCGCTCAACAGACGTCGCAGCGCCTCATCCACCGTATAATCGCCCTGTAACGCCGGGCCGCTCAGGCCCTGCGTCAGGCTGGCGTCGGCGGCGAGATAGATGCCGGATTGTGCGGCGAATTGGTTCAACAAGCCGCCAAGCGGGCCAGCAACGAGGGTGTAGTGGCGGGTCGTCGTACTTTCCTGGGCCGCGTTGGCTGACGCGGCGTATGGCAACGACAGGCTGACGAACGCGAAGTGTAGCGCCATCGTCAGCGGTTTTTGCGAAGGGAGAATTTGGCGCAGGCCAGTGCGAGCAGGTGTAGTCAATGTCATGATGAATGCCTTGTATCCCAGAGTAAAAGAGCGTGCTTTGAGTAGGAATCGAATGAGCGGCGCAAAAAGGGAACCGGCGGGCGAGAATTTTTTCAGACAGGTTCGACGGTGATCCACCAGTCGAAGCGGCGGTGAATGCGCACGGGTAACGCCCGGCTCAGCATGGCAAGCGCCCGATCGGTGTCCATCAGCGGAAAAGTGCCGACCACGCGCAGCGCGGCGACATTCGGCGCGCAGGCCAGATAGCCATGGCGGTAGCGAGCCAGCCGCGCGACCACATCGCCCAGCGGGGTGTCGCTGGCATGCAGCATTCCCTGACGCCAGTCGGCATCCTGCGCTCCCATGGGGGTTTCGAACCCGGCGCCGTTGGCGTCAAATCGCCACTGTCGGCCGGCATCAATCTGGCGCAGAGGGCCTGCTTGCCGCGGCGTGACTGCCACGCTGCCGGTGTATACGGTCAGTTGGGTGCTGTCTGCCAACTGGCGTAGGCTGAAACGAGAGCCGAGCGCCTGCATGTCGCCTTCGCGGCTGGCGACAAACAGCGGTCGCAACGTGTCGGGCGCGGTGTCGAGCAATATTTCCCCGGCAATCAGGTGCAACTGACGACGGACATCGGTGTATCTGACATCGAGTGCGGATGCTGTATCGAGCCAGAGTTGGGTGCCGTCGCTAAGTGAAACATGACGGATTTCGCCGGTACCGGTGCGGTAGTCGGCGGCCAGCGCCAGCAGGCTTTCGCGCACCGGCGTATGGCGCCAGGTCAGCCAGGATAACAATGAGCCGGTCGCGAGTAGTGCACCAAGGCGCAAGGTATAGCGGCGGGTGAGCGGCGTAGACGGTTGCAGCAGCGTCTGCGACGCTAATGGCGTGACGTCGCCGCGCAACGGCTGAAAGCGCTGGCTGATGGTTTCCACATATTGCCAGGCTTGCCGGTGCGCATCGCTTGCCGATAGCCACTGTAGCCAGCGGGCGTGCAGTTCGCTGTCGTGGTCGGCTTCCAGCAGTTGGGCATACCAGTCGGCCGCCTGTTGCAACGCCTGATAATCCGGTGGCGAGGCGGACGCCTGTCGGTTCACGGCTGCACGACCTCGTGGCCATGATGCTCCGCTTCCAGCAAGATGCAGTGCAGCATCGCCTGCGCCATATATTTTTTCACCATCCGCTCACTGACGCCGAGTGTGATAGCGATCTGCGCGTAAGTCTGCCCCTGAATCTGTGACAGGATAAAGGCAACGCGCACATTGTCCGGCAATTGGCGCAACATGGCGTCGACCTGATACAGGGTTTCCAGAATGATGGTGTGTTGCTCGGCAGATAGCGCATGCACCTGTTCGCAGTCGTTCAACGACTGCCGCCAGGCCTGTTCCAGCGACCGGCGGCGCCACAGATCGACGCACAGGCCCTGCGCCATCACGCTGAGGTAGGCGCGTGCGCCTTCATGGCTGTCGAAGTGACGCGGACGAGTCAGCAACTGTACAAAAATATCGTGCGCCAGATCGGCGGCGTCGCACAGATTGCCCAGCCGTTTGCATAGCAGCCCTTGCAGCCAGCCGTGATGCTGCTGATAAAGCTGCTGAAGGTCAGAAGGGCTGGCAGTATTGACGGCGGACATAACGGGTTCCTGAAAACGGAAAGCGCAAAATATCGCCGCATTCTAGTTGAGAATGATTTCCATTTCAAATTATTGGCAACTGAAAGGAACCGGTCGATTGCGCGGTCATGTACGCCGTCAACCCAGCGGCAGCGCCATAATGATCGCATCCTCGCGCCCGTTGGCGGTGGGGTAGTAATCCCGTCGCACCGAAACTTCGTTAAATCCGAGATGTTGGTAGAGCGCGATGGCGCCCTGGTTGGAGGCCCGCACTTCCAGCCATAGGGTGACGATCCCCCTTTCTTCCAGCTCGCCAATCAGGTGCTCCAGCAACTGCAGGCCGTAACCCTGGCGTTGATGCGCTGGGTGAACGGCGATGTTGAACAACGTGGCTTCATCCAGCACCACCTGGGTGATGGCGTAGGCCACCAGTTGCTGTTCATGGCTCAGCTTCAGGTTGAGGTAACGCTCGCCCTGGTTGCCGAGAAAGGTTTTTTCCGTCCACGGGAACGCGTGGCTCAGGCATTCAATCCGGTAGGCTGCCGTCAGATCGGCGTCGGTCAGAGTGGAAATTGTGTTCATGGTGATAAATCTGTTGCCACAGGGCGCGTTTCGCCCCGGCGTTATAGGAAAGCTCGGCAAGCGCCGGGCTGGTCAACTGCACGCCGTCGGGTTCACGGCTGGGGGCCACGCCCTGCCACCAGCAGTGGCAGTGAATAGGTTCGGGCAGCATCGCCGCCTGCTGCGGTGTCAGGCTGTAGGATTGTTCCGGCGCGAGGGCCAGACTGCGCAGCACGTCCAGCAGCAGCGGGTCATCATTGGCCGGCAGCGGGTCGGCGACGATCAGCAAGCGCACCGCCGACGGCAGGTTGACGGCGATTTCGCCCCGCAACGCGGCCGGACGACGCAATACCCACTGCGTCATCCCCAATTGCTGTAGCAGCCAGTCCCGTCGTGATGCCATGCCTTACCCCGGTGCGCGATTGTGCGGCGCTATGCTAACAAACTCGCTGAACATGCGCCAACAAACCTCTATAATCGCCGCTCTGTTTATCGAGGAGCCTGAATGTGATGTCCGCCTATACCCCCGCCAGTGAAGTGATCCTGCGCCATAGTGATGAATTTATTGCCCGCCGCGTGCTGTTTGCCGGCGATTTGCAGGACACGTTGCCTGCCCGGTTCGAGGCGGCATCGGTTTGCGCGCACACCTCTCAGTATCATCATTGGCAGCAGTTGCGCCCGGCGCTGGGGGACAAGGCCCACTTTTCCCTGCTGGCCGACGCCGGGATGACGGCGGATTGCGATACCTTGATTTACTACTGGCCGAAGAGCAAACAGGAAGCTCAGTTTCAGCTGTATAACCTGTTGTCGCTGCTGCCGGTCGGGTGCGACATCTTCGTCGTCGGGGAAAACCGTAGCGGCGTTCGTAGCGCGGAAGGCATGTTGGACGGCATCGCCAGTGTGAACAAAATCGACAGCGCGCGCCGCTGCGGCTTGTATTTCGGCCGTCTGGAGCAGCAACCGGCGTTTTCGCCGGATGCGTGGTGGCAGGATTACGAGGTAGATGGGGTGTCGGTTCGCACGTTACCGGGGGTATTTAGCCGTGATGGGCTGGATGCAGGCAGCCAGCTGTTGCTGTCCACGTTGGAGGCGCACCGCAAGGGCAAAGTGCTGGATATCGCCTGCGGCGCCGGGGTGTTGGCGTCGGTATTCGCCCAACGCTCACCCAAAATCCGCCTGACGTTGAGCGATGTCAGCGCCGCCGCGCTGGAAGCCAGCCAGGCTACGCTGGCGAGCAATCAGTTGGAAGGACAGGTGCTGGCCAGCAACGTCTATTCGGATATCGTCGGCCGCTTCGACCTGATTATCTCCAACCCGCCGTTTCATGACGGGATGCAGACCAGCCTGCATGCGGCGGAAATGTTGATTCGCGGCGCGGCATCCCACCTGAATCAGGATGGCGAACTGCGGATTGTCGCCAATGCATTCCTGCCTTACCCAGCGCTGCTGGATGAGACCTTCGGCAGTCATGAAGTTATCGCCCATAATGGCCGTTTCCGCGTATACCGCGCGGTGCTGCGGCGCGGTAAAGCGGGCAAGGCCTGATGCCTGCGCGTGCCGCAACATCAGGACGGCACGCGGGGTTATCGATTGACGGAACCCATACTTTCCGCACCGTAGCGGTCGCCGGCGGCAGCCTGGGGCGGGAAGGCGGTTGTCAGTTCATGCAGATCCTGCGCAGTCAGCGTGATATTCAGCGCGTCTACGTTCTGTTCCAGATAGCGCCGCCGCTTGGTGCCGGGAATCGGTACGATGTGTTCATCCTGCGCCAGCACCCAGGCTAATGCCAGTTGGGCCGGCGCGACGCCTTTCTCTTCCGCCAGGCGTTTGATGCCCTCGACCAGTTGCAGATTACGGGCGAAATTATCGCCGCTAAAGCGTGGATTGCTGCGCCGGAAGTCGTTCTCCGCCAGATCGTCTGTCCGGGTGAGTGCGCCGGTGAGAAAGCCGCGCCCCAGTGGGCTGTAAGGTACGAAACCAATCCCCAGACGGCGGCAGACGGGCAGTATCTCTGCCTCTACGTCGCGTGTCCACAGCGAGTATTCGCTTTGCAGCGCAGTAATGGGATGCACGCGATGCGCGCGTTCCAGCGTGGCTGCTGAGGCTTCGCTCAGCCCGAGATAGCGAACTTTCCCCGCTGTGACCAGCTCGGCCATGGCGCCGACGGTCTCTTCAATCGGTACGTTCGGATCCACACGATGTTGGTAATAGAGATCAATAACCTCTACCCCCAGTCGTTTCAGGCTGCCTTCTACCGCCTGACGAACATATTCCGGACGACCACAGATACCACGGGCATTCGGGTTGGCCGGATCGCGCAGAATGCCGAACTTGGTGGCCAGGAATACCTGATCCCGCTTGCCTTTAATCGCTTTTCCTACCAGTTCTTCATTGGTGTGGGGGCCGTACATATCTGCGGTATCCAGCAGCGTGACGCCCAGTTCCAATGCGCGGTGCAGCGTGGCGACCGCCTCTTTTTCATCCTGACCGGTGGAATAGAAATCGCTCATGCCCATGCAGCCAAGACCCAATGCGGATACCGTCGGCCCATGAGAACCCAATTTACGCTGTTGCATGTTGTCGTCTCCACGTATTGAACAGGGTGTTCAGTGTGATTGTTGGAAAGAGAAAGATAAATTACGCATTTGGTGCAACACTGTTTGTAAAAACCAAACAATCGGGGCGTATATGGATCTGGTTCAGGCGATGCGGGTTTTCGTGCGTATTGTGGAAACGGAGAGTTTCAGCCGGGCGGCGGAAAATATGGGGTTGCCCAGAGCGACGGTCAGCCAGGTATTGAAGCGGTTGGAGGTTCGACTCGGCGCACGGTTGCTGTTGCGTACTACGCGCCAGGTACGCATGACTGATGAAGGGCGGCTTTATTATCAGCGTTGCGTACAATTGCTGGCGGAAATCGAAGAAACCGACGCGCTGTTTTCGCACCAGCGACAGCGGCCGAGCGGCCGCGTGCGTATTGATATGCCGCATTCGCTGGCGCGTCTGGTGGTGATCCCCCAATTGCCGGCTTTCTATCAGCGTTATCCCGATATTTCGCTGGCGCTGAGCGCTAACGACACGCCGATTAACGTCATACGGGAAGGCGTAGACTGCGTATTACGCGCCTGGATCATAGATGATGATTCGCTGGCGGCGCGCCAACTTGCGTCATTGCCGCAGATAACCTGCGCATCCGCAGAGTATTGCGCACGTTACGGCGAGCCGGACTCGCTGGAGTCGCTATCGTCTCATCGTATGGTCGGGTATTTTTCACCGCGTATGGCGCAGGGATATCCGCTGGAGTTTATGCGGCAGGGGCAGCGTTTGCCTTACATGCTGCCGACGTGGATTGATGTCAATGGCGCCGATGCCTATGTGGCGGCCTGTCTGGCCGGCATGGGGATTATGCAAGCGCCGTGCTATGGTCTGCGGCCGTATCTGGATAGCGGCGAGTTGGTGACGCTCCTGCCGCAGATGCCGCCGCCGGATATGCCGTTGTACGTGATGTATCCCCCCGGTCGTTTTCTGGCTCCCCGGGTTCGGGTAGTGATTGAATGGCTACAGGAATGTTTCGGGAAATTACTGGAAAATCAGTCTGAAAAGGCGCATTGACGGCGGTTGCCGAAGGGAGTGCTGATTTTTACAGCAAACCTATTCAAGGGACGGAAATAATGATTGACCTTGGCGGTAAAACCTCTAGAATGCGCCTCCGTGGTGACATTATGTAACGTAATGTCGCTGGATATGCGAAGGTGGCGGAATTGGTAGACGCGCTAGCTTCAGGTGTTAGTGTCCTCCGGACGTGAGGGTTCAAGTCCCTCTCTTCGCACCATCCTAACCACAATGATTTGTCTCACAGTACCTGCGAAGGTGGCGGAATTGGTAGACGCGCTAGCTTCAGGTGTTAGTGTCCTTCGGACGTGAGGGTTCAAGTCCCTCTCTTCGCACCACTGAGATACAAATCAAGCAGTCAACATGTGCGAAGGTGGCGGAATTGGTAGACGCGCTAGCTTCAGGTGTTAGTGTCCTTCGGACGTGAGGGTTCAAGTCCCTCTCTTCGCACCACTCTCCTTATTTTTTTGTGCTCACCCAGCAATACTCACCCAGCAGTTTCTCTCACAAAAAATCACATATTGCAGCAATGGCGTGGTTCGTCACCGTGTCGTCATCGATAACGCCGCCAGTCCGCCGGCCAGTGCGATGCATGACGGCAACAGTAGGTAATGCCGCATCCGATGGTGGAATAACATGCCGAGCGTCGCCAGCATGGCGAGGGCGCAGATGTACTTCAACGAGGTCAGGTTCAGTTCCGACATCAGTAGCAACGGGACGAGCGACGATGGCAGCAGTACGCCCCAGGCGCTGGAAAGCCGTTTGCCGCAAAGCCAGCTAATTCCCCATAGCCCGCAGGCGGCAATCATGGTCGTCAGCATCGTGGATATCTCAGTGTGATAATGATAACTAATATCATATAGAAATTTGCATGACTGGCAACGTGTCGTGGCAATGAACTCATTTCAGTGGTGTGGATTCAGGATGAGTCGCAGAACTCGGTCTGGTTGCCCTGTCCGGCCGTGAGGGATTGTTGCTGGTGTAATAGCTGGATCATATGCATCAGAGTGACGGAACGATCATGGCGACGCCAGATCACGGCAATTTGTGTGGTGAGATGCGGCGTTGTGGTGTCGTGGTAACTGACGCTGCTGTTCTGGATACAAGACATTGACTGCGGAACAAACGTCACTCCGAAGCCGGTGGCCACCATATTGATGGTGGCGGTGAGGTGAGGCGCCAGCGGATTAAGCTTCGGCTGATAGCCGGACAGATAGCAGGTTCTGACGATCAGATCATAAAGACCGGGGCAAAGCTCTCGTGGAAAGATGATGAGCGGTTCCTGCTTTAATTGGTCCAGAGCGATGCACGTTTGCGCGCTTAATGGATGGCCAGCCGGTAAGACGAGCTGGAAGGCTTCGTTGGTTAAAATTTCCCCATCAAACTCATCGTTGAGATCGCAAGGTAAACGAATGAAAGCTATGTCGATGGTACGGTTGCGCAGGCTGTCCAGGATGTCCTGGATATGCTCTTCTCGCGGGTTGAGCCGCACATTGGGGAAGTGTTGGCGATAGCGCTGTAGCAGCGACAGCACCATAGGGTGAAAGGTGACGGCACAGGAGAAACCGATATTGATCGCGCCGGCCTCACCCCGGGCAATGCTATGCACTCGTTCGATAGCGGAATCAGTTAACGCCAAAATATGACAAGCGTCCTGATAAAAGGCCGCACCCGCTTCCGTCATTTCCACGCCGCGCGCCATGCGTTTGAACAATGGCGTACCTATCTCTCTCTCAAGCTTTTGTATCTGCTGGCTTAGCGGCGGCTGAGAGATACCAAGATTCTCCGCTGCACGAGTGAAATGTCGGGCCGAAGCCACCGCGACGAAGTAGCGCAAGTAACGTAACTCCATATGTTTTAGATCTCCAAATGACCACCTTTCGGTATTGGAACTTTGAAGGTTGAGGCGCCAATATTCAATTAAAACATTAATTAAATTTAAGTTGAGAGTTATCGAAAGGGAATGGATATGAACGATATCAATAGCATTGACCCTTGTTTCGACGATCTGGCCTGTCTTGTTATCCATCACCAGGAGCACCACCCTGAAAGGGTTATTTATCAAACTGCATTAATGAGCAGCCTGATAAACGGTGTTTATGAAGGAACTTGCACCATGACGGAGTTGTTGAAACATGGTGATTTCGGATTAGGAACGTTTAACAATCTGGATGGTGAACTGGTGGCGCTGAACAGCCGTATCTTTCAACTGCGTGAAGATGGCAGCGCCCGGGCGGCGCGGGCATGGCAAAAAACTCCTTTTGCCGTCATGACCTTTTTCCATCCGACAGAAACCCTACGTTTCGACGAGGCCGTCAGCCGGGATAGGCTGCATCGACATATCGATACGCTCATCGCCACCGACAATCTTTTTTGCGCCATGCGGATAGATGGCCGTTTCAGTCATGTTGAAACCCGCACGGTACCGCGCCAGGAACGCCCGTATAAGCCGATGCTGGAAGCGGTCGCCAATCAACCTACGTTTCATTTTGAACAGCGTCAGGGCACGGTGATTGGTTTCCGTAGCCCGGCTTATGTTCAGGGAATCAATGTTGCCGGTTATCACGAACATTTCATTACTGATGACCGCCAGGGCGGTGGACATATTCTGGATTATCACCTGGAGGAGGGGGTGTTGACCTTTGGCACGATCGCCAAACTGGTTATCGACCTTCCTCAGGATCAGGATTTTCTGCAAGCCAATCTTTCCCCTAACAATCTCGATAGCGTCATTCACTCCGTGGAAAGCTAGCGCCGAGCATGAGCCCCGGTAGAACGGTCTGATGCGCCGATCAGGCACTGAAAGCAGGCACATTGCGTGCAGAGGATGGAGTTATGAAAAATATGGATGGTGAACAGCACTGGTCCAGCGGTGCGGAGCTGGTGGTGAAGCACCTTGAGCAACAGGGCGTGAAATATGTCTTTGGCATTCCTGGTGCGAAAATAGATCGTGTGTTTGATGCGCTGGAGGACTCTTCCGTGCAGACCATTCCGGTGCGGCACGAAGCCAACGGCGCTTTTATGGCGGCGGCGCTGGGACGGTTAACCGGCAAGGCGGGCGTCACCGTGGTGACTTCCGGCCCTGGTTGTTCCAATCTGGTGACGGGGCTGGCGACAGCAACGTCAGAAGGCGACCCGGTGGTGGCTATTGGTGGGGCGGTGAAACGGGCCGATCGACTCAAGTTGACACACCAGAGCCTGGATACTGTCAGCCTGTTCCAGCCGGTGACGAAGTACAGTGCTGAGGTGACGGTGCCGTCCGCACTGTCCGAGGTGATGGCCAATGCGTTTCGCGCCGCCGAGATCGGGCGTCCAGGGGCATCGTTTATTAGCTTGCCGGAGGATGTGATCAATGAACCGGTGACGAGCCCGGTGCTGGCCAATAGCGTGCTGCCGACGCTTAGCAATGCGCCGACTGCGGATGTTTGCCGTGTCGGTAGACTGATTCAACAGGCAAAAAATCCCATACTGTTACTTGGGCTGATGGCCAGCCAAAGCAAAAACGCCGCAGCGCTACGCCGTTTGCTGCATCACAGCCAACTGCCGGTTACGAGTACCTATCAGGCGGCCGGCGTCATTGATCAACAACATTTCGATCATTTTGCGGGGCGCGTCGGGCTGTTCAACAATCAGGCCGGCGACAAACTGTTACAACAGGCTGATTTGATTATCACGGTCGGCTACAGCCCGGTGGAGTACGCGCCGGTGCTGTGGAATAGCGGCCGCGCCACGCTGGTGCATATCGACGTTCTACCTGCGGAAGTAGAAAGCGCGTACCGGCCGGATGTGGAGCTGGTGGGAGATATCAGCATTACCATCGATATGCTGAACGACCAATTGCGCTCGCCGATCCGGCTGTCCGAGGCCGCGACGGCAATCCTGGAGGAGCGCCGCCAACTGCGCCACCAGTTGGCGACCCGAGCCATCAATATGAACGGTTTCGCCATCCACCCGCTGCGGCTGGTGCGGGCGATGCAGGATCTGGTGAATCAGGATGTCACCCTGTGCGTGGATATGGGCAGTTTTCATATCTGGCTGGCGCGCTATCTCTACAGCTTCCGGGCGCGTCAGGTGTTGATGACGAACGGGCAGCAGACGATGGGCGTCGCGCTGCCGTGGGCGATTGCGGCCTCGCTGGCGAATCCGGGTCAAAAAGTGGTTTCGGTGTCGGGAGACGGCGGTTTTATGCAGTCCAGCATGGAGCTGGAAACCGCTGTACGGCTTAACTGCAATCTACTGCATATCGTCTGGGTGGATGACGCCTACAACATGGTGGCGATCCAGGAGGAAAAAAAATACCGGCGGCTTTCCGGCGTAAAATTAGGGCCGATTGATTTCAAAGCCTATGCGCAAGCATTTGGCGCCAAAGGGTTTGCCGTGGAGTCTGCCGACGAACTGGTGCCCAAACTCTGGCAGGCGATGGAGGTGGACGGCCCGGCGGTGATTGCGATTCCGGTGGACTACTCCGACAACCATTACCTGATGGAAAACGTCAATATCAGCCAGTTGATCTGAACCCTACCAGCTGCATCTTTGCAGCCTTGAGCATCCGGTGTGCGGCGGTGAATGTCGTCATGATTCCGATTGCTCCCCGCGTCCTGAGACCAGCGGGACGGCACCCAGCCCTGCCCGGTAAGCACAGGCTGGAGCGCCGGGGGTATCGCTCGGTTTGGGAACGTCCGGTGAGAAGGCTCCAGGGGGACGCCTTGCTCACCGGACGTTCGGATTACCGCACCGAGCGAGCCTGTCGTTGGTCGTAGGCGATGCCTTTTGCAGGGCGCGTATTTTTTCTCAATGCCTTTCTGCCCGGCGCCAACTGGCCGGCGCGCCCGGCATGTTTCACGGTGATCAAAAAATGGCGTGATACAACGCTTCAATCTCTTTCACGCTGGCGGCACGCGGGTTGCCGCCGGTGCAGACATCATCAAACGCGGCCTGCGCCAGCGCCGGAATATCCTCTTCTTTCACGCCGACCTGCCGCAGCCGCGCCGGGATATCCACATCCTGGGAAAGCTGACTGACGGCCTGAATCGCCGCAGTTCTGGCCTGCGCCAGCGTCATGCTTTCCACGCCTTTCACTCCCATGGCGACGGCGATGGCGCGGTATTTTTCACCGGTGTAGTCGGCGTTCCAGGCCATGATATGCGGCAGCAAAATGGCGTTGGCCACACCGTGCGGCGTGTTGTAGAAGGCGCCCAGCGGGTGCGCCATGCCGTGTACCAATCCCAGACCGACATTCGAGAACCCCATCCCGGCGATATATTGGCCGAGCGCCATGTCTTCCACGCCCTGTGCTTTCCCCGCGACCGAGTCGCGCAGTGAACGGCTGATGATTTCGATGGCCTTCAGGTGCAGCATGTCGGTCAACTCCCAGGCACCTTTGGTGGTGAAGCCCTCAATGGCGTGGGTCAGCGCGTCGATGCCGGTGGCGGCTTTCAACGACGCCGGCATGCTGCTCATCATGTCGGCATCGATAAAGGCGACGATCGGAATATCGTGCGGGTCGACGCAGACGAATTTGCGGCGTTTTTCCTCATCGGTGATGACGTAGTTGATGGTCACTTCCGCGGCGGTGCCGGATGTGGTGGGGATGGCTAAAATCGGTACGCTGGCGCGCCGGGTGGCGGCCACGCCTTCCAGGCTGCGCACATCGGCGAACTCAGGGTTATTGATGATAATGCCGATGGCTTTGCAGGTATCCTGCGGTGAGCCGCCGCCGATAGCGATCAGGTAGTCGGCATCCGCGTGTTTGAAATGGGCGACGCCGTTTTGCACCACGCGGATGGTGGGGTTGGGGATCACTTCGTCATAGATTTCATACGGTAGCGCCGCACCATCCAGCAAACGGGTGACTTTGGCGGCCATGCCATGTTCGATCAACGCCTTATCCGTGACCACCAGCGCTTTTTTGAAGCCTCTGCGTCGGATCTCCTCCGCCAGATGGGCAATGGCGCCGCTGCCAAAGTAGGCGGTTTCGTTCAGTATCATTCTCTGTGTCATGGTCTATCTCCTTAACGCTTTGATTTTTTTAATTTCTTTGATTCAAAAAATTCTGTTTCTCGCCAACCGGCATATGCGCCACCGCGCAGCGTGAGGCCATTTCGCGGTGATCGGGGCACGTATTCGTTCACTGGCGCGGGGAGCGGTGTATTTTTCTGATGGCGTCGTCAGCGGTTGGTGATGCGGGCTTATCCGGCTCGTCGTTATGGACAGCCTAGTCCCGTCCCCGTGCGGCTAAATCAGCAACCTTGTTCAGTGTTGATGCAAATCAACCCCTGGGCTCGGCAATATCCCGCAGTGTGATCGCGGTATACCAATGTGTTCAGCCTGCTGGACATGCAGGCAATCTGTTAGACGACGGAACCTGACGCCGATTGCGGATACCTGCGCCGGAACTAATCCAATAAGGGGGTTGTTATGAGTGTGGGCTGTGCGGGCGGATACCGCCTTCCGGCAATTGCCACGGTCGGCAATCTGGTGGCAATGAGAAGAAGACGGGCTGAGGCAAGAGGCCGCCGCCCGGTCAGGCGGCGGAAAAACGAGGACGAATTACCAGCTGACCGGTTTCAACTGCAGACCGTGGTTGCCGCGATAGCGCGGAGATACCGGTTGCGACCAACCCCGCAGCAGCGTGGCGTCCGGTTGGTAAATCTCGATGCCCAGTGGGCGGCATACCGACAGGGTATCCTGTGCTTCGTCGCCCCACATCGGCAGCGACAGATCGCCGCCTGGGCAGGTGGAAATGGCGCACAGCAGGTCGATTTCCGCGAAGAACTCCAGATAGTCGCCTTTGCGTGCCGGGCAGGCCTTCATGAAGTACTGGTCGTCGTCATTCAGCCCGGTGCATTGAAATACGTTCATGACATCGTGCACGTCGAATTCGGTCAGGCCGTAGGGCTGCACCGCGCGGGTCAGATTGGAATGGCAATGAAAATCGAAGTCTTCGCCGGTCAGCAGATGGTTGACATAGGGATCGCAACGGGTACCTAGCAGGTCGTGTACCCGTCCGCCGTCGCTGTCGATGCCGTAATCCGCCAGCGAGTCGGCGGTGATGGTGGCGATAGGGCGCAGGAACGGCAGTGTCGACCAGATGCGATCGAAGGTGGAGAGGTGGGCGCGCTGCAACTGACGCGTTCTGGCTACCCACATGCGTTCACGCGGGTCGTGGCGATTCCAGATGTTCAGATCGCCGACCTGTGGACCTTCCGGGGTAGTGATGCGGAAAATGTGTCCGGCCGGCACTTCCCAGGCGAATCCGGTACGGATGGGGACCCGGTGCGAGGTGATATGTTCACGCTGACCTTGGGCGATGGCCTGATAGAAGTCGCGGTCGACATCCAGTGCCGAGCCCTTGGTGCTTTGATACGCGGCGGGATAGGAAGACATGGTTACTCCGTTTCAAAAGAGGTGTGATTAACTGTTTGCATGAGCTGCTGTTCCGAGTGCTCAAGGTAGTCGCGCAGCGCAGCGCAGGCCTGCTCATGACGCTGTTCGGCGAGCAGTTCCCACAGTTCGCGATCGCGGGCTATCCAGGGTTGTTGGAAGTCGCGCTCCCCGGCGCCGCTGGCAAACAGCAAACGCAGCTGGGCCAGCAATACGCTGAAAAATCGTTAAAGCGGCGGCAGCCCAGCATATGAACGATAGCCTGATGGAAGCGCAGGCTCTGGGTGCCGACAGTGCGCCACGTTTCCTCGCGCGCCGCCTGTTCGGCAAGTACGATGTGGTTTTGCATCCGGTGCAGATGAAAATCGCTGATCGTAGCGGCGGTCATTGCCAGAATTTCCAGATGGCGGCGGGCCTTGTAGATATCCCGGATATCGCGTTTATCCAGCTGGCGGACAAAGACGCCGCGGTTCTGGTGATAATTCACTAACCCTTCGCCATGCAGAAAACGCAGTGCTTCCCGCAGTGTGTTTCTCGATGTTTGGCACAGCGCCGCCAGTTCGATCTCCGGCAGCGGCTGCCCGGCGCGCAGGTTGCCGTTGATGATGTTTTCGCGCAGTAGGATGGATACGCGTTCAAAAGCGGGCAGCGTGCCGTCCAGATCGTCCGGCGTGTCGATAATCAATAGCGTGTTCTCGCCAGATAGCTGTTTCATGCGGTGGCCTTAATCAAGATTGATATCGTTGAGAAACTGATTGATACGGGCGTCGTTTAGGCGGCGGATCTCCGCGGGCGGTGCGTCGATCGCCACGCGCCCGTTTTCCATAAATACCACCCGATCGGAAACCGAAAACGCAAAGCGCATTTCGTGCGTGACGATCAGCATGGTGATGCCTTCGTGCGCCAGTTTCTCAATAACGTTCAGCACCTCGGACACCCGCTCGGGGTCGAGCGCCGATGTGGGTTCGTCAAACAGTATCACACTCGGTTTCATCACCAGCGTGCGCGCGATGGCCACCCGCTGCTGCTGGCCGCCGGAGAGTTGGTGTGGATATTTGGTAGCGTGCTCCAGCATGCCGACCTTATCTAGCATGGCGATGCTGCGCTGGCGGATGTCCGCCGGGGTATCCAGATTATGCAGACGCGGCGCCAGCATTAGATTCTCCAGCACGGTTTTATGCGGAAACAGGTTGAAGCCCTGAAATACCATACCTAGTCGGGTGATCAGCGAGCGGTATTCCAGCGCGTTCTCTTTCTGCCCGGCCTGAATAAAATCGTGTCCCAGCAGACGGACGACGCCGCTATCCAGCGTTTCCAGCCCGTTGACGGTTCTGATCAATGTGGTTTTCCCCGAGCCTGACGGCCCGATGATCGAGACGACTTCGCCCGGTTTGACCGCCAGACTGATATCGTGCAACACCGGCTTGCCGTTGAAGCTTTTGCTGATGCGCTGCAGTTCCAGAATGGGTTTGGCCGAAGGGCTGGCGGCGTGTTTGGTGTCGGCGGTAATGGGCGGCAGGGCCCGGCGTTCGGCAGCGGCATCGAACGGTTGTGGCGTACGCTGCTGGACGTCCATGCGTTTTTCCAGCCACCCGATCAGCCGCTCGAACAGGGTAACGATCAGTACGTAATAGCAGGCCACCGCCAGCAGCGTTTCCAGTACCTTGAAGTTTTCGGTGTAAAGCCGCTGGCCGACCATCAGAATTTCGGACAGGGATATCACCGATACTAGCGAGGTCAGTTTGACAATGGTAATAAACTCATTCACCAGCGTGGGCAGCGAGATGCGCAGCGCTTGCGGAATAACGATATAGAAGCGTATCTGGGCCGCGCGCAATCCCAGTGCACGCCCCGCTTCGAACTGGCCTTTTTGTACTGATAGCAGGCCGCCACGGTGAATTTCCGCGATGTAGGCCGTTTCGCTGACGATAAGCGCAATCAGCCCAGCGCTGAATGGATCTGACAACAGTCCTGCGGTCAGCGGAAATATCTGAGGCAGGTTAAAGATGAAAATCAGCAGCACCAGCAGCGGTAAGCTGCGGAACAGCCAGATATACACGGACGCCAGCCGCCGGACGCCGGACAAGCGCGATTGTTTGCCCAGCGCCACCAGTAGGCCGAGCACAATCCCTGCGCACCAGGTCAGTACGCTGAGCTGTACCACCAGCCAGCTTGCCTGCCAGAAATCGGCGTAGGCGAACAGCTCGAGCAGATAAGGCCAGTCAAAATTCATAACATCTCCACTTTCGGGGGGATACCGATCGGTTAAGCGTTGCCATCGGCAAAGCGCTTGCAGGGCGGGGTATTGACGGTCCCCCCGCACTGCGCGTTTCTTTGGGTTGGCTTAACGAAACGGCGTCACGCCGACAAAGCGCCGTTACAGCGTGCCTGCCAGCGCTTTTTCCACTTCCTGGTCGTCTGGCATCTGTACGTTGTATTTCTTCAGCAGTTGTTCATAACTGCCGTCGCTGATCTTTTGTTCGAACGCCTTTTTCAGATCGGCCAGCAGTTCCGGGTTGTCTTTGCTGACCGCCAACCCCACTACGACGGGATAAACGATGCTGGTGGTAGATATTTTCAGTTTGCCGCCGGTCTTCTCCACGCTGGATTTGGCGACCGCAGCGTCTTCATATTGCACGTCCACCGCGCCGGACATCAGCGCCTGGGTTGCCTCCGGCGAGGTTGGGAACTCCTGAACGGTGATGGGCCCCTGTCCGTGGGGTTTACAGTAATCGGTGGACACTTTGTTCAAGCGGGCGATCCAGGCGCCGCCCTTGATGGAGCTGACGCGCTTGCCGCATAACTCTTCCGGCGTTTTCGGTGTAAAGGCGCTGTGGGTCAGCACCAGGAAGGCGCCGCCGGTTTTCATATACGGCAGGAATGAAACCTGTGCAGCTCGCTCCGGCGTAACGTAAAGCGTGGAGGCAACGACATCGAATTTACTGGCTTTGATGCCGAGAATCAGGCTGGCGAAGCGGGTATCTTTCACTTCGGGTTTGAGTTTCAGCGGTGCGCCGATCAGTGCCATTAGCTCGGCGTCGAAACCGGCGGGTTGGTTATTTTGCAGGTAGTTGTACGGTGGATAGGTCAGATCCGATCCGATGGTCAATACGCCGGGTTGCAGCGTACGGGCTTGCCCGGTCAACGGCAGCAATAACAGGGGCAATGAACAGATCAGGCCTTTCAGTATGGTTTTCATGGCGCTCTCCTGGTGTCGGTATGGTTTAAATTGTTCAACAATAAATAAGCATTATTAGTGCCATTTTTTATTTTTTTTAATGAAAGCGCTGAATTTATCGATGGTTGGCTAATGATTAACACCGTTAGCTGCGTGGTTGACACCTGTTGTCGCAGAGCACGGGGGCGGGAAATGCACCGTTTTTGTGCTCTGCAGTGGTGCAAGTCTTGGCATGACCATCGCGGGCAGCCATGTCCCCGCTGACCTGAAATAATCTAATTTTGCCGGTTTTTCGCATTATTTTATCTAATCCATTGTGGGTTGTTTGGATAATATCCCTCTCTGTTATTTTCCTATTTTTGTTTTTATTTTTACAAATTGGTTATTTATTGGATTTTATTTTTATATTTTTTATTTTTATTGGTTTTTTATGTTTATACGGCGGAGGGGACGTTTAATGTGCTGCTTTGAGTTTATATAGATAAACTTATGGATAAGGGAGTGGTGAAGCATAGGTAACGGTGGTAAGTTCAGTGCCAAGATAAACGTTTGCGCAGTGAAAGAAGCACTGTCTTGCACCGTTGACCGAGAGGGAAAAGATGGCAAAGCAAACCCCGTTGTATGAGCAGCACCTGGCCGATGGCGCCAAAATGGTGGATTTTCACGGCTGGATGATGCCGCTGCATTACGGTTCTCAACTGGAAGAACACCACACGGTGCGCAGTAGCGCCGGCATGTTTGATGTTTCACACATGACGATCGTGGATCTGCATGGCGCGCGCACCCGCGAGTTTTTGCGTTATCTGCTGGCAAACGATGTCGCCAGATTGACGCAACCGGGCAAGGCGTTGTACAGCGCCATGCTGACGCCGTCCGCCGGTGTGATTGATGACCTGATCGTCTACTTTTTGCGGGAAGATTATTTCCGCCTGGTGGTCAATTCCGCCACGCGCGAAAAAGATCTGGCCTGGATCCGCGAGCAGGCGGCGCCTTTCTCGGTGGAGATCCGCGAGCGTGACGATCTGTCGCTGATCGCCGTACAGGGGCCGCTGGCGCAGGAGAAAACCCGCAGTTTGTTCAGCGATGCCCAGCGTGAGCAGGTAGCGGGCATGAAACCGTTTTTTGGCGTACAGGCTGATAACCTGTTCGTCGCCACCACTGGCTATACTGGCGAAGCGGGCTATGAAATCGCGCTGCCGCGGGAGCTGGCGGTCAGTTTCTGGCAGCAACTGCTGGCGGCCGGTGTGAAGCCCTGCGGGCTCGGCGCTCGTGATACCTTGCGCCTGGAAGCGGGCATGAATCTCTATGGTCAGGATATGGACGAAACGGTTTCGCCGCTGGCCGCCAACATGGGATGGACTATCGTCTGGCAGCCGGACGATCGCCGGTTTATCGGGCGTGATGCGCTGGAGCGTCAGCGTGATGCGGGCACCGAACAATTGGTGGGTCTGGTGATGACGGAGAAAGGGGTATTGCGTCATGGCCAGACGGTGCAGTTTACTGATGATCAGGGCGTGGTGCGCGAAGGGGTGATCACCAGCGGGTCGTTCTCGCCCACACTGGGTGTCAGCATCGCGTTGGCCCGTGTTCCGCAGGGGATTGGCGAGCAGGCAATCGTTCTGATTCGCAACCGTGAGATGCCGGTGCGCGTGACCAAACCGAATTTTGTTCGCGCGGGCAAAGCGGTTGTTCAGTTTTAATTTTGGCTTGAATGGAAGGAGAAGGTAGCAATGAGCAGCAATGTTCCGGCAGAACTAAAATATACCTCGTCTCATGAATGGGTGATGGCGGAGGGTAACGGTGTTTATAGCATCGGTATCACTGAACATGCCCAGGAGCTGTTGGGTGATATGGTCTTCATCGATCTGCCGGAAATCGGCAGCGTGGTGAACGCGGGTGATGACTGCGCCGTGGCGGAGTCCGTGAAGGCGGCGTCGGATGTGTACGCGCCGATCAGCGGTGAAATCGTGGCTGTCAACGATGAGCTGGAAGGCGCTCCTGAGCTGGTCAACAGCGCGCCTTACGCGGAGGGTTGGTTGTTCCGTATCAAAGCGTCTGACGAATCCGAACTGAACGAACTGCTGGATGCCGCAGGCTACCAGGCGCTGTTGGAAGAAGAAGACGGCGACGAAGACGAGTAATTGAGATGCCCCGTTCACCCTTGCCGTGGCGGGGCATTTTGTTGTCCGCTTGATTTTGTGTGATGCAGGAAACTCCCCTAATGACCCAGACTCTCAGTCAACTTGAACAGAACAGCGCTTTTGTGGAGCGTCATCTCGGCCCGTCCGTTGAACAACAGCAGCAGATGCTGGCCACGATTGGCGCGGATTCTCTGGATGCGCTGATCCGCCAGATTGTTCCCGCCGATATCCAACTGGCCGCGCCGCCGGCAGTGGGCGAGGCGACGACGGAACATCAGGCGCTGGCCGAACTGAAGGCGATCGCCAGCCGTAACCAGCGTTTCAAAAGCTATATCGGCATGGGGTACCACGCGGTACTGACACCGCCGGTGATTCTACGCAACGTGCTGGAGAATCCGGGTTGGTATACCGCGTACACGCCGTATCAGCCGGAAGTGTCTCAGGGGCGACTGGAAGCGCTATTGAATTTTCAACAGTTGACGCAGGATCTGACGGGGCTTGATCTGGCTTCCGCCTCGTTGCTGGATGAAGCGACCGCCGCGGCGGAAGCGATGGCGATGGCCCGGCGCGTCAGCAAACTCAAGCAGGCAAACCGTTTCTTTGTCGCGGATGACGTGCATCCGCAAACGCTGGATGTGGTGCGCACCCGCGCGCAAACCTTCGGTTTTGACGTGATTGTCGGCAAGGCCGATGAAGTGTTGAACCATGACGATATCTTCGGCGTATTGTTGCAACAGGCCGGCACCACCGGCGAACTGCACGACTACGGCGCGTTGATGGCGGCGCTCAAGGCGCGCAAGGTCATTTGCAGCGTGGTGGCGGATATCATGGCGCTGGTGCTGCTGACTTCGCCGGGCGCGCAGGGCGCGGATATCGTGCTGGGGTCGGCGCAGCGTTTCGGCGTGCCGATGGGTTATGGCGGCCCGCACGCCGCGTTTTTTGCCTGTCGCGATGAATATAAGCGCGCCATGCCCGGACGTATCATCGGGGTATCGCGCGACGCCGCAGGCAACATCGCGTTGCGTATGGCGATGCAGACGCGCGAGCAGCATATCCGCCGTGAAAAAGCCAACTCCAATATTTGTACCTCGCAGGTACTGCTGGCCAATATCGCCGGAATGTACGCTGTTTATCACGGCCCGCAGGGCTTGAAGCGCATTGCGCAGCGAATCCACCGGCTGGCCGATATTCTGGCGGCGGGGCTGCGACAGGCCGGGCTGACACTGCGTCATGACACCTGGTTCGACACGCTGACCGTCAACGTGGTGGACAACGCGGCGATACTGAGCCGGGCTCGGAACCTCGGCATCAATTTACGTGCTGATCTGGACGGTGCGGTGGGTATCGCGCTGGATGAAACCACCACCCGTTTTGATGTGCTGGCGTTGTTCGCCGTGCTGTTGGGCGACGATCACGGCCTGGATATCGATACGCTGGATGCGGCGGTAAGCGCCGGCACAGCGTCTGTTCCGGCAGCGTTGCTGCGCGACGACGCCATTCTGGCGCACCCGGTGTTCAACCGCTATCACAGCGAAACCGAAATGATGCGTTATCTGCATCGGCTGGAGAGTAAGGATCTGGCGCTGAATCAGGCCATGATCCCGCTGGGTTCCTGCACCATGAAACTTAACGCCGTGGCCGAAATGCTGCCGATCACTTGGCCGGAATTCGCCGAACTGCATCCGTTCTGTCCGCCGGAGCAGGCGCAGGGCTACCGTGTGCTGATCGAGCAACTCTCTTCCTGGCTGGTGCAACTGACCGGTTACGACGCTGTGTGCATGCAACCCAACTCCGGCGCGCAGGGCGAATACGCCGGTCTGCTGGCGATCCGCCGCTATCATGAAAGCCGCAACGAGGGCGAGCGCAGCCTCTGTTTGATCCCGAGTTCCGCCCACGGCACCAACCCGGCGTCCGCGCAGATGGCGGGTATGCAGGTGGTGGTGGTGGCCTGCGATAAGCAGGGTAATATCGACTTGCACGATCTGCGCGACAAAGCGCAGCAGGCGGGCAACCAGCTTTCCTGCATCATGGTCACTTACCCGTCGACGCATGGTGTGTACGAGGAAACCATTCGCGAAGTGTGTCAGATCGTCCATCAGTTCGGCGGGCAGGTGTATCTGGACGGCGCCAACATGAACGCGCAGGTGGGCATCACCTCGCCGGGGTATATCGGCGCTGATGTATCGCACCTCAATCTGCATAAAACCTTCTGCATCCCGCACGGCGGCGGCGGCCCCGGTATGGGGCCGATTGGCGTGAAAGCGCATCTGGCGCCGTTTGTTCCCGGGCATCAGGTGGTGCAGATCGACGAATTGCTGACCCGACAAGGGGCGGTATCCGCCGCGCCATTCGGCAGCGCCTCCATTCTGCCCATTAGCTGGATGTATATCCGTATGATGGGGGCGGAAGGGTTGAAGCAGGCCAGCCAGGTGGCGATCCTGAACGCCAACTATGTTGCGACCCGTTTGAAAGACGCCTATCCGGTGTTGTATACCGGCCGGAATGGCCTGGTGGCGCACGAGTGCATTCTGGATATCCGGCCGCTGAAAGAGCGTACCGGCATCAGTGAGATGGATGTCGCCAAACGCCTGATCGATTACGGTTTCCATGCGCCGACCATGTCGTTCCCGGTGGCGGGAACGTTAATGATTGAGCCGACCGAATCGGAAAGCAAAGTCGAGTTGGATCGCTTTATCGACGCAATGTTGTCGATTCACGCCGAGATCGAGCGAGTCGTCGCGGGCGAATGGCCGCAGGACGATAACCCGCTGGTGAATGCGCCGCACACGCAGACCGAGCTGGCCGGTGAATGGCCGCATGCCTACAGCCGTGAACTGGCCGCGTTCCCGGCCGGGCAGTCGCACAAATACTGGCCTGCGGTGAAGCGTCTGGATGATGTGTACGGCGACCGTAACCTGTTCTGCTCCTGCGTACCGATGAGCGAATATCAGTAAGCGCAACCATCGGAAAAGAACATTCGGGAGACACGTCTCCCGAATAAGCACGCGGGGGGTTGGCGGTAAAAATTAAGCGGTGAGTGTATTGATAAGCGGCGCGTTGTGCCGCTTCAGCGTGCTATTTCAACCACCCGTTTCGGTGCGCCTCTCGCAGGTGCTGTTGCAGATAACGCCATAGTTCCGGGTTGACGGATTCGATAAAGGCGTTGCGATTAATCACCTGTTCCAGACGGATACCGTTTTCCACCCAGCTTTGCCCCTGGTTGTGCAGGTTGATCAGGATCGGGATGACGCGATCCACCAGCTGGGCAAAACGCGCGCTGGGCGTTTCGCCCATTTCATATTCCTGCCACAGTTGCAAAAAGTGGCTGCTTTGTGGCTCCGGCAGTAAGCCGAAAATGCGTCGGGCCGCCGCCTGTTCCTGCTCTTCGACCGCGGCACGCGCCTGCAGGTCATACACCAGTACGTCGCCGACATCGATCTCGACGATGTCGTGCAGTAACGCCATCTGAATGACACGCTGAATATCTACGCCCGGTCCGGCGAACGGCGCCAGGCTCATCACCGATACCGCAAAATGCCAACTGTGCTCGGCAGAGTCTTCCTGACGCGACGTGCCGATGATTTTAGTGCGGCGCTGCACCGTTTTAAGTTTATCGATCTCTATCAGAAACCGGACTACGTCGGTCATTGAACCGAAGTCCAGCACGGGGGTTGCTTGCGACATTCGACTTATCTCTTGTCATGAAATTGTGGCAATTGTAGGGGATGTGAAGGAGAAAAACACAAGGAATGACACTCTTAGACAGGTAGCGTTGCTGCGTTTTTATTTTAGCGTACAGGTGTACACTGGAATTGTTCTCAGTTAAGCTGCGCAAAGCGTGTTCAACAGGGTAGGGATGCCTCTTGGTCGCGGGCTGAGCAAAAAAGTAAGAGGTTGGCAATGACAAAGAATGTGCGGGACTCGGGTTATACGCTGGCAGAGGAAATTGCTAATAGCGTTAGTCATGGGATCGGTTTTATTTTCGGTATTGTCGGGTTGGTGCTGTTGTTGGTGCAGGCGGTCAATAACGGCGCAGGTACCATGGCGATTACCAGTTACAGTCTTTATGGCGGCAGCCTGATTCTGCTGTTTCTTGCCTCCACGCTGTATCACGCTATTCCTCATCAGCGCGCTAAGCGTTGGCTGAAAAAATTTGATCACTGTGCGATATATCTGCTGATTGCCGGCACCTACACGCCGTTCCTGTTGGTGGGGCTGAATTCTCCGCTGGCGGACGGTTTGATGATGACTATCTGGAGCCTGGCGCTGCTGGGCGTGATCTTCAAACTGGCGTTTGCCCACCGTTTTGAAGTGCTGTCGCTTATCACCTATTTGACGATGGGCTGGTTGTCGCTGATCGTGATTTATCAGTTGGCCGTGACGCTTTCAGCGGCGGGCATCACTCTGCTGGCCATCGGCGGCGCGATTTATACGCTGGGGGTGGTGTTTTACGTTGCCAAGCGGATTCCGTTCAATCATGCCATCTGGCACGGGTTTGTGCTGGGGGGGAGCATCTGCCATTTTCTGGCGATTTATCTGTACGTGTAATCTCAGTCCTTGCTCGAATAAAGAAGCCCGCATTGCGGGCTTCTGTGTGGCTGGATGGAAGCATTATTCCGCCAGAGAGTAAGGCAACGGTTGAATCGCCAGGTTGCTGCTCTCGTCT
The DNA here is from genome assembly GCF_000400505.1 of Musicola paradisiaca NCPPB 2511. NCBI lineage: Bacteria > Pseudomonadati > Pseudomonadota > Gammaproteobacteria > Enterobacterales > Pectobacteriaceae > Musicola > Musicola paradisiaca. Next base: position 3,844,609 of record NZ_CM001857.1, on the reverse strand, counting down.
TCCCGCACGCGCAGTGTGCTGTCGGGCTCCAGATCGTTGTTCAGAACCGCTTGCACCCAGACCGTGTCATCCTGCAATCGGCTGGCCGCCAGCACCGTCCCGGTGCGTCGCCAGTTATCCCCTAATTGCCATTCCAGTTCATCGCCGGCGGACGGTAATGACGTCGCCGTGCCCGACAACCAGTAGAGCGCGCGCTTGTTGGCGCCACGATATTTGGCGCGTGCCACCATCTCCTGACCGGTATAGCACCCCTTGGTAAAGCTAATCGCCTGTAACGCCTGCAAATTGGTGGCTTGAGGAATGAACTGCGCGCTGTTAGCGCTGTCAATAATGGGTTGGCCGGCGGCGATGTCCAGCGCCAGCCACTGACGGCTGTCATTGAAGGCGATGCGGTGCTCAAACGCGGCAACCAGCGAGTGCGCTGTTTCCGGCGTGAGCACCAGCAGGAAACGTTCGGTAGGCTGCGGCAGATACAACAGCGTGGCGCCGTCTTGCTGTACTACCGGGGTGTCTGCATCGGGAAGAGAGGAAAACTGAGTGGCTAATTGTGTGCGGATTTCATGACCAGCCGCCCCGAGCAGGACAGCGTTGTCATCCGTGCTCAACGTGATTTTGGAGAAAACCGCGTATTTCTTCAGTTCGCTGAGTTGGTTTTCCCGCACGCTGCGACGCTCGATATAGGCCAGTCCGTCGCCGTAGTGGAACAGTCTCAGGTCGCTCCACATTTTCCCTTTGGCGTCACAATGCGCGCTGAGGGTGTGCTGGTGAGGCTGTAACGCAGTGATGTCGGCGGTGAGCTGCCCTTGCAGATATTTGACGGTGTCCGGCCCCGTCAGCGTGACCAGCGCCCAGTCTTCCAGCGAAATGAGCGTGGCGTCGAGCTGCGATGCGGCAAACAGCGGTTTTGGGGTAAACGGAAAATGAATAGCCATAGTAGGATCCTGCCTGCAAGTGCTTTTAGCGAATGGCTTAATGGTAAAAGAGCGGGGATGCTTTGCAAGCGCTTATTGGCGGAGAAGACGAACCTGGCTTATGCGAATTGGCTCGCGAAATGCCGGTTGTAATGAATAAAACGGGCTAAAATATGTCAAAGTGTTACTATTAGACGACGTCAATCGGGTAGAATAACCGGGTACTGCGGTATGAACCGTCAACTGTGGGTTAGAGAACATGGATATTGATAATAAGGCACGTATTCATTGGGCTTGCCGGCGCGGAATGCGCGAACTGGATATCTCCATCATGCCGTTTTTCGAGCATGAATATGACACCCTGAACGATGACGATAAGCATCATTTCGTTCGTCTACTGCAGTGTGACGATCCCGATCTGTTCAACTGGTTGATGAATCATGGCGAGCCGGCGGATCCTGACCTGAAACGCATGGTTTCCCTCATTCAAGCGCGAAATAAACATCGTGGCCCTGTGGCGATGTGATTTGCGTGTATCCTGGCGGATGCAGTTGTTTTCACTGCTGATGCATGGGCTATTGCTGCTGCTGGTGTTGCTGGCCCCCTGGCCGGAAGGGTATGCGCTGGTCTGGCTGGGGTTGGTGACGCTGGTGGTGTTCGGTTTTGTGCGCAGCCAGCGCAATATCAAGTCTCGCCATGGGGAAATCTCGTTGCGCGACGATCGCCATTTGCGCTGGCAGCATCGGGACTGGGATATCATCCGGAGTCCCTGTATGTTGAAGAGCGGCATACTGCTGTCGCTACGGGCGGTGGATGGTAAAGGGCGGCAGCGGCTGTGGCTGGCGTCGGACAGTATGGGGAATGATGAATGGCGGAACCTGTGCCAGTTGCTCGGGCAGTATCATTCCCACTCTACGGAATCCTCCCGTCGCTGACGCTCCGGTGTCAGCGAATCATCAGTCTTACAACATTGCCGCCATTTCCAACAGAATTTGCTCACACCACTGCTCGATACGTTCGTCGCTCAGATCGTATTGATTGACCTCGTCCAGCGCCAACCCGACAAAATGTTTGCCATCCTCGGTCAACGGTTTGGCGCTGGTAAAATCGTAGCCGGCCACCGGCCAATAACCAATAAAGCGGACACCCAGTGGTTTGAGCTGTTGATGCAGCATACCGAGCGCATCCAAAAACCATTCACTGTATTCCACCTGGTCGCCCATGCCGAACAGCGCCACGATTTTTCCTGTCAGATCTAGGCGGGGCAGTTGAGCCCAGATGTTTTCCCAGTCTTCCTGAATTTCGCCGAAATCCCAGGTGGGAATGCCAAGGATCAGCACGTCGTACTGCTCCATTCGATGGGGATCGACATCCCTGACGTTATTCATCTCTACCAGTTCGGTTCCCAGAACATCGCGGATTTTCTCTGCCGCCATTTCGGTATAACAGGTGCTGGAACCGTAAAAAAGTCCGATCTTCATAAGCGTATAAATGTGATTGCATCAGTGGGGGCGATGTGTGCGATATGTGCAGCAGCTCGCCAAACGGTGGCTGTTAGCCTAACGAAATATCGCGGAGCCGTACAGGGACGCAGAGGGAAGAATAAGGGATGAAGGGCGACCCTCCATCCCTTTGGGTATCAACTCAGCGACTGATGACGTGTTTCTTTCGTCAAAATCAGCGCCAGCAGCGTCAGCGAAGCCATCGCCGCCAGATACAAACCGACATAGAACAGGCCGTAGTGGCTGGTGAGCCAGGCGGCAATGTAAGGCGCTACGGAGGCGCCCAGAATGGAAGAGACGTTATAGGAGAAAGAGGCTCCGGTATAACGGACTTCCGTCGGGAACAGTTCGGGCAGCAGTGCGCCCATCGGGCCAAAGGTCAGTCCCATCATACTCAGACCGATCACCAGAAACGCCATGATCAGCGCCTGATCACCGGAGCCCAGCAGCGATGGGAACAGCATCGCAAATACCAGCATGCTCACAGTCACCAGTATCATGGTTTTGCGGCGACCGAGGGTGTCGGCGAGATAGCCGGCAATCGGAATGGTCAATCCGAAACCGATTACGGCCATCATCAACATCCACAGGAAGTTGTTACGCGGGATCCCCAGACCGGCCGGCGCGGGCGTGGTGCCGTAAGTCATGGAGTAGACCGTCATGATGTAGAACAGCGTATAAGTGGCGAGCATGATGAATGTGCCAAGGATGGTGGCTTTCATATGACGGGTCAGCAGCGTACCCAAAGGAACGCGGACTTGCTTGCCAGCTTTGATCGCTTTTGAAAACACCGGTGATTCATGCAGGGATACGCGCACGTAAAGGCCGATAATGACCAGTATGGCGGAAGCGATGAAAGGAACGCGCCATCCCCAGTTCATGAACTGTTCGTTGCTCAACGCCCAGGAGAGCAGCAGGAACGTACCGTTGGCGAAGAAAAAGCCGATAGGTGCGCCCAACTGCGGGAAAGAGCCGTACAGCGCGCGTTTGTGCGCCGGCGCGTTTTCGGTGGCCAACAGCGCCGCGCCGCCCCATTCGCCGCCGAGCCCCAGCCCCTGGCCGAAACGGGCCAACGCCAACAGCAGCGGCGCCAGAATGCCGATGGTTTCGTAGCTTGGCAGCAAGCCGATCAATACGGTGGAGATCCCCATGGTCAACAACGAGGCGACCAGGGTGACTTTGCGTCCGACGCGATCGCCAAAGTGGCCAAACAGCGCAGAACCGATTGGACGGGCGACGAACGCGATGGCGAAGGTTGCCAGCGATTGCAGGGTGGCTGCGGTTTCATCGCCTTTCGGGAAGAAAATGTGCGGGAAAATCAACACGGCCGCAGTGGCATAAATATAAAAATCAAAGAACTCGATAGCGGTGCCGACCAGTGAGGCGACCACTACTTTGTTGCGTGAGTTTACCGGCGCCTCTGGCGCTTCATTGTCAATGGTTGAGATGGATGCTTGCATAAGTTTTTTCATTTTTTAACACGTGGATCACCATTCTACGCATATAAAAAAGTTCTTTTCAAACCGATGCCGCCTTGGGCGCCAGCTATTGCTGCAAGGGCATTCCGCCATACTTCACAATCAGAAAATATAATGCCTTTGGCCTGAGTTTTTGCCACAGGATGTTATGAAGTTGAGAATGATTGCCGCATAGAACCCCAAACATGCAAAGGGAACGATCACGCGGGGAAATTACCGACTGCAAACGGTTAAGCAGAGCAACATGTGGCTATTTTGCCGTTCGTCGTGGTGGCACCGCCGTCCCTGGCGGTGCCCGGCGTTTAGTAGCTGGTTTTGGCGGGTGCCGCATCCGTCAGGCCGGTTTTAAAGATCGCCAGACGCGCATCCAGCGCCTGGGTGTAGAGCATGGTATCGACGCCGACGGCGACAAAGTTAGCGCCCCAGGCAATGCATTTTTTCGCCATGTCCGGATCCACGGCGAGGAAACCGGCGGCCTTACCCGCTGCGCGGATGCGGCGGATGCTCTGTTCGATGATCCGTTGCACCTCTGGATGCCCGGGGTTGTCGGGGTAGCCCAGCGACGCGGAGAGGTCGGCGGGGCCGATGAATACGCCGTCGATACCGTCCACCTGCAACAGTTCGTCCAGGTTATCCAGCGCGGTTTTGCTTTCCGCCTGAATCAATACGCATAGCTCATCATTGGCCTTCGCCATGTAGTGTTCCACCCGTCCCCAACGGGCGGCACGGGCGACGCTGGCGCCGACGCCGCGGGTGCCGTGGGGCGGATAACGGGTGGCCGACACCACCTCTCTGGCCTGTTCGGCGGTATCCACCATCGGAATCAGCAGTGTGCGGGCGCCGATATCCAGCACTTGCTTGATAATGCTGCGTTGCCCTTCCACCGGCCGGATGACCGGCTGGCTGGCATATGATGCGATAGCCTGCAACTGGTGGTGGAGATCCTGCATGGTATTGGGTGCGTGCTCGCCGTCGATCAGCAGCCAGTCATAGCAGGATGTCGCCGCAATTTCCGCCAGGTAGGAAGACGTGCTGCTCAGCCAAAGGCCGATCTGTACTTCTCCGGTTTGCAGTCCTCGTTTGAATGGGTTGACCAATACCCGCTCGCTCAAGGTATTTTTCTCTAACTCACTGTTCATGATAGTCGTCCTTACTTCCAGGGGGGTCAGCGATTGACCTGAGTGGTCAGCGCCGGCACTTTGCTTGATTCCAACATATTGGACTCCTGTCTTTCTTGTTGGAATCAGTATTGATTGGGCGTGGTTGGTCATTTTGTGATGGAAGTCATGCAACCAGGCAGGTTACGGGAAAATGCGAAATATCGAGGTGAAAATGTGAATTTATTCACGGATTTTTTTGTTTCGAGTACAACAGGTTGTACTCATCAGCGGTATTTTCGATGATAGGGCGTTAATGCCGGGGGCGACCGCGTCGGCGGGGGCTATTTAGCGCCGCTCCCCATCGCGCCTTAGGCCACGACGGCGTGGGTGAGGCATAATACGAGCCCGGCAACGGCATACAGGAGGAAAAGCGGATGAACGAACAAGACCAGATGCGAATTGAACAGTTCCTGGATGCCGTTTGGCTGGAGCGCAATCTGGCGGAGAATACGCTGCAGTCCTACCGCCGCGATCTGCGCACGCTGGCGGCGTGGCTGGCCCATCACCACGCCAGCCTGTCTGACGCCCGTCCCGATGATCTGCAATCCTTTTTAGCCGAACGGGTGGACGGCGGCTATAAGGCGACCAGCTCCGCCCGTCTGCTGAGCGCTATGCGGCGCCTGTTTCAGTATCTCTATCGGGAAAAAGTCCGCCCGGATGACCCGAGCGCCGTGCTCTCTTCGCCCAAATTGCCCCAGCGTCTACCCAAGGATCTGACGGAAGCGCAGGTCGAATCGCTGCTGGCCGCACCGGCCACCGATCAGCCGCTGGAACTGCGCGACAAAGCGATGCTGGAGGTGTTGTACGCCACCGGGTTGCGCGTCTCTGAGCTGGTGGGGTTGACGATGAGCGACGTCAGCCTGCGCCAGGGTGTGGTGCGCGTGATCGGCAAAGGTAACAAGGAGCGGCTGGTGCCGCTGGGGGAAGAGGCGGTGTATTGGGTGGAACAGTATCTGGAGTACGGCCGCCCCTGGTTGCTGGACGGGCAAACGCTCGACGTGATGTTCCCCAGCACCCGCGGCCGACAAATGACGCGCCAGACTTTCTGGCATCGGATAAAGCACTATGCGGTGCTCGCCAGTATTGACAGCGCCAGACTTTCTCCGCATGTTTTGCGTCATGCTTTTGCCACTCACCTGCTAAATCACGGTGCGGATTTGCGGGTCGTGCAGATGTTGTTGGGGCATAGCGATCTTTCTACTACGCAGATTTATACCCATGTCGCCACAGAGCGTCTGAAACAGCTGCATCAGCAGCATCATCCACGAGCGTGAGGCTGGTGGCGTGCAGGATTATGGCGACAGGGCCGTTCGTGATGGATGGCCATGGGCAGTCGCCCTCAAAACAGGATTTTATCGATGAAGAAACAGGTATTACTGCTGGCGGTACTGACGGCGATGATGAGCGGCGGCGTTGCTCAGGCGGATGACGCAGCCATCAAACAAACGCTGAGCCGTCTCGGCTTGCAAAACGCCGAGATCCAGCCGGCGCCGGTCGCGGGGATGAAAACGCTGTTGACGGAAAGCGGCGTGCTGTACATCACCGAGGACGGCAAGCATCTGTTGCAGGGGCCGTTGTACGATGTCGGCGGTAAAACACCGGTTAACGTCACCAACGGTATCCTGATGAACAAGATGGAAGCACTCAAAGATCAGATGATCGTGTACAAAGCCGCGAAGGAGAAACATGTGATCACGGTATTTACCGATATCATCTGCGGCTACTGTCACAAGCTGCATGAGCAGATGAAAGACTATAACGCGCTGGGCATTACCGTGCGTTATCTGGCGTTTCCGCGTCAGGGGCTGAACTCGCAGGCGGAGAAAGACATGCAGTCCATCTGGTGCGTGGCGGATCGCAACAAGGCGTTCGACGCGGCGATGAAAGGCGATGAGATTTCGCCGGCCACCTGTAAAACTGCCATCGCGCCCCATTATCAGTTGGGTATTCTGTTCGGCGTCCAGGGCACGCCGGCGATCGTGCTGGATGACGGTACGGTGGTGCCGGGGTATCAGGATCCGAAAGAGATGATGGCTATGCTGGAGGCGCATCGGGCGTCGCAGAAATCGGGTGGTTAAGTCTCAGTGAATGTAGTAACTCAACTTCGCCGCCGTCCGGCGGTGGAACACGGCGATTTGCCGGACACGCTGCCGCCGCTGTTGCGGCGTCTTTATGCGTTACGCGGGGTGAAAGACCCGCAGGAACTGGATCGCAGCCTGCGCGGGTTGCTGGATTATCGCCAACTGACCGGTATCGGGACGGCGGTAGATTTATTGTGCCAGGCGTTGGCCGAGCGGCTGCGCGTTGTCGTGGTGGGCGATTTTGACGCTGACGGCGCCACCAGTACCGCGTTGACGGTGCTGGCGCTGCGGGCGATGGGGTGCGATCAGGTACAGTATCTGGTGCCGAACCGCTTCGAAGACGGCTACGGTCTGAGCCCGGAGGTGGTGGTGCAGGCGGCGGCCAAAGGCGCAGATCTGATCGTGACTGTCGATAACGGTATCTCTTCCCACGCCGGGGTCGACGACGCGCACCAGCGCGGCATCCGGGTGCTGGTGACTGACCACCATCTGCCGGGGGAAACCCTGCCGTCGGCGGACGCGATGATTAACCCGAATCTGGCGGATTGCGCCTTTCCTTCCAAGTCGCTGGCGGGCGTCGGCGTCGCGTTCTATCTGATGATGGCGTTGTTTGTGCGTCTGCGCGACAGCGGCTGGTTTGCGCAACGCAATCTTGCTGTTCCTAATCTAACGGAACTGCTGGATCTGGTGGCGCTGGGCACGGTGGCGGATGTGGTGCCGCTGGATGCCAACAACCGTATTCTGGTGGCGCAGGGGTTAAGCCGTATCCGGGCCGGTAAGTGTCGCGCGGGGATTCGCGCGTTGCTGGAGGTCTCCAACCGCGACGCTGCGCAACTGGCGGCGAGCGATCTCGGTTTTGCGCTGGGGCCGCGCCTTAATGCCGCCGGGCGACTGGATGATATGTCGGTCGGCGTGGCGCTGCTGCTGTGTGATGACATCGTACAGGCGCGCATGCTGGCCAGCGAACTGGATGCGTTAAACCAGACGCGGCGGGAAATCGAGCAGGGCATGCAGGTGGAAGCGTTGCAGCTGTGCGAACAGTTGGAGCGCAGCCAGACGACATTGCCGTCAGGGGTGGCGATGTACCACCCGGAATGGCATCAGGGCGTGGTGGGTATTCTGGCTTCGCGCCTCAAGGAGCGTTTTCATCGCCCGGTGATTGCGTTCGCGCCGGCGGGCGACGGTGTTCTGAAAGGATCCGGTCGCTCGATTCCCGGTTTGCATTTGCGGGATGCGCTGGAGCGCCTGGACACCCTTCATCCGGGGATGATGCTGAAATTCGGCGGGCATGCCATGGCTGCCGGGTTGTCGCTGGAAGCGCACCAGTTTGACCGGTTTCGCGCGCGGTTCGGCGAACTGGTGAGCGAGTGGCTGGATGCCTCGCATCTTGAAGGGGTTATCTGGTCTGATGGCGAGTTGGCCGCGCCGGAATTGACGCTGGGAACGGCGGAAATGCTGCGGGAAGCCGGGCCGTGGGGGCAGTCGTTTCCGGAACCGGCCTTTGACGGCCGCTTTCGTATTCTGAAGCCCCGTTTGTTAAAAGAGCGCCATTTGAAAGCGCTGTTTGAACCCATCGGCGGAACCGGACAGGTGCCGTTGTTAGATGGCATCGCGTTTAATGTCGATACCGCCACCTGGCCTGATCCGAGTATTAAAGAAGTGGAAATGGTGTACCGGCTGGAGATCAATGAGTATCGCGGCAAGCGTTCGGTGCAACTGTTGATCGAGCATCTTTGGCCGCTGTAACGGCGGCCAACCTGAATCGGGGCGCCTTCGGCCGAATTAGCGGCAAACGGCTATAAACCACGGTGTTAATCCGCTACAATGCGCGGTTTGAATCTGTTTTGCCATCTATGACCAACCATAAAGAACGAAAATCATGTTTGAAATTAACCCGGTAAAAAACCGCATTCAGGACCTGTCTGACCGGACAGCTGTTCTGAGGGGGTATCTTTGACTACGACGCTAAGAAAGAGCGTCTGGAAGAGGTCAACGCCGAGCTGGAACAGCCCGACGTCTGGAACGAACCCGATCGCGCGCAGGCGCTGGGCAAAGAGCGTTCCTCGCTTGAAATGATCGTCGATACTATCGAGCAGATGAATCAGGGGCTGGAGGATGTCACCGGTCTGCTGGATCTGGCGGTAGAGGAAGACGACGAAGAGACTTTCAACGAAACCATCATCGAGCTGGATCAGCTGGAGAATAAACTCGGCCAGCTGGAATTCCGCCGCATGTTTTCCGGCGAATACGACAGCGCCGATTGCTACATCGACTTGCAGGCCGGCTCCGGCGGCACCGAGGCGCAAGACTGGGCCAGCATGCTGCTGCGCATGTATTTGCGCTGGGCCGAAAGCAAAGGCTTCAAGACCGAAGTTATCGAAGAGTCGGAAGGCGAAGTGGCCGGCATCAAATCCGCTACTATCAAAGTGGTCGGCGAATATGCCTACGGCTGGCTGCGTACCGAAACCGGCGTACATCGGTTGGTGCGTAAAAGCCCGTTCGATTCCGGCGGTCGCCGCCATACCTCGTTCAGTTCCGCGTTTGTTTACCCGGAAGTGGATGACGATATCGATATCGAGATTAACCCCGCCGATCTGCGCATCGACGTGTACCGCGCATCGGGCGCCGGTGGCCAGCACGTTAACCGTACCGAATCCGCAGTGCGTATTACCCATATTCCGACCAATATCGTGACCCAGTGTCAGAATGACCGCTCTCAGCATAAGAACAAAGATCAGGCGATGAGACAGTTGAAAGCCAAACTGTACGAGTTTGAACTGCAAAAGAAAAATGCCGAGAAACAGGCGATGGAAGACAACAAGTCCGATATCGGCTGGGGGAGCCAGATCCGTTCCTACGTGCTGGATGACTCCCGCATCAAGGATCTGCGTACCGGGGTGGAAACACGCAACACCCAGTCGGTGCTGGATGGCGATCTGGACAAATTCATTGAAGCAAGCTTGAAAGCGGGTTTATAAGGAATCCACATGTCTGAACCACAAAATCAGGGTGCCGAACAGGCGCAGGATCTTAATAACGAACTCAGAACGCGGCGCGAAAAACTGGCGGCGTTGCGTGAACACGGTGTGGCGTTCCCGAACGATTTCCGCCGCGACAGTACGTCCGATCGGCTGCACGCCGGCTACGACGCTAAAGACAACGACGAGCTGGAAGCGCTGGGTCTGGAAGTGACCGTGGCTGGCCGTATGATGACCCGCCGTATCATGGGCAAAGCCTCTTTCGTTACCCTGCAGGACGTGGGCGGTCGCATTCAGCTTTACGTTTCCCGCGATGATCTGCCGGAAGGCGTCTACAACGAACAGTTCAAAAAGTGGGATCTGGGGGATATCCTCGGCGCGCGCGGCAAGCTGTTCAAAACCAAGACCGGCGAGCTTTCCATCCACTGCACCGAGCTGCGTCTGCTGACCAAAGCGCTGCGTCCGCTGCCGGATAAATTCCATGGCCTGGCAGATCAGGAAACCCGCTATCGTCAGCGTTATCTGGATTTGATCGCCAACGACGACTCTCGCCAGACATTCCGCGTGCGTTCGCAGATTTTGGCCGGTATTCGCCAGTTCATGGTGGGTCGCGACTTCATGGAAGTGGAAACCCCGATGATGCAGGTGATCCCCGGCGGGGCCTCGGCCCGTCCGTTCATCACGCACCACAATGCGCTGGATATTGATATGTATCTGCGTATCGCGCCGGAGCTGTACCTGAAGCGTTTGGTGGTGGGCGGTTTTGAGCGCGTGTTCGAGATCAACCGTAACTTCCGTAACGAAGGCGTATCCCCGCGTCACAACCCTGAGTTCACCATGATGGAACTCTATATGGCGTATGCGGACTACAAAGATCTGATCGAGCTGACCGAGTCGCTGTTCCGCACGCTGGCGCAGGACGTGCTGGGGACTACCGAAGTGCCGTATGGCGACCAGACGTTTGACTTCGGCAAACCGTTCGAGAAGCTGACCATGCGCGAGGCGATCAAGAAATACCGCCCGGAAACCAACCTGGCGGATCTGGACAGCTTCGACGCGGCGAAAGCCATCGCCGAATCCATCGGCGTCAAGGTGGAGAAGAGCTGGGGTCTGGGCCGTATCGTGACCGAGATCTTCGAAGACGTGGCGGAAGCGCACTTGATTCAGCCGACCTTCATCACCGAATACCCGGCGGAAGTCTCTCCGCTGGCGCGTCGCAATGACATTAACCCGGAAATCACCGACCGCTTTGAATTCTTCATCGGCGGACGTGAAATCGGCAACGGTTTCTCCGAGCTGAACGATGCGGAAGATCAGGCGCAACGCTTCCAGGATCAGGTGGCGGCGAAAGACGCCGGCGATGACGAAGCGATGTTCTACGACGAAGACTACGTCACTGCGCTGGAGCACGGCCTGCCGCCGACGGCCGGTCTGGGTATCGGTATTGACCGTCTGGTGATGTTGTTCACCAACAGCCACACCATCCGTGATGTGATTCTGTTCCCGGCCATGCGTCCGCAGAAATAAACCTTTCCCACTTCACCCGCCGCCCGGCGGGTGAATTTTTTCCTGTCCTGCTGTTTTTTCGAACGGCGCTGGTTGCGTGCTGTGGTTATTCCGTGCGGCGCGACCAGTACGCCAAAATCACCCGTTGCGACTGATCGAGATAGCTTTCCAGCGTGTCGGCGGCTTCTTGTGTATCGCCTGCTTCCAGCAACGACAAAATATGGGCGTTCATGTCGATATAGGGCACATACAGGTGCTCGGGATCGTCCAGCAGGCCGAACGCCAGCCGCAGTTCGGCGGAGACATGGCGATAAAAAGTGCTGAGGCGTTTGCTATCCGCCAGTTCGACGATTGCGGTGTGGAACGCCATGTTGGCGGTGCCGACGCCCATCCAGTCGCGCTGTTCGCAACACTGACGCGCCCGCTCGATGGCAGCCCGCATGGTTTTGACCGCCGGGTGCATCGGATAAGCCTTAGCCAACGCCTGGCATTCGATAATGCGTCGCACGCGATAGATATCGATGATGGAGGACATGTCCGGCGTTGCGACAAAGACGCCCCGATTGGGTTCATAGCGGAGCAGCCCTTCCTGCGTCAGCAGGCGGAACACTTCCCGCAGCGTGTTGCGGGAGATGGCCAGGCTTTCGCTGAGCGCCGCTTCTGACAAGCGCTGCCCAGGGTGAAATTCGCCAAGGGTTATACGGTTACGGAGGGTTTCGGCGACGCTGTCGTTCAGGGTACGGGGTGACTCGGCGGTCTCTTTTTTTGTCGTCATGGGGTCAGGCTGGGTCCCTTGGATATGCATAAGCGCTGCTGGCGGTCATCTTCACACAGAACAACCTGCACCAGCAAGCTGAGGGCGGAGGGGATGTCCGGGTTGCCTGGTTTTGGTGCGCATCATGCCTTGTTGTGGTGCATTTGCCGTCGTTCCTAGCCATGCGTTCAGTGCATGACATGGCGCGTGGGAAGGGCTGTTGCATATTGTTCAACAATTTGTAATTAATAAATCAACAAAAAATACATTTTGCAGAGCAATGGCATTGATTTTGCTTAGCATACGCATGAATGAGGACAGGACAGCGCAATGAAACAGATCGATCTGAACAGTGATTTAGGTGAAAGCTTCGGCGCCTGGAAGATGGGTGATGACGCCGCCATGCTGGATATCGTCTCCAGCGCCAATATCGCCTGCGGTTTTCACGCCGGCGATCCGGCCGGTATCCGCGCAACGTTACGGGCAGCGGTGGCGCGTGGCGTCGCTATCGGCGCGCATGTCGCTTATCCGGATTTGAGCGGGTTTGGGCGCCGTAACATGGAGGTGGCCAGCGATGAACTGACGGCTGACGTTATCTATCAGATCGGCGCGCTGCAAGGGCTGGCGGCGTCGGTGGGCGGACGGGTGAGTTATGTAAAACCGCACGGCGCGCTGTACAACACCATCGCCGCCGATCGCCGTCAAGGGCTGGCGGTGATTGAGGCGCTTAACGCGATTGACCCCACGTTGACGCTGGTCGGGTTGGCGGGTTCGCCGCTGTTGACGTTGGCCCGCGAACACGGGTTGCACACGGTCGCCGAAGCCTTCGCCGACCGTGCCTACCATGCGGATGGCTCGTTGGTATCCCGTTCGTTGGCCGGCTCGGTGCTGCATGATCCGCAACTGGTCGCCGAGCGCATGCTGCAACTGGTGACTACCGGCACGGTGGCAGCGATCGACGGCTCGATAGTGCGCATTGAGGCGCAGTCGTTGTGCGTGCACGGCGATAGTCCCGGTGCGGTGGCGATGGCGCGCCAAATCCGCCAGACGCTGACGCAGGCGGGCGTTGTCATCGCGCCTTGCCGTTTGGGGCGATGATGATGCGCTTTCTTCCGGTCAACCTGAATGCGCTGCTGGTGGAGCTGCGCGATCTGAATGAAACCCTGTCGCTGTTTGACGCGCTGCGCTACACGACGCCCGATGGGGTCGAAGAGATGATCCCGGCGGCGCGCACGTTGCTGGTGCGCTTCAATCCCCACACCACCTCTTTTGCCCGGCTGGCGCAGGCGATCGCCGGTTGCGATCTCGGCCGTAGCGACACACGTCAGGGGGAAAGGGTGATGATCCCGGTGGATTATCAAGGCGAAGATTTGCCGCAGGTGGCGGAGTTGCTGGGTATCAGCGTCAGTGAGGTGATCGCGCGCCATACCGGTAACGATTATATGGTGGCGTTTACCGGTTTCGCGCCCGGTTTTGCCTACCTGTCCGGCGGGGAAAACCTGAACGTACCGCGTCGCAGCAGCCCGCGTCCGCGTATTCCCGCCGGCGCGGTGGCGCTGGCCGGTCTGTTCAGCGGCGTCTACCCGCAGGAGAGCCCCGGCGGCTGGCAGCTAATTGGTACTACGCCGCTGAAAATGTGGGATCTGGCGCGCGATGTTCCGGCGCTGCTGCAACCGGGATCGCGGGTGGCGTTTTGTGATAACCGCCGTCGTCCGGTGTCCGTGAGGCGTCCGGATGCGCTGCCGGCAGCAGCGGATAATCCGCCACTTGATACCGGTTGTGCGTTAGTGGTGAAAACCGCCGGTTTACAAACGCTGTTGCAGGATGCCGGCCGCCCCGGTTTGGCCGGGCAGGGGATTTCGGCATCCGGCGCTATGGATAAAGGCGCGATGCGCCGCGCCAACCGTTTGGTGGGAAACGCGCCGGGCACCGCCGTGTTGGAAATCGTACAGGGCGGGCTGGTTTTCCGGGTGGAAGGCCATACGGTGATGGCGCTGGCGGGGGCGCCTTGCCCCGTGACCATCACTCGCGCTGATGGTGCGGTATGGCAGGCCCGTCCGTTTACGCCAATTGCGCTGGATGACGGCGATACCGTGACGCTCGGGATTCCCTCCAGCGGTGTACGCAGTTATCTGGCGGTGCGCGGCGGTTTTGCCGTGACGCCAGTCATGGGTAGCCTGGCGACCGACACGCTGGCGCGGCTGGGGCCTGAACCGCTGCGGGCCGGAACCCGTTTGCCGGTGTCGGCGCCTGAGCGGTTGACGGCGGTCGAACTATCGGCCGAGGGCGACGTGACGCTGCCGGTAGCGGGGGAGACGGTCACGCTGGATGTGGTGGCCGGCCCGCGTACCGACTGGTTCACCGATGAGGCCTGGCAGGCGCTGACCGAACAGGAATGGCTGGTGACGTTGTTGTCGGATCGCATTGGGTTGCGTTTGCAGGCCGATACGCCGCTGGCGCGAACGGTACTGCACGAACTGCCCAGCGAAGGCACCTGCGCCGGGTCGATTCAGGTGCCGCCCAACGGGCAGCCGGTGCTGTTCGCGGTCGACCATCCGTTGACCGGCGGCTATCCGGTGATTGGCTGCGTCGCCGCTTATCATCTTGATCTGTTGGGGCAATTGCCGGTCAACGCCCGCATCCGCTTCCGGGCGGTCACGTCTTTTTCTGCATTAACGTTGCCGGCCGACGCCGGTGCCGCCTGACACAGGACACTGAGAACAACGATGAAAAAAGTATTGATTGCCAATCGCGGAGAAATCGCAGTACGCATCATCCGCGCTTGTCGCGACTATGGTTTGCAATCGGTGGCGGTATACGCCGACAGCGACAGCCAGGCCCTGCATGTGTCGCTGGCGGACGAGGCCTGGGTATTACCGGGGCAGCGCCCGGATGAAACCTATCTGAACATCGAACGGCTCATCGCGGTGGCGCAGCGTAGCGGCGCAGACGCAGTGCATCCTGGGTATGGTTTCCTGTCGGAGCGGGCTGAATTTGCCCGTGCGGTACAGGACGCGGGGCTGGTGTGGATCGGCCCGGATCCGGCAAGCATCGATATGCTCGGCGATAAAGTAAAAGCGCGCCAGCTGGCGCATCGGGTGGGGGCGCCGCTGGTAGCGGGTACGACTGATCCGGTCGGCAGCGCGGACGAGGTGGTGGCGTTTGCCCGCGAGTACGGTTTGCCGATCGCCATCAAAGCGGCCTACGGCGGCGGCGGTCGCGGTATGAAAGTGGCCTGGCGTCTGGATGAAGTGGCGGAGCTGTATGATTCGGCGGTGCGTGAGGCGATTACCGCTTTTGGCCGCGGTGAATGCTTTGTTGAGCAGTTTCTGGATAAGCCGCGCCATATCGAGGCGCAGGTGCTGGCGGATCGGCACGGCAACGTGGTGGTGCTGGGCACCCGCGACTGTTCGCTGCAGCGCCGTAACCAGAAGCTGGTGGAAGAGGCCCCGGCGCCGTTCCTGAATGGCAGCCTGCGCGAGCAGATCGAACTGGCGGCGCGGAATATCTGCGCGGCGGCGGGCTACATCGGCGCCGGAACGGTGGAGTTCCTGTTGAGCCGCGACGGGCGTCTGTCTTTCCTCGAAGTGAATACCCGCTTACAGGTGGAGCACACCGTCACTGAAGAGACTACCGGGATCGATTTGGTGCTGGAACAGTTCCGCATCGCCGAAGGACACGCATTGACGCTGAGTGCGATGCCTGAACCGCTCGGGCATGCGTTTGAGTTTCGTCTCAACGCGGAAGATGCCGGGCGCGGCTTTTTGCCGACGCCAGGTACGGTCACGCGGTTCGATCCGCCCGCCGGGCCGGGTATTCGCCTTGATAGCGGCGTGAAATCCGGTTCGACCATCCCCGGCGCGTTTGACTCGCTGATGGCCAAGCTTATCGTCAGCGGCCCGACGCGGGCGATTGCACTGGCGCGCGCCCGGCGTGCCTTGGCGGAGTTCAGCATCGATGGCGTGGCGTCGGTGCTGCCGTTTCATCAGGCGGTGGTCGATCACCCTGATTTTACGGGGGCCGAGGGGTTTAAGGTGCATACCCGCTGGATTGAAACCGATTTCGCCGCCGACATCGCCATCGCGCCGCGTCCGCTGCCGGGCAGCGAACCGGAGATGGTGCGCACCTTTATCGAGCTGGACGGACGGCGTCATCAGTTGGGCATTCCCGCCGGGCTGCTCTCAGGGGGGGATCTGCGTTCCGGCGCGGCGATCTCTGCCGCGGTTACTGACGTCGCAACGGATACGCACGCTTGCCTGGCGCCTATTTCCGGGTTGTTACAGTGCTGGCAACGTCAGGCCGGGGAACAAGTTCAGGAAGGGGAGGTTATCGCCGTGATGGAAGCGATGAAAATGGAAACGTCGGTAACGGCGCACCGTAGCGGCAAGCTGGAGCCGCTGGCGGCGCAAGGCGAGATGGTGCAGGCGGGCGCAGTGCTGGCCCGCATCACCGCCGGGTAAGGACGTATTCCGGCTCCGTGTTCGCTGGTGCGAGTGCGGAGCCGCAGCAAACAACATGATAACAACACAACATCACACAACACGTCATCACAACAGGCTCAACCCTTACCGTATCGGTGCAATCCGCCGAACCGGTAGGGCGCGACACAATCGGGAGCGACTATGCAAACTGCAGTGAATCTTTGGCCGCTGATGGGCATTGCGGCCATCGTTATTGGTTTTCTCTTGCGTTTCAATCCGGTGCTGGTGGTTATCGTCTCCGGGCTTATCACCGGCCTGGCGGCGAATATGCCGTTGGCGGACATCCTCGATAAGCTGGGCACCGGCTTTCTCAATACCCGCAATCTGGCGCTGATCCTGCTGTTGCCGCTGGTGGTGATTGGGCTGCTGGAGCGTTATGGACTGAAAGAGCGTTCTCAGTCCTGGATCGCCAGTATTCGTAGCGCCACGGCGGGACGTTTGCTGATCGTCTACCTGTTCGCCCGTGAAATTGCAGCGGCGCTCGGGTTGACCAGCCTCGGCGGTCATCCGCAAATGGTGCGCCCGCTGTTGGCGCCGATGGCGGAAGGTGCGACGGAAAACCGCCACGGCACGTTGCCGGATGCGGTGCGTCACCGGTTGCGCGCGATGTCGGCGGCAACCGATAACGTCGGGTTGTTTTTCGGGGAAGATATTTTCGTGGCGTTCGGCGCCATCCTGTTTATGCATAACTTTATGCAGCAGGCCGGCGGTATCCAGACCGAACCGCTGCACATTGCGTTGTGGGGGTTGCCCACCGCCATTTGCGCATTTCTGATCCACGCCTGGCGGCTGCGCCGGATGGATCGGAAATTGGACGCCGAACTGGCGGTTTACCGTGAACTGAGCGCGCAGGAGAAATAAGCCATGTTTCAACAACAGTATCTGTTTACGCTGGCCGGCATCCTGCTGCTGGTGGTGGCGGCGATGTCCTGCGGCGATCGGGGCAACCCGCGTCGCTGGACCACCGGGGTGTTCTGGGGGCTGTACGGCGTGATGTTTCTGCTGGGGGACTGGGCGACGGCGTTGATGTCGCCGCGTGCGCTGCATATCGCCGTCGGGCTGATGGTGGTGGTGATGGCGTTGATCGCCGGTTGCGGCGGCGTCAGGCTGGGCCGCTATCACCAGCGCAGCGACGAGGAGCGCCAGGAAAGCGCCGCCCGTCTCGGCAACCGTCTGTTTCTGCCTGCGCTGGCCATCCCGGTGGTGACGGCGGTGGGCGTGCTGGCGTTTACCTATATCGGCGGTTTGCAGCAGGCGCTGTTCGGCAATGGCAATAATTCCACGCTGATCACGCTGTTTTCCATGGCGCTGGGCTGCATTATCGGCTGGCTGATCGCGCTGCGCCTGACCGGTGAAAAGCCGGTACGTTCGGTGCAGGAGGCGCGTCGTCTGCTGGATTCCATCGGGTGGGCGTTTATTCTGCCGCAGATCCTCGCCACGTTGGGGTTGCTGTTCACCTCCGCCGGGGTGGGATCCGCCATTTCTTACCTGACCCAGCATTATCTGGCGGTGGATCACCGTTTTATCGCGGTGCTGACCTATGTGGTGTCGATGGCGCTGCTGACCATGGTGATGGGGAATGCGTTTGCGGCGTTTCCGATCGTGACCGCCGGCATCGGTATTCCGATTCTGATCCTGCAGCACGGCGGCAACCCGGCGGTGATGGCGGCTATCGGTATGTTTTCCGGCTACTGCGGTACGCTGATGACGCCGATGGCGGCCAACTTCAACCTGGTGCCCGCGGCACTGCTGGAATTGCCGGATCGTTACGGCGTCATCCGCGCTCAGTTCCCTACGGGGTTGGCGCTGCTGACGGTCAACGTGTTCTTGATGTATTTCCTGCTGTTCCTGTAATTTCCGGCGTTTGATGCCCGGTTGCCGCTGTGGGGGCTTGGTGATACTGTCAGCCTGCCAGCGGTTCCCGGGGGTTCCATGATCACATATCGCGATAGGGGTTGCGCTGATGCTGCGCCTGGACAGCGTTTTCCGCGGCGGATGCCGTAAGTTCGGCGCCATAATAACTTCGGTGTCACAATAACTTCGGCGCCACAATAACTTCGGCGCCACAATAACTACAGAGGGATGAAGATGTTGCTGGTGATACTGAGCGGGTTGTTGCTGTCGCTGTCGTTGTGTTTGGATCTGGGGATCGTCAATACCGCCATTATTAACCGCGGCCTGCGGGATGGCGCGGGTTCAGCGTTTTTTATCGGACTGGGTTCCTGCTTCGGCGATTTGATTTATGCATCGCTATCGGCGTTGGGCATGGTGGCGATCTTCAGCTATACGCCGATTCGCTGGCTGCTGTGGATTGGCGGTGGCGCGGTGTTGATGTGGCTGTCCTGGTCGATGGCGCGTAGCGCCTGGCGGGATTATCGCCAACAGCGGGGGCTGAATGTGGCGGGTGAGCGAAGCGGGGCGGCGACGGTGATTGTTCCGGCGCACCGGGATTTCTTCAGCGGCGTCGGCATGGCGTTGGCATCCCCCAGCGCGTTGCTGTGGTTTGCCGCCGTCGGCGGTACGCTGATCGCCCAGTCGACCGATGGTTCCGTCGGGCAGGTGTCGCTGTTTCTGGCCGGTTTTTTTAGCGGCGGCGTACTCTGGACGTTGTTTATGGCGCTGTTGGTGAAATACGGCCGCGGTGCGCTAAAAGGACGGCTCTCTTTTTATTGCAGCGCGCTGTCGGCGGTGCTGTTCGCCGGGTTTGCCGCCCAGGTGATCGTCAATGGATATCAGACGTTATTACTGCCTTTGCGCTGATGGCTGTTCAAAACACGCGCAGTCAGCCGATATTGTCTTGCCCGCCAGACAGATAGCGCTATAATGCGATGCACTTTCTACGCGGGCGTAGTTCAATGGTAGAACGAGAGCTTCCCAAGCTCTATACGAGGGTTCGATTCCCTTCGCCCGCTCCAGACACCCTTCTTGCAACGTCTCGCACAGCCTATTCAATCCAGTCATCACAATGTGTCTTCCCTCTGTGCTAAATGTTCTCTGGCTGGTTCAATAAAATCTAATAATTCATTGATATATCGAATAATGTGCATTGAAGGTCATCAACGGAGTCGCCACGGTGTTGAGTGACGCCTCTGTCATTGCAGCGTGCTGAAATGGGAGATATTGATGCCCGGTAAATGTCATTCTGAAACGTTCAATATCAATATCCTCCGGTAAGCGATCGCTCCGAGCTATTTCACCGCATTCGTAAATGCAGTGTTGTTCGTAAATACAGTGTTGTCCGTAAATACAGTGTCGTGCGTAAAGAGGGTGTCGCTCCGGCCGCATGCCAGGTAGTTCGGTGCCAAAATAACGAGATAGGCGTCGTCTTCTCTGGGAAGGCATCTGATGATGGTGGAAATAGATTCGGGAATATGCTCACCGCTTCGCGTGTTCCAAAGCGGTGATCTCAAGAGGTATGCTGGCTTACATCAAGTTTTGTGGCGGAATATCCTGGAATTTTTTGCCCTGCTCATCTTTGGCGGAAAGTATGACCATCTCGTTTTCTATTGGCCAATCGATATTGAGCGATTCATCATTCCAGATAATGCAGTGTTCAGCATTGGGATTGTAATAATCGGTACATTTATAAACGAATTCAGCCTCATCGCTGGTGACGTAAAAACCGTGAGCGAACCCGGCTGGAATCCATAATTGACGTTTATTTTGCGCGGACAGGTAGACGCCGACCGATTGGCCGAACGTTGGGGAGTTCTTGCGGATATCTACGGCCACATCAAACACTTCACCGGCAATAACGCGAACGAGTTTTCCCTGTGGGTTTTCTGTCTGGTAGTGTAACCCGCGTAGAATTCCTTTCCTGGATTTTGAGTGGTTATCCTGGACAAAACGGCATGGTCGTTGCGTGACAAGATCTTCAAATCTTTTTTGATGCCACGTTTCCATGAAAAAACCCCGCTCGTCACCAAATACCGTTGGTTCAATGATCTTGATATCGGGGATTTGCGTATCGAATATATTCATAAAGTTAAATCACTTATATTTTTCAATATCATTTATTGCTGACAGCCATTGACTGGGCGCCAATCCAAATTGTTTTGTTATTCTATCGCAATTGAGGACGGAGTTGGCAGGGCGTTTAGCCTTGGTCGGATAATCTACAGACGGAATGCCTGAGAGTTTTGGATAGGCTTCCAACAAATTATGCGCTTTGGCCTGCTCGAGAATGGCGCCGGCAAATTCAAACCAGCTTACAGCGGGCGTGCCGGAATAATGATAAATTCCCCATGCTGGCGTATTTCCCTGCTCAATATAGTGAATTAATTCTATTAATGTATTGGCGATATCACCTGAATAAGTGGGGCCGCCAAACTGATCATTAACAATATTCAGCATGTTGCGGGTCGCTGCCAGCCGTAATATCGCTTTGACAAAATTATTGCCGTATTCACCGAATACCCATGATGTCCTGATGATGAGGAATTTACGGGCTATTTCCGCTACCGCTTGTTCACCCGCCAGCTTGCTGGCGCCGTAGACATTTAGCGGATGAGTCGGCATATCTTCGGTGTAAGGCTGTTCAGCGCGGCCGTCGAAGACGTAATCAGTGGAAATATGCAAAAGTACCGCATTGGCAATATTGGCGGCTTCCGCCAGATGGGCTGGCCCATCACGATTGATGGCGTAACAACGCTCGCTATCATCTTCCGCATTATCCACAGCAGTGTAAGCTGCTGCGTTAATAATATAATCAGGGTTAAATGTTTTAACTTTATCGATGACCTGATTTTTGTTCGTAATATCCAGACTGTCACGGCCGGTAGCTAGCAACTCGGCTTTTCCATTCAGATATGACACCAGGTGTTGCCCTAATTGCCCTTGACTGCCTGTTATTAAAATTCGCATATTCGCTATCCAGAAAGTCTGTTACTGCCGAAGTAAATTCATCAAATATTGGCCGTATTCGTTTTTTAACATGGGGTGGGCCAGTGTCGTGAGTTCCTGCTTGGTCAGCCATCCATTACGCCAGGCAATTTCCTCAAGGCAGGCCACTTTCATGCCTTGCACATGTTCTATTGTTTGTACAAATGAGGAGGCCTGATGCAGGCTTTCATGGGTTCCCGTGTCGAGCCAAGCGAACCCGCGGCCGAGTAATTCGACGCTGAGTAAACCATCCTCCAGGTACATTTGGTTAATGGTGGTGATTTCGAGTTCGCCGCGATGTGAGGGTTTTACCTGCTTGGCCAAGTCGATGACTCTGTTGTCATAGAAATAAAGGCCTGTTACCGCATAGTTCGATTTGGGTGATGCGGGTTTTTCTTCAATGGATACGGCATTCATGTTCGCATCGAATTCGACCACGCCGAAACGTTCAGGGTCTTTAACCTGATAACCAAAGATTGTGGCGCCAGCTGTCTTTTGCGCTGTTTTCCTTAATGTATTACCAAAGGATTGCCCATAAAAAATATTGTCTCCCAACACCAGGCAGCAACTGTCGTTGCCGATGAATTCTTCACCAATGATAAACGCCTGGGCCAGGCCATCGGGGCTGGGTTGGATGGCATAGTCGATATGAATGCCAAATTGGCTACCGTCGCCCAGCAGGCGGCGGAAGTTTTGGTTGTCTTCGGGCGTTGTAATGATCAGTATTTCGCGAATACCCGCCAGCATCAGCGTAGACAGCGGGTAATAAATCATGGGTTTGTTATAGATCGGTATCAGCTGTTTTGAGATAGCCAGAGTTATGGGATACAGGCGGGTGCCGGAGCCTCCGGCCAGGATAATGCCTTTCATGAGCGATTTCCTTCTACGACGTGATAAGCACCGCTGAGTACGCGATTCCACCATGACTTATTGTTTAAATACCATAGGACTGTCTTTCGAATTCCGGTGTCGAAACTTTCATGAGGCTTCCAGTTCAGTTCGCGAGAAATCTTACTGGCATCAATAGCATAACGCACGTCATGACCGGGGCGATCTTTGACATAGGTAATTAAATCTTTATAAAAAACAACGTGCTGTGGTTTTTGGGGAACGAGTTCTTCAAGCAACTGACAAATGGTTTCCACCACCTCGATATTGGTTTTTTCGTTATGCCCGCCAATATTGTATGTCTCGCCGATTTTCCCTTCGGTGACGACGTTGTATAGCGCCCTTGCATGATCCTCCACAAACAACCAGTCGCGAATTTGTTGACCATCGCCGTAGACCGGCAACGGTTTTCCCGCCAGGGCATTCAATATTATCAGTGGAATTAATTTTTCCGGAAAATGATAGGGGCCATAGTTGTTGGAACAGTTGGTCACTAGCGTGGGCAATCCGTAGGTGCGATACCAGGCGCGAACCAGATGGTCGCTGGATGCCTTGGACGCCGAATACGGGCTGCTGGGGGCATAAGGCGTCGATTCGGTAAACAGATCATCGGTTTTCTCCAGATCGCCGTAGACCTCATCGGTAGAGATATGGTGGAAACGAAATGCGCTTTTGCGTGACTCTGGCAGTGCGCTCCAGTAAGCGCGCGTTGCCTCCAGCAGGGTATAGGTACCGACAATATTGGTCTGAATAAAAGCGGCTGGGCCGTCGATGGAGCGATCAACATGCGATTCCGCCGCCAGATGCATAACCATATCAGGCTGGTGTTGCTGAAACACGCTGTCTAACGCCGTTCTGTTGCAAATATCCACTCGTTCAAAAGTATAACGTTCGCTTTTATCGATGGTTGTGAGTGATTCAAGGTTGCCAGCGTAGGTTAGCTTGTCGAGGTTGACTACCGCGTCTGCCGTATTATTAATGATGTGGCGCACTACAGCGGAACCGATGAAGCCCGCACCGCCCGTAACCAATATTTTCATAAGTCAGATTCCAACGTTAAATGACAAGCCCTGCCGGACAACGGAAAGGCATAACTGTAAATGATATTGCTGATTCAGGATGCGTGTCTGGCGCTTTCCATCCATTGTCGGGTGCTCATTAAACCGATTATCGAGCGTGAAATCCATGTTCTGGCGAGTTTTTCATCAAGGGAACAGCGCGGTATTTTATACAGTAATTCATAAGATATACCCCAAATAATTCGAGTTGCAGGACAACACGCTCGCGTGTTGAACAACGCCACGCGTTGGCCCGTTAGGGCAAGGCTCGTAAGAGCCTTGTAACGCGGCAAGAGAGCGAATCCCGATGCGCTTACTCAGGTAAGTGATTCGGGTGAGCAAACGCCGCCAACACACCGGCAACGTGAAGTATGTCGGGTATAACAGTGGAACTGCTGACGAATGACGATGCATTGAAAGGGAATGAATGTCCGGGGGCGTGCCGCTGTGCAGACTGCCGCCTGATGTGACATTGTGCCGGCGTAACACGCCGGCATAGACGTTTATTGGCGGATCGCGCTGTTATTTATGCTTATGCGGGCCACACTTCGTCGGCGATTTCTGTGACCAGGGCGATTTTCGCCCACTGCTGTTCCTCAGTCAGGGCGTTGCCTTCCTCGGTGGATGCGAAGCCGCATTGCGTGCTCAGGCAGAGGCGTTCAAGTGGAATGTAACGGGTCGCTTCCCGAATACGTTCAATGACGGTCTGCTTGTCTTCCAGTTCGCCGGTTTTGGATGAAACTAACCCCAGCACCACCTTTTTATCGCCGGATACCGCCGCCAGCGGAGAGAAATCGCCAGCGCGCTCGGTGTCGAATTCCAGATAGTACGCCGAGACGTTTTCCCGTCCGAACAGCACATCCGCAATGGGCTGATAGCCGCCGCTTGCCGCCCAGGTGGAGCGATAATTGCCACGACATACATGAGTGGCGATAACCAGGTCGGACGGTGCGCCTGCGATGGCCGTATTGTTGGCTTGCAATAACAGTTCCGCCAATTCCTGAACATTATTGCTGATAACGGTGTGAGCATCGTGAGCGCAGTGGCAGTCGTTCTGGATTGGCGATGTTTGAGCCGCCACGCCGGCGTTATTGTAGCGGGCATCGACCATCATGCCCCAGGTGCAGTCATCCAACTGCAAGTTACGGCACCCCGCCGCGTAGAGTTCCTGGATGAACGTCTGGTATGCCGCAGCGATATCCGCGATTAACGCATCCTGGGACGGGTAGAATCTTTGGGTGCTGTCCCGATTTTCGGGGCGATACAGTTCTTTGAAAAATTGGGCCGGCGCCGGGATGGTCAGGCGCGGGACGATGTCTTTTTCAGAAAATTGCATCAGGAAGCGGAAATGTTCGATGAACGGATGGTTTTCACCACTGATTCTCCCAGTCAGACGTGCGGTTTCCGGCCGGGTTTCAATACCTGAAAACACATATCCCTGCGATAACGCTGCTTTTTCTACGCCGTTCAGGCCCCACATAAAATCCAGATGCCACCAACTGCGGCGAAATTCTCCGTCGGTGATGACATGAAGCCCGGCAGCTTTCTGCCTGACGACCAGCTCGGTAATGGCCCTGTCTTCGACGGCTTTCAGCGCATCAGCAGCGATTTTCCCTTGTGCGAATTGTGCCCGCGCTTCGTGTAGATAGGTGGGCCTCAGATAACTGCCGACCACGTCGGCGCGAAACGGTGGGGTGTAGGTCTCTTGGGTTGCCATGATTGATCTCTTTCATAGGATTCTGTTGTAACCGCAAAACATATCATTGATATGCAAGACTTTGTGGTGAAAGAAATTCACATAAATTGAATTTTTATCATATCTGGATGCGGTTTTTTCATCATGGGCGCTATTCTATGGGCCGCATTACTGTGCTCGCATAGCGGTGCTTATCGTTGTGTACTGAGATTTTTCAGATAATGCGTTGTGCGGTTGTGTTTGTCTTTTACCTGGTGTTAAAAAGAAACCAACTCTCTTGAGGATACAGTCTGACGTGTCTTACGCGGCGTTATAGCGACCGCCTATTTGTGTGTGAAGAGGAGTATCCAGGGTGTCCGAATTCAATGTCTATCATAAAACGTGTCCGGCACGGTTGGTGCTGGACCGATTATCCAACAAGTGGTCGCTGCTGATTCTCGATCGTTTATCCGATGAATCGATGAGATTTAACCAGTTAAGACGAGATATCGAAGGTGTATCGCAGAAGGTGCTTTCCCAGACCTTGAAAAATTTGGAACGAGACGGGCTGGTACACCGCCAGGCATTCGCGACAGTCCCCGTAACAGTTGAGTATTCCATCACCTCTCTAGGCCAAACACTGGTAAAAACCATTCATGACCTGACGCATTGGGCGGAGGATAATATCGGTGAAATCACGCGGGCTCAGCAGCGGTATGACAATACGGAACCAGCCGGTTCATCGATTTGAGCGACATCATTGACTTCTAATCAACCTGTTATTTGAAGGCAGTCTAAAATTTTTTATTCGCATCTTAACGAATTTGTTTTTGCGATAACTGAAGGTTAATAAAGATAATTTCCAGATAAATCTTTATTTTTTTAGGCTGTTTATGGATTAGGCTATGCATATTTAAATGAGCGGTTGTGTGGAATTTGTCCATTGAGGGACACCGCCACAAGTTAGCACTAAATGTACATGTCAGCTTGTAGTATCATGATGCGCGATACGGTTTTCAGCATTTGAGCCCTATGTATCAGGTCAGGGCTCGCATTTATGTATTAGGTTGGAACAGTGAGACATGATCTTTAATGATTAATAAAAGTTATTATTTTTCATTTTGTTGTTGTCACTGGTAGCGCTGTGTCTCGAAAAAATGTGGTGGTAGTGATGAGCGGGAGTGAAAACTCCCGGGCGGTAGCTTTTTTTTAAAACACGTTTTTAATAAATTGCTTGGTCAGCTGGTACGTTTAGATAGTTAAATCCACCAAGGTTCAAGCAAGGGCCGTGGTTCAGGAGGTTAGTTTGTCAACAATAATTATTCCCGTGATCATGTGTGGTGGCAGTGGATCGCGTCTTTGGCCTGTATCACGGGAGCAACACCCGAAGCCGTTCATTCGTTTATCGGATGGGGAAAGTCTGATTCAGAAAGCGTTATTGAGAGCGCTATCGTTCGACGGTGTCAAAGAGATCGTCACTGTGACGAACAAGGATTTGCTTTTTAAGGCTGTGGATGCATTTTCAGAAGTCTATAAAGGTGTTACTCCGATTTCGTACATCCTGGAACCGGTCGGGCGCAATACCGCTGCAGCGATTGCATCCGCAGCCTTACTGACTCATAAAAAATATGGTGATGATGCGGTTTTGATGATTCTGGCTGCGGATCATCTGATCAAGAATAGCGACGCTTTTGTTTGCGCCGTGTCTCAGGCCGCGTCGCTGGCTGCACAGTCGAAACTGGTCACTTTCGGGATTAAACCTGAAAAACCTGAAACCGGTTATGGTTACATCAAATACCAGGGGAGTCAGGTTGAGCGATTTGTTGAAAAGCCGTCCTTCAATAAAGCCCTGGAATATATCGAAGCGGGTGACTACTTGTGGAACTCCGGCATGTTCTGTTTCTCCTGCGGAACGATCTTGAGAGAAATGCAGACGCTTTGCCCCCAGGTTCTGGCTGATGTTGAACACAGCATGAGTGTTTCCCGACAACTGGAGGGTAATGGCGCAACGCAGCTTGAATTGGATATGGAGACTTTTGCTCAGGTTAAAGACATCTCCATCGACTATGCAGTAATGGAGAAATCTAAACAGGTTTCCGTCGTTCCCTGCGATATCGGCTGGTGTGATATCGGTTCTTGGACCGCGTTGGGCGAATTAGGCAAAACCGATAGCAGTGGTAATACGGTGGAGGGGGACGCCGACGTTCTCACCCATAACGCGAGCAACTGTTATATCAAAGCTGATGAGCGGGTTATCGGCGCTGTTGGCGTAGAAAATCTGGTTATTGTTGATACTCCAGATGCTTTGTTGGTGGCGAGCAAAGATAATGGTCAGGATGTTAAATCCATATACAATCAGCTCAAAGCCAAAGGCCACCAGGCTTATAAAATTCACCGTACTGTTCACCGTCCCTGGGGGACGTCAACGATTTTGGAAGAAGGCAGCAATTTCAAGATTAATCGAATTGTTGTTAAACCTGGCGCCAAACTGAGCATGCAATTACATCACCACAGAAGTGAGCACTGGATAGTGATGTCTGGAGCTGCCAAGATCGTGAACGGTAATAAGAATATTTTTCTTTCGACCAATCAGTCTACCTATATTCCAGCTGGCGAGCAGCATCGGGTTGAAAACCCCGGCGTTATAGATCTCATTATGATCGAAGTACAGAGCGGAGAATATCTTGGTGATGATGATATTATTCGGTTTGATGATGATGGGAGTTTAGTTCAATGAGTTTAGCGTGCTTTAAGGCTTATGATATTAGGGGCCGCTTGGGGAATGAATTAAATGCAGATATTGCATATCGTGTCGGTCGTGCATTTGGCCAATATCTGAATGCCCGAACAGTTGCTGTCGGCGGTGATATTCGTTTAAGCAGTGAAGAGTTGAAGTCCGCATTGTCTGATGGTTTAAGGGATGCTGGGGTCGATGTTATCGATCTTGGCATGACAGGGACAGAAGAAATCTATTTTGCTGCTTTTCATTTGGATGTGGATGGTGCTATTGAGGTTACTGCCAGCCATAACCCAATGGATTATAACGGTATGAAATTGGTAGGACGCGGCGCTAAACCAATTAGCGGTGATTCGGGATTAAATGATATTCGCGATCTGGCTGCATCTGGACAATTTAATACTTCTGAGCGCAAAGGAAACTATATAAAACGTTCCTTGCTGAATGAATATGTTGATCACCTAATGTCTTATATTGATGCGGGAAAACTGAAACCGCTGAAATTAGTGGTCAATGCCGGAAATGGTGCTGCTGGGCATGTTATTGATGAAATTGAATCACGATTTCAGAAACAACATATCCCTATCGAGTTTATTAAGATCCATCATGAACCTGATGGACGTTTCCCTAACGGTATCCCTAATCCCTTGTTGCCTGAAAATCGTTCTGTGACATCAGATGCGGTCAAATTACATCAGGCAGATATAGGGATTGCATGGGATGGTGATTTTGATCGCTGTTTTCTGTTCGATGAAAACGGGGAGTTCATCGAAGGTTACTATATTGTTGGCTTTTTGGCTGAAGCTTTTCTTGCTAAGAATCCCGGTGCCAAGATTATCCATGATCCACGTTTGACCTGGAATACGATTGAGGTAGTCAATAAAGCGGGAGGTATTCCGGTTCAGAGTAAAACTGGCCATGCTTTTATCAAGGAGCGCATGCGTGCGGAAAATGCCATTTATGGCGGGGAAATGAGCGCCCATCATTATTTCCGTGATTTTGCTTATTGCGATAGCGGTATGATCCCTTGGTTATTGGTCGCTGAATTGTTGTCTTCCAAAGGGGTAACATTATCTGCGCTGATTGGTACCCGCGTTAATGCTTATCCGTGCAGCGGTGAAATCAACTATAAAGTCAGTGATGCCAAAGATGTTATTATCCAGATTGAAAATGCCTTTAAAGCAGAGGCTATCAATATTGACCGTACCGATGGATTGGGTATGGATATGCCGGAATGGCGTTTTAATGTACGCACATCTAATACTGAGCCGCTTCTTCGTCTGAATATTGAAACTCGGGCTTTGACCGATCTGGTATGGCAGAAGGTAGCAGAAGTCGAGAATTTAATTAAGAGTGAGTAACATTCGAGGGTTGTGATGTTACTCTGGCATCATTAGGATTAATTCCTAATGATGCCAAGTTGTATATCGTTATTATTCTACATTAATTATATATCGTCTGTTCAATGTTTTATGTTTTTCTTTCATCTGTTTTTTGATTATAAATAAAACCGGCTCGTATTTTCGAAGTCTGTGATTTTAAAACTATTACTGGCTTCTGAGTATTCAGATATATATGGTTACTTTAGTTATTATTATTGAGTGCTATTCTTTATAAGAATAGTAACTTGGCTCATTTAATCAAAAAGCTGGAAATATGCATCCTGAGAAAATGAATATACAAGAGAAAGAAAGCCTTACTATTGGCAGTCTAGAAGATAAAACTCTGCAACTGAAAGAAAGCAGAAAGTTGAATGTTATATATAAACAGAGAATTGATGCCTATCATAAGCAGTTGTGTGAACTGCAAGATGAGAATAAAAAAACTCTTTTCAAATTAGAACAATGCGAACAGCATTTATATGCTGTCACTCATAGTAAATCGTGGAAGATAACCGCACCTATTCGTATAATAAATTATTTTATTAGGTCAGTGCTTCCCATTAGTTTTATTAAGTCTTTGGTAAAGAAAATATTAAAATACGGTATACCTTTTGTTTCAAAAATCCCTTTTCTAAAGCGAATCGCCCTTCGTATATTAAATAAATTCCCAAGTATCAAACAGCGGGTTAGGAAATTCGCAATAAGCCCTGCTTATCAATATTCTAAAAATTCTTATTACTCACCGATAAATGAATATGATAATGTGGATTTTTCATGTTTAAGTCCATTTGCGTTAGATATTTACTATAACATGAAGAGACAGATAAAAAATAAGGAAAATTCCTGATGAGAATTATTATCGATATGCAAGGAGCTCAAACTCCTTTTTCTTCTCATCGTGGTGTTGGGCGTTATACATTTGATCTTGTAAAAGCGTTTATTAATAATTCAAAGGAGCATGAGGTCTTTCTTGCTCTTAACGGTGCATTTCCTGAATCTATCAGAGGGATCAGGGATTATTTTCAGGAAGTATTACCCCAATCAAATATTGTTGTTTGGCAACAATTTCTAGAGTTTTCTGGGCAACAACGTGATACTTATTTAAAAATGCATTCGGCAGAAATATTACGTGAAGCTTTTCTGAGTTCATTTTCTCCAGATGTTATTTTTTCGACTAACTTGCAGGAAGGTTTTTTTGATTCAGCACCCACGTCGGTGCGAAAGCATTATGTCGGTGATGCAGTATATGTGACAACTTTGCATGATGTCATTCCATTATCACAACCTGATGTCTACCTTGCTAATGCGATAACAAAATCTTGGTATCAGGAGAAAATTGACGCAGCTGTTAGCTCTGATGCTCTGGTGACAGTTTCAAATCATTCAAAAAATGAAATATTAAAATACTGCGATGTTAGATCAGAAAAAGTTTATTCTATCCATAACGCAGTAGATAAAGATAAATTCAAACCCCTCGTCTTGTCTGAAAATGAAAAAGCGAATTTTTTGGGCCGGGTGGGAATAGTAAAACCATTCATTCTGTATTCGGGTGGCGGGGACGCACATAAGAATCTGGATAGTTTATATAAGGCTTTCTCTTTACTTCCCAATGAGATAAAAGAAAATTATCAACTTGTGATGGTAGGTAAAGAATTAGGTAGTGAGCAACAGGTACATCGAGCAATGCTAACGAAACTCGGTATTAATGATAACGTTGTATTTACCGGATTTGTTAGTGATGATGAGCTGATCTCTCTTTATAATTTATGTTATCTTTTTGTATTTCCTTCTTATCGGGAAGGCTTCGGCTTACCGGTACTTGAAGCGATGTCCTGCGGTGCCGCGGTTCTGAGCTCTGGAACTTCTAGTATCATAGAAATTAATAGTTTGGAAGGCGCATATTTTGATCCCTACAGTGTTGATGATATCGCTAAAAAAATTGAATCCGCTATTGTCGATGGCGATTTTTATTCCCGATTGAAAAAATATGCAGTTGAACAATCCAGCCGTTTCTCTTGGGATGCAAGCGCCTGCGAGTTATTAGCGATTATGCAGAATCTGGTCAACCAACGGGATGGCTGCTCTCTTTCCTCTAACTCGGATTTTAATGTGGAGAATACAGTTGGCGAGATTATTAAGAAGATAATCTCGCTAAAAGGTGTTGAAGAATTAAGTCATTCAACTCTGGCTTGTATCTCTCAATCAATTGCAGAGACATATCCGGCTATAGCAAATAGAAAAAATAGACTTTACCTAGATGTTAGCGCGGTTATGGTTAATGGGGATCGCACGGGCATCCAGCGTGTGGTAAGGGCTATTTCTTTTGAGTTAATTCGTGGTGGATTGGATCGATTGGATGTTTATCCTATCTATAAAACACCAGAAGATAATTTTTTTAAAATAGCTAAAGAGCTGTTAGATGAAATCATGGGTGAACAGTAT
The DNA here is from genome assembly GCF_000400505.1 of Musicola paradisiaca NCPPB 2511. Lineage (NCBI taxonomy): Bacteria > Pseudomonadati > Pseudomonadota > Gammaproteobacteria > Enterobacterales > Pectobacteriaceae > Musicola > Musicola paradisiaca. Next base: position 3,812,695 of record NZ_CM001857.1, on the reverse strand, counting down.
TATGATGCATCAATGATGATTGATATCGATTTTATTTCCGGTGATACCTTGTTGTTCCTGGATTTGCACCCATCGCTTGCCATTTCACACGAACTAAGAACCGACTACTTAATTAGCAAAGGCGTCAATGTCTATCATGTGGTATATGACCTTTTACCATTGAATCTCCCTCAATATTTCTGGCCGGAACTGTGTCAGGAGTTTAAAGTCTGGTTTGAGTCTGTATTAAAATCACAAGGCGTCGTGTGTATATCAAAAGCTGTTGCCGATCAAGTGGAACACTATATAGAAAAAAATGATATAAAAGTTAGGAAGAACTTTATCGTAAGGTCGTTCCACCTTGGTGCTAATATGGAATCATCGTTACCAACTAAAGGGATATCTGATATTGAGAAGAAAATGATATCCCATTTAAAACAAAATCCCACTTTTTTAATGGTTGGTACCATAGAACCAAGAAAGCAGCAACAGCAAATTTTGGATGTATTCAATATATTGTGGTCTCAGGATATAAACGTCAATCTTGTCTTTGTCGGGAAGAAAGGGTGGGGCGTTGATAAGCTAGTTACTCAGATCGGTGTACACCCGGAGTTAAATAACCGTTTCTTTTGGTGCAACGGCATTTCTGATGAATGTCTAGATTCGCTGTATTCAATATCATCAGGGTTAGTTATAGCCAGCGAAGATGAAGGTTTTGGCTTGCCGTTGATTGAAGCTGCTCAGCATGGTATTCCGATTATTGCACGAGATATTCCTGTATTTCGTGAAATCGCCGGCGAGCATGCTTATTATTTTGTTAACAAATCAGCGAAGGATATTGCTCAGGAGTTTGTTGATTGGTTAGCACTCTTTAAAGCGGATAAACACCCCAAATCGATTACTATGCCTTGGTTGACATGGAAACAAAGCGCTCGACAACTTTTAACCTCGTTAGATATTAATGCTGAATTAAAATAAAGCAGCGTTCTTTTGGGGTTACGTTTTTATATTATTGTGTGATGTGTTTGAAATAGAGTTTGGTTGGTGTCAGTTTTAGCTGGCTTTTAAATTGTCATGTTGAGATTGTTTTAATGCCGACATGATTATAAAATAGCTCAGATAATTTTGACTTTTTATTAAAAAATCCCCGAGGCATTCTCTAAGAACTTTAAGGAAAGAACCTAAGGTTATTGTTTTTTTACAGAGGATGTCGGGTATGTAATATCTGTCATACTACTTTTTACTTTATATGAAAGTATAAGCTGATGCAGATGATTGCATTTTGTTTATTATTATGAAATTCATATTTTAACTTGGAGCATTATCTATGAAATCCGCAGTCGTTACTGGAATTACTGGTCAAGACGGTGCTTACCTGGCTGAATTATTGTTAGATAAAGGTTATACGGTATACGGTACCTATCGTCGTACTAGTTCCGTTAACTTCTGGCGAATTGAAGAGCTGGGTATTGATAAGCATCCCAATATGCATTTGGTTGAATATGATTTGACAGACCTTTCCGCCAGTATTCGTCTTCTGCAAACGACTCAGGCCACGGAAGTGTATAACCTCGCTGCGCAAAGTTTTGTCGGTGTTTCTTTTGAACAGCCGGTGACAACTGCGGAAATTACAGGGATTGGTCCTTTGAATCTGTTAGAGGCTATCCGTATTGTAAATCCGAAAATCCGCTTTTATCAGGCATCCACATCAGAAATGTTTGGTAAGGTTCAGGCTATCCCACAGGTTGAAAGTACACCGTTTTATCCTCGCAGCCCTTATGGTGTTGCGAAATTATATGCTCATTGGATGACTATCAACTACCGCGAAAGTTATGACATTTTTGCTTGTAGCGGCATTCTGTTCAACCACGAGTCTCCGTTGCGCGGTCGCGAATTCGTAACACGCAAAATCACCGACTCAGTAGCCAAAATCAAGCTGGGCAAACTGGATGTGTTGGAGTTGGGGAACCTTGATGCAAAGCGCGACTGGGGTTTTGCCAAGGAATATGTTGAAGGTATGTGGCGTATGCTGCAAGCAGACACACCGGATACGTATGTGCTGGCGACCAATAGAACTGAAACCGTGCGTGACTTCGTCTCTATGGCATTTAAGGCTGCTGGTTTCACATTGAAATTTGAAGGCTCTGCAGAAGGTGAAGTAGGTATCGATGTGGACGCCGGTAAGGCTCTGGTTCGCGTGAACCCGAAATTCTACCGTCCGGCGGAAGTCGAACTGCTGATTGGTAATCCGGCCTATGCCAAGGAAAAACTGGGATGGGCGCCTAAAACTACACTGGAAGAACTCTGTCAGATGATGGTGACAGAAGATATCCGTCGTAATGAAGCAGGATTCTCTTTCTGATGACCGAAAAACGTGTCTTGATAACTGGAATTCAGGGCTTCACCGGCCGCTATATGGCGGCCGAAATGTTAGCCTCTGGCTATAGGGTTTTTGGTTTGGGAACCCAACCTTCGTCGGAAAAAGATTTTTATCAGGTCGATCTGGCGGATCGGGCTGCGCTTGGGCAGGCGATTGAGCAGATTCAGCCTCACGTTGTTATTCATCTTGCCGCGCTAGCATTTGTTGGTCATGGTAATCCGAATGATTTTTACCAGGTGAACGTCGTCGGTACTCGCAATCTGCTCGAATGTTTGGCGCAGATGCCGCAAGCCCCAGAGGCGATCCTGATTGCCAGCAGTGCGAATGTGTATGGCAATCGTTCTGCAGGTGTGCTGTCTGAAAATACTTTGCCGGATCCGGCGAATGATTATGCTGTTAGCAAACTATCCATGGAGTTTATGGCTCGTTTGTGGATGGATCGTTTGCCGATTATTATCACCCGCCCTTTCAATTATACGGGTGTTGGTCAAGCCGAAAATTTCCTTTTGCCCAAGATTGTCGCCCACTTCAAGCGCAAGGCGAATGTCATTGAGCTCGGTAATCTGGATGTTTGGCGTGATTTCAGCGATGTCCGTTCTTTAGTTCAGGCCTATGCCCGGCTTATTGCGGCGAAAGCCTCAGGTCATGTGGTTAACGTCTGTTCCGGCGAAACGCATAGTCTGCGCGAAGTGGTCGCGTTGTGTGAATCGATCTCCGGCCATAAAATCGAAATGCGGGTTAATCCTGCTTTTGTCAGGGCGAACGAAGTCACGACGTTATGCGGCGATGCCAGCTTATTGCGTTCTCTGATTGGCGAGTGGCAGACGCTGAAGCTTGAAGACACGCTCCATTGGATGCTGGAGTCAAAGTGAAGGTTATATTATCTGTCGAGCCGATTCGGTTTCCGCTAACCGGCATTGGTCGTTATACTTGGGAGCTTGCATCAGCCTTGATGCAGGCATCCCAGCTTTCAGATCTCAAGTTTTTCTCCGGCAGACAATTTCTCCGCGAATTACCTCAGGTTAATGAGTGTTCGGATATTCAGTATGGCCTGAAACAATGGGTGCAAAAAAGCTATTTGGCGACTGAGATTTATCGGTTGTTGGTACCTCTATTGAAAAAAGCCGCACTGAAAAATCATGATGATTATCTTTATCATGGACCTAATTTCTTTTTGCCGCCTTTCCCTGGAAAAAAGATAGCTACCTTCCACGATCTGTCGCCATTTACTTGGGCTCAATGTAATACCCCGCAACGGAACCGGTTCCGGCAAAAAGAGATCCTTAAAACGCTTGCCAGTGCCGATGCATTAATCACCGACTCAATGTATACACGGCAGGAAGTCGCTAATTATTTCAACTGGCCGATTGAGCGTATTTACTCTGTTCCTTTAGCCTGTTCCCCCGATTTTCATCAACGAGATCCGGAAGAGTGCCGGGAGATATTGTCGCAGTACCAATTGACGTATCAACACTACTCTTTATATGTCGGTACGATTGAGCCTCGTAAGAATCTGGTTGCGCTATTGGATGCATACTCCCGGCTTCCGCTTGACTGTCGCCGCAGAATTCCTTTGATTTTAACGGGATACCAAGGGTGGCATAACGAATCCATCATGCTACGCCTTGAAACGGCGCAGCGTGAGGGATGGGCACGCTATCTTGGTTATTTGCCTGCCAAGGCGCTGCCGATCCTGTTTTCCGGCGCAAGGGTATTTTGTTTCCCTTCGTTATATGAAGGGTTTGGGCTGCCAGTTCTCGAAGCCATCGCATCGGGTGTTCCGGTTGTGTGTTCTGATTCTTCTTCCTTACCGGAAGTAGTGGGAGAGGCGGGGCTTATGTGTAAACCAGATGATATAGAATGTATGACGGCCCTGCTTATTCAGGCTATTGACGACGGTGTCTGGAGAGGTGCTGCTATCAGTAAAGGATTACAACGAGCCAGTGAGTTCTCCTGGCAACAATGTGCAGAGCAGACTATTGAAGTTTATCAAAAAGTTATTAATAACTGATGAGAATATTACATTTTTTAAAACGTATTATCCAGTGGCTTATGGTGGTGTTCAGCAAGTTATTTATCAACTAGCAGAAGGTGCATCCAGACAAGGGGCGATGGTTGATGTACTTTCATTGAGCCCAGATGGTTCATCTAAAAATGGAGTTATTGGACACCATCAGGTTCATACATCTCGGCAGGATCTCTATCTGGCTTCAACAGGTTTCTCTCTATCTGTCATAAGGGATTTCCAAGAGTTAGCGAGACAGGCAGATATAATACATTATCATTTTCCATGGCCTTATATGGACTTGGTACATTTTATTGCCAAGGCAAATAAACCAGCAGTAGTCAGTTATCATTCTGATATTGTGAAACAGAAGTATCTGCTTAAACTTTATCAGCCGTTGATGAAACGCTTTCTGAATAGTGTTGATAGCGTTGTAGCATCGTCGCCAAATTATGTTGCTACCAGCCCAGTCTTACAATCGCTAATAAAGCCGGTGGAAATTATTCCTTTTGGTTTGGATCCTGATTCATATCAGCCGTCAACACAACCTCTCCTTGATAAATGGAAAAATCAGTTTGGTGAGCGTTTTTTCCTTTTTGTTGGGTTCTTGCGTTATTACAAGGGACTATCTTTTTTGCTTGAAGCCATGAGAGATATTGATTATCCATTGGTTATTGTAGGAGAGGGGCCTTGTGAGAGTGAATTGAAGTCGCAGGCTATCTCATTAGGTTTAAAAAATACTCATTTTCTTGGCGCATTATCTGATGAAGATAAATGTGCGTTACTCGAATTATGTAGCGGCGTCGTATTTCCATCTCACCTTCGTTCAGAAGCGTATGGTATGACATTACTTGAAGCTGCAATGTATGGTAAACCAATGATTTCCTGTGAAATAGGGACTGGAACAACCTATATTAACCAGGATCAGGTAACAGGGATCGCCGTCCCGCCTGCAGATCCTGTCGCATTGAAAAATGCATTAATGACCCTGTGGCTCGATGTTGAAAAGTCTCGGAATATGGGAAGGCTTGCAAAGCAGCGGTTCAGCGAGAATTTTACTGCCGCCCATATGGTGGACAGCTATATGAGTCTCTATAAGAGAGTCATTGCAAACAATGCTAAAGATAAGCATATATAGTTAATAGGGTGCATAGCACCCTTGCATCTGAAATGTAAGTGTCTGTGGCAAGCGTTATCCTCAATGAGGATCTCTATAACACTCGATGTTATAACCTGTTGGTGCCTGTAGCAGAATCTCTTTAATTTTATTAACGTCGAAGTCGTGGCAATACATATCAAGATCTTTCAGTAATGACTCCATGTCCTGCCAGCTCAATTTTTCTTCTTGTGCGGTCATGATTTTGGGATGGCTAGTTCCTTCCACATTTTCACCGATCAATAACTCCTCATAGAGTTTTTCCCCAGGGCGTAATCCCGTGAATTTAATCGCTATATCGCCTTCTTCAACGTGCCCCTGTCCTTCTATATACCCTTTCATGCCCATTAGGTTAATCATTCTGCGGGCCAGGTCGAGTATTTTGACTGGCTCTCCCATATCTAATACAAATACCTGTCCATTAATCCCCATGGCGCCCGCTTGTATTACCAGTTGTGCCGCTTCAGGAATTAACATGAAGTAACGGATAATATCTGGGTGGGTGACTGTTACCGGGCCACCTTGTCGGATCTGTTTTTTAAACAGCGGGACGACGGAACCTGATGAGCCTAATACATTGCCGAAACGCACCATGGTGAATGTTGTCGGGTTTTGCCGTTCAGCCAGTGCTTGCAAAATTAATTCTGCCATCCGTTTACTGGCACCCATAATATTGGTCGGGCGCACAGCTTTGTCGGTAGAGATCAGCGTGAAGTTTTTGACTCCTTCCGCTATTGCGGCTTCGGCGCAGGCTAAGGTACCGAAAACATTATTGCGAATCCCTTCGATCACATTGTCTTCAACCAGCGGTACGTGTTTATAGGCTGCAGCATGATAGATGGTCTCGATTTGGTTGGCATGGATTAGCTTTTGAATCCGGTTCTGCTTTTGTACCGACCCGAGTGCCGTAACAATTTTTGTTGCCAGCATCAGGCGTTTTTTAATCCCTTGCAGTTCCTGATCGATGGTATATAGGTTGTACTCATTCAGCTCAAACAGCACCAAGATTCGTGGCCGTTGCGTCAAAATCTGTCGGCACAGTTCGGAACCAATTGAACCGCCGGCACCTGTCACCATCACTGATTTATTGGTAATGTTTTTCGCCATTAGCTGTCTATCGGGATCAACAGCTTCTCTTCCAAGTAAATCAGCGACATCCAGATCGCGTATTTCTGTGGCGGTAGCCTTACCGGCTGCGATGTCTTCAACCGCAGGGACAGATTGTACTTCGATCGGCCAATGAGAGAGTTTCTCCAGCAATCTCAGACGTTGACCTTTTTGTATATTGTTGATGGCTAATAATAATTTAACCGGGTGATACAACGGTTTCAATTTCTCAAATTCACTGCTGTGATGCACTTTTATGCCGCAAATAATTTGACCAATCTTTTTCTCGTCATCATCCAGGATAATGACGGGATGATACTCATCTCCCTGAATCAGAGCGTAGAGCAAGTCTCGCCCGGTAGCGCCGGCGCCATAGATAAAAACGTTTGGTTTCTGACGCTTATAGTAGTGGTAATAAAATGTTCGGATAAGTACGCGAGGGCTACCCAGCGCAAGCGTCGCTAAACCTGCATAAATAAACGGGACGCTGCGCGGAACAAAAGACTGAAAAAAGAAGCTACTTAGCGCCAGACTGATGGCGGATAGGAAGACAGACAAAAACACATATCCTATAGCGGGTAGCATCATGTAGCGCAGTACGGCACGGTACATACCGCAGCGTATGAAAACGAAGATAGTGATGGATAACGTGACGACGAAGCTGGCTATCTCAGCATAACCGATGGGGAAATCGGTGGTGCCTAAACGGACGGCAACGGCCAGATAGAGCGAAATAGTAATTGCGACAACATCATAGAGTACAGTTACGATGCGTTTGGTGGCGCGTTCTGCATTAAGCAAAAGCGGAATAAGTTTAAACATCAGAGCCTGGATGTCCGTGTGAGACAATGGAATGAGATTAGCAGATCATTTTAGTGACCTAATAGAGTATTGACCAGATGTGCTTATCTTAATTTTAGTTATGTTTCAATGCCGGGTATCATGCACTGAGCCATTCGGGAAGGTAATAGTATTGAATATTTTAGTAACGGGAAGTGGCGGTTTCATCGGGCGCCGAGTGGTCGCTCTGGCAAACGAGCGAGGTATAACTTGTGTGCTGCATGGCAGCGAGCGCGTAGACCCAAGCGGTAGTGCGATGATTCGCGCCAATCTGACGGCCACGACGGACTGGACGCCAGCATTAATCGGTGTGGACGCAGTAGTGCATTGCGCTGCCAGAGTGCACCAGATGCAGGATGGTGTTGATGCGCTGGCACTGTATCGAGAAACCAATGTCGCAGGAACATTACGGTTAGCGCAGCAGGCCGCAGAAACTGGCGTTAAACGGTTTGTCTTTATCAGTTCAATCAAAGTGAACGGTGAGACCACTCAACCTGGTCAACCTTTTCAGCCGGATGTAGCCGTACCGCCGGCTGATCCTTACGGCTTGAGCAAGTATGAAGCTGAACAGGGGTTGATGCGTCTGGCACAGGAAACCGGTCTCGAAGTGGTCATTATTCGCCCGCCATTGGTGTATGGGCCGGGCGTGAAAGCCAATTTCCGCTCGATGATGAATTGGGTACGTAAAGGCGTGCCGTTACCGTTGGCGGCGGTTCATAACCAACGCAGCCTGGTGTTTGTGGATAATCTGGCTGATTTGATTTTGCTGGTTCTGCATCATCCGAAAGCGCCGGGGCATGTGTGGCTGGTGTCGGATGACCATGACGTTTCCACCTCTGGGCTATTGGCGGATATGGCCACGGCGTTGGGGGTGAAAAACCGGTGCTGGCCGCTGCCAGCATGGATACTAAAAAGTGCGGCGGCTTCGCTTGGTAAATCTGCTGTAGCGGAGCGTTTGCTTGGGTCGCTGCAAGTGGATGTGCGTGAAACCCGGCAGCAACTTGGCTGGCAGCCTGCGTTCTCCTACCATCAGGCAATTTCCATCACAGCGCAGGCATTTCTGGCGGAAATGTCTGGTGTTTCCACATCTCTATCCAAAGAAGGTTGACCGATTATTATGTTGCGTGTCTTGGATGTATTACTGGCGCTGGTTGGGGTGTTATGCCTGTGGCCGGTGATGTTGATCGTTTATGTGTTGGGATTATTTGATACCGGTTCGCCGGTGTTTATCCAACAGCGTGTCGGGCGGCATCAGCGGCCATTTAATCTGATCAAGTTTCGCACGATGGCGGTGGCGACAGAGTCGGTGGCGACGCACCTTGCCAGCCGTAGCTCGGTGACGCCGTTAGGTGCATTTTTGCGTAAAACCAAACTTGATGAGTTGCCCCAGCTGATTAATGTGCTCAGGGGGGAAATGAGTCTGGTGGGGCCGCGCCCGTGTCTGTTTAATCAACAAGAGCTGATAGCCGAGCGTCAGGCGCGCGGTGTATTTGATGTATTGCCGGGGATTACCGGTCTGGCACAGGTGAATGCTATCGACATGTCTACGCCTCAGAAACTGGCGGAGTGGGATCAACGCATGATCCAGACCTTGTCGGTGAAACATTATTTTAGCTACCTGGTTCAAACGGTCGTCGGTAAAGGCGCTGGCGATCGGGTACGTTGATAAACGACTGTTGATAAACGACTGTCGATAAACGACTGTCGATAAACCACGATGCCGGTTATGCCGGCATCGTGACGTTTTATTGTCAGCTGTAAACCACCTCCTCGGGAGGTGGTGATTGGTTGATGCGTTATTTCACCGGGGCCAACGCCGTCTGGTCGGTATACGGCTTCATGATGGTATCGGCTTCCTGTTGCGCCGTTTGGGCAGCGGCTTCCGGCGTAACCTTTTCGTCGTTCACGAGGGCGGCTAACTGATTTTCCATCGCCTTGCGCACCGCTACCGTTTCATAGGTGGAGTACCACGGATGCGCGTACTTGAGCTGTTGCAGCGCGATGGTCGCACGCGGATCTTTCTCCAGATAGGACTTCATTTCCGGCGTATCGTAAGCGGCTTTTCGTGGTGAGAAATAGCCGGTGAAGCGGCTCCAACTGCCGTTGACCTGCGGGCTGACCAGATAAGTCAGGAACTGATAGGCCGCCTTCTTCTGCTCTTCGGAAATCCCCTTGAAGCTGACCAGGCTGGCGCCGCCAATCGGTACCGCGCGCTGCTCTTTGGCCGGCAGCATGGCCACGCCGAGTTCGAAATCTTTGGTGTTTTCGCGCATAAAGCCCAGTGCGCCCGTGCTTAGCATCGCCATCCCCAGTTTGCCCGAGAAAAACGTAGCGCTGATCTGTTTGGAATCCAGCACGCCGGACGGCATGACTTTGTCCTTGTAGACCAAATTCTGCCAGAAGCGCAGCGCACCGATGGTGGTCGGAACGTTGTAATAGACTTCGCCCGGATAGCTACTGTTGAAGTAATTCCCGCCATTAGCGCGTACCAGCGCCGAGAGGATCCAACCGCCGTAGTCGTCGTTGGTGGACGGCAACATGATGCCCCACTGGCCTTTGCTCTGATCAGTCAGTTTTTTGGCATCGGCGAGTAGTTCCTGCCAGGTTTGCGGCGCTTGCTTGATCCCCGCCTGATCGAACATTGTCTTGTTGTAATACAGGATTGGCGTCGAGTTGTGGAATGGAATCGCGTAGGTGACGCCCATCACCTGTGCATTCTGGTGCATGGCGGGCCAGAACTCGTTCATCAGGAACGGCCCTGCTTTTTCGCTGCCGTACTTAAACAACTCATCCATCGGCAGAATTTCGTTTTTCAACGCCAGATCGGTGGTGAAGTTAGCGGACATGATCACCAAAGCGGGCGGTTGGCCAGCCTTTTGAGCGGCTTCGGCCTTCATTTTGGTGGTGTCGTAGTTGCCGGTGAAGATACCGCGAACTTCCACATCCTGTTGTGAGTTGTTGAATTCTTTGATAACGCGGGTCATTTCCATGGTCAGCTTGCCGTCCACCGGCGCTGGGAACATGAAATCAATGTTTTGCTTTGCCAACGCCGTGCCCGTGAAGGCGAGCGTGACGCCGAGCGTCAACGCCTTGAACTTACTCATGTGCGGTCTCCTGGTATAAATTCTGCCGGGTATCGGCATTGAAAAGGTGAATATCCAAAGGGGAAAAACCAATCGTGACGGTGTCGCCCACCGCCGGCGCTTCGCCGCGATTTTTGCGGCAATAACGCAAGTTGCCGATCGGGGTGCTGACATGCAGTAGATACTCAGCCCCCATCAGTTCTCGTTGTCGTACCGTCGCGGTCAGGCAATATGTTTGCTGACCCGCCTCGGTGATATCAGTGATGTGTTCGGGGCGAATGCCGAAGAAGACCTCTTTGGCCTGGTTGGCGTGAAGCGGCAACGTTAATGCCTGCTCGCCAATCAATACCGTCCCATTGGCGCAAGGCAGAGTCACAATGTTCATCGCGGGAGAACCGATAAAACCCGCCACGAACAGGTTGGCCGGATAAGCATAGAGTTGCTCCGGCGTGCCTACCTGCTGCAATTCCCCGCTGTCCATGACCACGATGCGATCCGCCATCGACATGGCTTCGGTCTGATCGTGGGTAACGTATACGGTGCTGGTGCGCAACTGCTGATGCAGCGCCATGATGCCATCGCGTACTTCGGTGCGCAGGCGGGCATCGAGATTAGATAAGGGTTCGTCCATTAAAAACAGCCGGGGGTTGCGCACAATGGCGCGAGCCATAGCAACACGTTGACGTTGCCCGCCGGAGAGTTTGCCGGGCTTGCGATCCAGCAGCGTGTCTAATTGCAGCAGTTGCGCCACTTTCTCCAGTCTCGGTTGCCAGGTCGATTTGGGCTCTCGCCGGATTTGCATGCCGAACGTGATGTTTTCTCTGACGGTCAGGTGTGGGAACAACGCATAATTTTGAAAGATCATCGCGAAGTTGCGCTCGCGAGGTGAACGTTCGGTGATATTGTCGTTGTCCAGCCAGATTTCGCCGCTACTGACGTTTTCCAGCCCCGCCAACAGGCGCAGCAGGGTGCTTTTGCCACAGCCAGACGGGCCGACCAGCACCAGAAACTCACCGTCGGCGATATCCAACGATAAGGATTTCAGCGCCGGTTTGTCGTCAAAGCGCTTACAGATGTTTTGCAGTCGTAGCATGGACATCAGTGTTCATCCACCGGGCAACTGATGTTTTGGTCATACAACCAGGGGCCCGCGTAATGCGACAGGGCATGCTGGTAGCTGACCAGATGGCGCCCGACCAGCCGGTGCATCAGGCAGGACGGCGGCGACATATCGTAATAGGGACGTGTATCTTCATGATAATAGGGGACTTGATGCACGGTTCCCGGGACGGTGGCGATAATGGCCTGGCGATACTGCGTGACGATCAGGCAGTGATTATGTCCGCAGAAGATGCGCACCAGCGAAGGGAAACGTTCCACCAGTTCCAGCAGCCGGTGGCCGTTTTCGCAGGCGATACGATCCATCTGCGCTGAACCCAGCGCCATAGGGGGATGGTGCATGAATACTGCGGTGGGTTTGTCTCCACCGGCCGTCAGTTCCGCTTCCAGCCAGGCCAGCGTTTCCTCCGTCAACCAGCCTTTGGACGTGCCTGCTTTGCTGGAGTCGATAAACAGCAGGCGCATGGCGAAGTCATCAACGGCATAACGCATGTTCTGCGGATCGTGACCCAGTTGCGGACACAACGGCTGCAGGTATTCAAGAAAGTGGGTTTTATCATCGTGATTACCGGGGATGATATACAGCGGGTACTTCAGATTACCCAGCGTCTGGCGGGCAACCAGATATTCCGCTGGCTGACCGCAGTTGACGATATCGCCGCTGATGACCACTGCATCCGGTTGTTCGCTCAGCGCATTGAGCTGCGACACCACATCGGCGTTACCGGCGTTGATATCGATGAATCCGTAAAGTTTTTGCCCTGAACTTCTAAAATGTGTATCTGAAATATGCGCTAACAGCATGGGGAACTCCTTATTTTATTCCTGAGAAACCAAAGCTTTTCAGGAACTGTTTTTGGAAAATCATGAATGCCGCCATCAGCGGCAGGCAAACCATCAACGTGCCGGCGCTGACGACGCCCCACTGGCCGCCGGATTCGGCCGCCATGGCGAACGACACCAGCCCGACGGTCAGTACCTGTTTGTCGGGATCGTTGAGCATCATCAGTGGCCACAAGTACTCGTTCCAGTGATAGGTAATGCTGACGGTGGCGAATGCCAGAATGGAAGGCCAGGACATGGGCAGCAGAACGCGGAATATCACCTGCCACCAGCGGCACCCTTCCATCAGCGCCGCCTCTTCAATCTCTTTGGGAACATTCATGAACGCCTGACGCATCAGAAACACGCCAAATGCCGACGTGAAGTAGGGCATCATCACGCCGGTCAGCGTATTGAGCAGGCCGAGGGTCTTCAGCGTCATCATATTCGGCACCATCATGACGACGGGCATGATCATCAATTGCACCAGAAACAGCAGGAACAGTGTCTGTTTGCCGCGAAACTCGTGGCAGGCGAAGACATAGCCGGCGGTGGTGATAGTCATCAGTTGTACGCAAAAGGTACCGAAGGTAAAAAACAGCGTATTGGCATACAGCGAGAGCCAGTCGGCGCTTTGCCAGGCGTCCCGAAAATTGTCCAGCGTCAGCGGCCAGCGCGGCCACAGCGACGCCATGCCGTTGCCGAATGAGATTGGGCTGAAGGCGGAAGACAGCATCCAGATAAATGGGCTTACCCACAACAACGCCGCGCAGATCATCAACAGGCTCAGCGTCGTGCGGCGGGAATGGCGTAGACGCAACCAGACGGGAAGCGTCGTGCTGCTGGGTGAGGCAAGGGTGGGGGTGATATCAACGCTCATAATGTGCCCCTTTCTCAAGCACTTTTAGGTTAATCAGGGAAAAGATGAACAGCCCCGCCAACGTCAGGAACGTCGCGGCTGAAGCCTTGCCCAGATCGTGGGTATCCCAGGCGAGATTCTGGATGTAATAGAGCAGCACCGTGGTGGCGTTGTCCGGGCCGCCATGCGTCATCACCGCGACGTGATCAATCTGGGTGACGGAGTAAATCAGCGCGGTCGTCAGCACAAAGCTGAGGGTAGGGCGCAGTAAGGGCAGCGTGACGCGAAAAAAGATCTGTACCGATGTCGCGCCTTCCATCACTGCGGCCTCGCGGGTGGATGGGGGGATGCCCTGTAACCCGGCGAGGAAGAACAGCATGTAATAACCGGCAAATTTCCACACGCCGATAATGGCCAGAGCGAACAGTGCGCTGTTGCTGTGGCCGAGGTAATTGTTGTTCATCGGGCCGAAGAGTTTGGCCAGGTAATAGTCCAGCAGCCCGATGCCCGGCATAAAGATGAATAGCCACAACGCGGCAGCGCTGACCATCGGAATGATCATGGGAAAGAAAAAGGCGGTTCGCAGCCAGCGGTTTACTGCGTGGTTTTCCCATAGCGCCACGGCGAGCAGCAACGACAGTACGATGCCGGGGATGACCGTCAGTAGGATGTAGGCCAGATTGTTGAACAGCGCGCGCCAGAATACCTGGTCATCAAATAGGCGGATAAAGTTACCTGCGCCGACAAACAGGGCGGTATCGCCCGCCATACGAGTGTCGAACAGGCTGTCGTATACCGAACGGAATAACGGAAAGTAGGTAAACAACACCAAGAACAAGAGGGAGGGCGCCAGGATCAGCCAGGGTAGCCAGTGTTTTCGCATGATATGTCATCAGATTCAGTAAAAATCGAAGACATATGCTGAGCAGGGAATAATGCACTGACATGGCAGATGAATGACAATTTTGTGACCGCCACCATCCATATAGGAATGCAATGGTCTGACCGCTTGTTTTGTCGATAGAAAAAGGGTTCTATTAATAATGACAAGTTTTGTAGGGTTAAATGGGTATTTTTCTATTGAGGAGGTGATATGTCTGTTTCTGCTCGTAATCAACTGAATGGGGTGGTTGACAGCGTCGCTGAAGGCGCGGTTAACAGTGAAGTCGTATTGACGCTGGCAAGTGGAGAGCAACTCACTACGGTGATTACCCGCAGCAGTGTGGCTAATTTGGGGTTGGTGCCGGGTAAGTCCGTTCTGGCGTTGGTCAAGGCGCCTTGGGTCATTTTGGCCTCGGCGGATTGCGGGCTGCTTTTTTCCGCCCGTAACCAGTTCAATGGCACGATAGATGCGTTGTCGCGCGGTGCGGTTCATTCCACCGTTCATCTGACGACTGTCAAGGGGTTAACACTGACGGCCAGTATCACCAATGAAAGTGTGGATGAGATGGGGCTGAAAGTCGGGGCTTCTGTTATCGCGCTGATTAAGGCTTCCAGTGTGATTCTGGCGACCAAGGCTTGATATTGGTGATATTTCAAGGGCAATGGCACTGCTGTTGCCTTTGTTTTTACAAGTGTTTTTACCTAGCGGCAATGAATAAAAAATGGCCACCATAAGGTAGCCAGATATTAAAAGAAGGAGAGAGTGATTGATGATTAACGAAATATGGCGTATGGGCTAACACCGCGATAGGCTTTGCCCAACGCTTTTAGTACTTGAGTGATTTTGCGGACAGTCTTCATAGGGCACCCCACACGCTATAACAGAAATTAATGATTGAAAGTACCAAAGCTAACAGCGAATTTTTCGAAAGCAGCGATGATTTTGTTCAGCAGTTTCATGTTCATCTTCCTCAGCTTGATTAAAATTGTGTGACGTTGTTCACGGTTTTAAAGATACACCCCAGTTCATGGGGGGTCAACTTTTTTGTGAGGTTAATCACAAAAAAATGAACATGGCGTCCGTCTGAAGTGAACCTCCATTTTATTTCCTGTCAGTGCCCGCGTTTGTAAGCAGTGTTGGGGCAAGAATTGATGTGTTGCGTCATAGTTCCTGCTTGTTTGCGCAAATTAAACGCAAGTAGCGCCCTCTCTTCCGGGAATGGCGGTTGAAACAGGCGTCCGGAAAGCACGATAATCCCCCGCTTCGAGAACTGGCTGGATTCGGCAGCCCCGCAGCACGGTGGTTAATCGTTTGCGTAGCAGGGGCTGGGCGTGGTTGCGTATTGTTTTCCCGGTTGGCAAGGGCTGAAAGAAAAGGTGCGCAACTGCCTGTGAATACTGGCTCGGCGCTGTCTACGCGCTGTATGAATCATGATGACATTTTCAGGGGATACACCATGTCCAAGACGACTCGTCAGGCAGGCGATGCGGTTCATCCGCAAGGCGCGCTTGATGCCTTTTTCTATATCACTCAGCGCGGCAGTAGCGTTCGTCAGGAAGTGCTGGCCGGATTGACCACCTTTCTGGCGATGGTCTATTCGGTGATTGTGGTGCCGGGCATGCTGGGTAAAGCCGGTTTTCCGCCGGCGGCGGTGTTTGTCGCGACCTGTCTGGTCGCCGGTTTTGGCTCCTTGTTAATGGGGTTGTGGGCCAACCTGCCGATGGCTATCGGGTGCGCTATTTCGTTGACGGCATTTACCGCGTTCAGTCTGGTTCTGGGCCAGCACATCAGCGTACCGGTCGCACTGGGCGCTATTTTTATGATGGGCGTACTGTTTACGCTGATATCCGCGACAGGTATCCGCTCCTGGATTTTGCGCAACTTGCCGTTGGGCGTGGCACATGGCGCGGGCATCGGGATTGGTTTGTTTCTGTTAATTATTGCAGCCAACGGAATCGGCCTGGTTATCAAGAATCCGATTGATGGTTTGCCGGTCGCGCTCGGCCATTTCACCGCGTTTCCGGTGGTGATGTCGCTGATTGGTCTGGCGGCGACTATCGGCCTTGAAAAGCGCAAGGTGCCGGGCGGTATTCTGATTGTGATCGTCGCTATTTCTGTTATCGGTTTGATTTTTGACCCGAATGTGAAATATCAGGGGCTGTTTGCCCTGCCGAGCCTGACTGACGCCAATGGGCAATCGTTGATTTTTGCGCTGGATATCAAAGGTGCGCTGCAGCCGGTGGTATTGCCGAGCGTTCTGGCGCTGGTGATGACGGCGGTATTTGATGCGACCGGCACGATTCGTGCGGTTGCCGGGCAGGCTAATCTGCTGGATAAGGACGGTCAGATTATCAATGGCGGGCGGGCGCTGACCGCTGACTCCGTAAGCAGTATTTTCTCCAGCCTGGTGGGAACATCTCCGGCTGCGGTGTATATCGAATCCGCCGCCGGGACTGCCGCAGGCGGCAAAACCGGCCTGACGGCAACGGTGGTCGGGGTTCTGTTCTTGCTGATCCTGTTTTTGTCGCCGCTCTCTTATCTGGTGCCGGCTTATGCCACCGCGCCGGCATTGATGTATGTCGGTCTGCTGATGTTGAGCAACGTTTCCAAACTGAATTTTGATGATTTTGTCGATGCCATGTCTGGTCTGGTTTGCGCGGTATTTATCGTTCTGACCTGTAACATTGTAACCGGTATCATGTTGGGTTTCGGTACGCTGGTTTTGGGCCGTATCTTCTCCGGTGAATGGCGCAAATTGAATATCGGTACGGTCATTATTGCCATTGCGTTGGTGGTTTTCTACGCGGGTGGTTGGGCTTTGTAAGCGCTGTTCTGTGGATGTTTTCGAAAAAGGGGGAACGTCGTTTCCCCTTTTTTGCTGCTGTACCGTGTTTTTCCCCCACGTTTCGTTCGTATCTTGTTATATTGAAAGGGTCATTTTCTGGTGTGGGCAGTCTCGGTGTCCGCCGGAACGACATCTGTAGTGTGTAATACCGTTCACTGAAGCCCGCTGTCGGGGGACGCCGCAGGAAGGACGCCTCACTCGTGGTGAACCCTGGTATTTTGCTGCCTGAGTTGTGCCGTATTACGCATGATGCGCACTTTCATGTAACGGCAAATAACCAGGGAACGCATGGAAATATTCTTTACCATTCTAATGATGACGCTGGTGGTATCTCTGTCTGGGGTGATAACTCGCCTTATGCCTTTTCAGATGCCGCTTCCTCTTATGCAAATCGGGCTCGGCGCCATGTTGGCGTGGCCGCAATTCGGCCTGCATGTGGATTTTAATCCCGAGCTGTTTATGGTGTTGTTCATCCCACCGTTGTTGTTCGCGGATGGCTGGAAAACGTCGACCCGCGAATTTCTGTATCACACTCGGGAAATACTGGGGCTGGCGCTGGTGCTGGTCATTATTACCGTGGTGGGAATGGGGTATCTGATTCACTGGATGATCCCGCAAATGCCACTGGTCGCGGCGTTTGCGCTGGCCGCTGTACTCTCGCCGACCGATGCCGTTGCGCTCTCGGGGATTGTAGGGGAAGAGCGCATTCCCAAAAAATTGATGGGGATCCTGCAGGGCGAAGCGCTGATGAACGACGCTTCCGCGCTGGTGTCGCTGAAATTTGCCGTCGCCATTGCGTTGGGTGCCATGGTGTTTAGCGTTTCCGGCGTGACGCTGGCATTCCTGCATGTGGCGTTGGGCGGTTTGTTGGCGGGGATTGCCATCACCTGGTTGTACAGTAAATCGTTGGCGGCAATGGGGCGCTGGAGTGACGATGAAGCCGCGACTCAGATCGTCCTGCTGTTACTGTTGCCGTTTGCCTCTTATCTGGTGGCTGAACATTTCGGGGTGTCCGGGATCCTGGCGTCGGTTGCTGCGGGTATGACGATCAGCAGAACCCAGTTGATGCGTCTTGCTCCATTGAATATGCGGCTGCGAGCCAATGGGGTGTGGGGCATGCTGGAGTTTGTGTTCAACGGCATGGTGTTTCTGATGCTTGGGTTGCAATTGCCCGGCGTGCTGGAAGAGTCGCTCGCGCAGGCTGATCGCGATCCCACCATTGAAAACTGGGTACTGTTCGCTGATATTGGGTTGATTTATCTGGCATTGTTGGTGTTGCGGTTTGTCTGGCTATGGATGATGAAAATATATAGTCGTCATATCCAGAGCAAACGGCCGATGTTGTTTGCCGAATATTCCACGCGCGAGCTGCTGATATCGACATTTGCCGGCGTGCGCGGCGCTATTACCCTCGCGGGCGTGCTCTCGATTCCTTTATTGCTTAACAACGGTGAGGATTTTCCATCCCGTTACCAGTTGGTATTTATCGCCACCGGTGTGATTTTGCTATCGCTGTTCTGTGGCGTTGCTGCGTTGCCGGTGTTACTGCGGGGCATTACGGTGACGGATCACAGCGTGCGTAAAAAAGAAGAACGCATGGCACGGGTCGTGATGGCGCAGGTGGCGATAGACAGTTTGACGAAAATGCATGAGCGTCTGGCGTCGGATTGTGAAGAGAATCTGGACGACCAAATGTTGGCGGAGGTCAGCGCTCGCGTCATCGGTATGCTGCATCGTCGCGTCGCGGGGATCGATGAGATGGAAAACAGTATGGCGGTGGAGAATCTGGAGCGCCGTTTTCGTCTGGCGGCTGTGAATTCGGAGCGCGCTGAGCTTTATCACTTGCGTGCGACGCAGCGCATCAGTAATGAAACGCTGCAAAAAATCTTGCGGGAACTGGATTTACTCGAAGCGGTGCTGAGTGAGCGTGTGTAGCTGATGTTGCGTGGTCGGGACATCGCCTGAGAGGGGAACCTGCCGGATGCAGGCTCCCCGATGGCAGTTAGTTATTTTAGTGGGACGAACCGCGCGACGCGCCGACGCCAGTTTGTGAACGGATAAATTGCGCTTTGAATTTGCCGCGTTCTTCGATGGCGTTCGGCGAATTATCGGTGATCGAGAATAACCAGATGCCGACAAAAGCCACTAGCATGGAGAACAACGCCGGATATTCGTATGGGTAAATAGGGGTGGCGTGTCCCAAAATTTTCACCCAGATGGTCGGCCCAAGGATCATCAGAATAACGGCGGTGAGCAAGCCGGCCCAGCCGCCAATCATCGCGCCTCGGGTCGTCAGTTTCGACCAGTACATCGAAATGATGATGATGGGGAAGTTACAACTGGCGGCAATAGAGAAGGCCAGCCCGACCATGAACGCAATGTTCTGGTTTTCGAACAAAACCCCCAGAGCGATAGCCACCACGCCCAACACCAGTACGGTGATCTTCGAAACATGCAGTTCCTCACGTTCTGTCGCGGTGCCTTTGCGTATCACATTTGCGTACAGATCATGCGAGACCGCAGAGGCGCCAGCCAGCGTCAACCCCGCGACTACTGCCAGGATGGTAGCGAAAGCGACTGCGGAGATGAACCCGAGGAAGAAATTGCCGCCAATCGCATTGGAGAGGTGGATTGCCGCCATGTTGTTACCCCCGATCAGGGCGCCGGTAGCGTCCTTGAATGTCGGGTTGGCGCTGACCAGCAGTATGGCGCCGAAGCCGATGATAAAGGTCAGGAAATAGAAGTACCCCATGAAACCGGTCGCATAGAACACGCTCTTGCGCGCTTCTTTGGCATTGCTGACGGTGAAGAAACGCATCAGGATATGCGGCAGGCCGGCAGTACCGAACATCAGTCCAAGACCGAGAGACAACGCTGAGACCGGGTCGGACACTAAACCGCCGGGTCGCATGATGGCGTCATGTTTTGGGTGTACCGCCATCGCCTGAGTGAACAGTGCGTCGAAACTGAAATTGACCGATTTCAACACCATGATCGCCATAAACGTTGCACCACACAGCAGCAGCACGGCCTTGATAATTTGTACCCAGGTGGTGGCCAGCATGCCGCCGAACAATACATACATCACCATCAGGATGCCTACCAGTACGACTGCGACATGGTAGTTCAGCCCAAATAGCAGTTGGATCAGTTTTCCTGCCCCGACCATTTGCGCAATCAGATACAGCGCTACCACGACCAGCGAACCACAGGCGGACAACGTGCGAATCGGTTTTTGTTGCAGCCGGTAGGACGCAACATCAGCGAAGGTGTAACGGCCAAGGTTGCGCAACCGTTCGGCAATCAGGAACAGGATAATCGGCCATCCCACCAGAAAGCCCAGCGAATAAATCAGACCGTCAAAACCGGAGGTGTATACCAGCGCGGAAATCCCCAGAAAGGATGCGGCGGACATATAATCTCCGGCAATCGCCAGGCCGTTTTGTAAGCCGGTGATATTTCCGCCAGCTGTATAGTAGTCGCTACGAGAACGGGTTCGTTTGGAAGCCCAGTAGGTAATACCGAGTGTGGCTGCGACAAACAGCACGAACAGCACGATGGCCTGAATATTGAGCGGCTGCTTCTGAACATTACCGGTGACGGCATCAGCCGCGTGCCCCCACCAGGGGAGCATTAACAGCCCTAACAGCAGAAAAATGCGGTTTTTCATTTTTGTACCTCATCCAGCAGCTGTTTGGTCAGGCGATCGAACTCGCCATTAGCCCGGTAAACATAAATACCGGTGAGCACGAAAGAAATAATGATCAACCCGATTCCCAACGGGATCCCTCGGGTTGTGCCCGCACCGGGCGAAACTGGCGTGCCCAGCCAGCCTGGTGCAAAAGCAATCAATAGAATGAAACCGACATACAGCACCAGCATGATGATTGAAAGTAACAGAGCAAAACGTTGCCGTTTATGTACCAGTTCTTTAAACAGCGGGTTACTTTCAATCCGTTGATAAATGAGGTCATTCATCATCAATCTCCAATCAAAAGTGGATTATCGCCAGAAAAATTGCTGTTCCGTCACCGTCTCACGCCCGCCTGAACTGCTGGCGTGGACGGTACGTTTTTTATCGGATGACAGTTAAGACGGCGTATCCATCGCTTGTTTTTCTTCCAACAATTTCTCCACGACGCCCGGATCGGCAAGCGTGGAAATATCACCAAGATTGCTGGTGTCGCCAGCAGCGATCTTGCGAAGGATCCGTCGCATGATCTTGCCGGATCGCGTTTTGGGCAGGGCATCGGTCCAGTGCAAAATATCCGGCGTGGCAATGGCGCCAATCTCTTTGCGAACCCAGTTGCGAACTTCGGTATAAAGCTCGCTGGTGGGTTCCTCGCCATGATTGAGCGTGACATAAGCGTAAATCGCCTGACCTTTGATGCTGTGCGGAATGCCGACGACTGCCGCTTCAGCGATCTTGGGATGGGAGACCAGTGCGGATTCGATCTCCGCGGTTCCCAGACGGTGGCCGGACACATTAAGCACATCGTCGACACGGCCTGTGATCCAGTAGTAGCCGTCTTCATCCCGACGTGCGCCGTCACCGCTGAAATACATGCCTTTGAAGGTAGAAAAGTAAGTTTGTTCGAATCGATCGTGATCGCCAAACAATGTACGCGCCTGGCCTGGCCAGGAATCGGTGATGACCAGATTACCTTCGCAGGCGCCTTCTTGCGGGTTGCCCATGTTATCTACCAGAGCAGGTTGTATGCCGAAGAAGGGTAAGGTGGCGGATCCCGCTTTGGTTTCGATGGCGCCAGGGAGCGGGGTGATCATGAATCCCCCGGTCTCGGTTTGCCACCAGGTATCTACAATCGGACAGTGGCTGTTGCCGATTTTCTGGAAGTACCACTCCCAGGCTTCCGGGTTGATAGGTTCGCCTACCGATCCCATGATCCTCAGCGAATGACGTGACGTGCCCAAAATGGCTTTATCACCGTCCGCCATCAAGGCACGGATTGCGGTTGGCGCGGTGTACAGAATATTGACCTGATGTTTGTCGACGACCTGGGCCATGCGGCTGGCATCGGGCCAGTTGGGAACGCCCTCGAACATCAATGTCGTCGCGCCGCAAGCAAGCGGACCGTAAACAAGATAGCTGTGTCCGGTGATCCAACCAACATCGGCAGTACACCAGTAGATATCGCCAGGATGGTAGTCGAAGACATATTTGAAGGTCGTAGACGCATAGACCAGATAACCACCACTGGTATGCAGAACCCCTTTGGGCTTGCCGGTAGAACCCGAGGTATAGAGGATAAACAGTGGATCTTCTGCATCCATAGCTTCTGGCGGGCAGTGATCGTCGGCTTGCGCTATCAGATCGTGCCACCATAAGTCGCGCCCATCATGCCAATTACCGGGAGTACCACCGGTACGCTGGAATACGATCACGCTGGTTACAGTGGTAACGGCGGGGTTGGCCAGTGCCTCATCGATGTTTTTCTTCAATGGGATGACCCGACCTGCACGTATCCCTTCATCTGCAGTGACGACCAGTTTGGCGCTGGAGTCGACGATTCGGCCGGCAATCGATTCCGGCGAAAACCCGCCGAAGATAACGGAATGAACCGCGCCGATACGGGCGCAGGCCAGCATGGCTACCGCAGCTTCAGGCACCATCGGCATGTAGATGGCCACGACGTCGCCTTTAGTTATACCTTGTGATTTTAGAACGTTAGCAAAGCGGCATACTGACTGATGCAGTTCCCGGTAGGTGAGTGTTTTACTCTCTTTGGCATTATCGCCTTCCCAGATGATCGCAGTTTGATCGCCCAGGCTATCCAAATGGCGGTCGAGGCAGTTGGCCGCGATGTTCAATGTACCGTCCTCGAACCAGCGGATACGGATATGTCCTGGATCAAAAGAGGTATTTTTGACTTGGGTGTACGGTGTAATCCAATCGATGATCTTGCCTTGTTCTCGCCAAAATGATTCAGGATCCTGTACGGATGCCTGATACATAGATTTGTATTGTTCGGCGGTGATTAAGGCGTTTTCAGCGATGTTGGTGGGGATCGGGTGTTTGTTATTTTGGCTCATAGCGCTTCTCCTTAAACATTGTTAATACTATGTCAATCAAACGTTAATAGAAGTAGCGCGTTGACATTTGTTTCTTTTTTGCGCCGTGGATCACGCATTGCAGGAAAAGCAGGGGGATTTCGTCTATTAAGAATAGTATCGGATTCTCAAGTTGGGCCGGGGTTTCCCTGGAGAGGGGGGGGAGATTAAGCGATCGCAGTCACAGTTTGGCGATCAAGATAGCCGCTAACGCGATCGTAAAATAGATCATTAGATAAATAGCTGATTTAATAGCCAATCACTATTAATTGTCTGGAATTGATCGAAATTGATGATCAAAAGGCCCAAAGATAGTGCTTATTTGGACGATCGCCGACTGGTCAAAGCAGATATAGTGCTAACGATCGAGAAGAAGATCATATTGCTTCCCCTCATTGTACTGCGCGGCCTGTCAGTGAAGGAGGAAGTGCAGCATCGTTTAATAAATAAACTGACTTACTGTAATAGCTATTTTCGATTTCAATTTTGACGTTACGGTAAGGATAGTTGTTAAATAATAATCGGATGTAAATTTATTTTTTATTCATAATAACGGACGAAATTACTTTATGCCCTGCGGCTACTCTGTCTATGTGTGTTTGTTGATTTGTCCGGCTTTACTTTTGACGGTTTGATTGCTCTGTATTCACCGGATTTGTATGTCTGGTGTCTTTTAAAGCTATTGTCGTAACACGTTGTAATTTTATTCAGGTGGTTGCTACGTGGCGACGAATAGATTTCACATAGCATTGAGCAGAGGACAGGATGAGTCTGATATTTGGACGGAATGAAATCATTGGCGTGTTGAGTACGCCGGTTCATAACGATAGACGCGCCATTGCCGTTATTGATGAGAAATGTAAGATTCTTTGCGCCAATTCGGCGTTTAATGCGCACTTTGGTTTGCCCGCTGATTCCGAAGTACCCTCGTCAATTGATGAGATGTTACCGGTAAACGTGAAGTTTGCTTATCAGGATTTTATGACGAATGCGGATCTCCTGAGCACTGATGTTGTCTGGGATCTACTATCGGATGGGTTTGCCAAAAAGCCAATGAGTACGCTCTCTTTCTCCAAACTGAATGTGGAAAACAGGGTGTTGTCGCTGCTTATCCTGAATGCTGAGGATGGCGACCAGCCGACGAATTTGGCTTCCTGATACCCCAGTCCATAAGAGGTTATGATGTAATTCTGCCTGTCATCCATACAGATGCGGTGATTGCATGTGCCTGTATGACTTTCTCCACAGACAATAGTCTTAATCCCCCTTGTCTCTTTGCCGATAGTTTTATATCGATACGTTTCGATAATCACTGACTGTTATATGACGTGTTAGGCATTAATAATTATGTACATTTTTCATTTGAAAATGTGCTTTTCATGTATTACCTATTTTTTAAACAGCATGGAATATAAAATGATGTTGTCAGAATATTTATTCTCTGTAGCTATATCGGCGGCAGCATAATTGGAAAATTGTGTTTATTAGTCACGTCACTTATACAGTAAAGAATAAATTCTTTTTCTGAATAAACGAGAATGCCGCTCTGAATAAATATTCAGAAAATACCCATGGGCGTTAATTGTCGTCATGATTATCGGGCTGAAAATGTCATTCGTGTGCAGCATGTCGAAAATGATCTGCATGTTGAGCTAAGCACGCAGTAATGATCCCCGCAGCCCTATCAGAGTAGGGTAAGCGCCATATAGCTGGACGTTATGGCGGTAAAGTAGAGCCCTTATTTGGTGCAGCGATGTTGCGTCGCCGGATGAAATGTCACTGGTGTTTCCCGTCTAAAATGCTAACAATGATTCGCTGAAATAGCATTTCAATGTCAGAGCATTGCCCCGTTGATAGCGAAGTCCGGTCGGTGAGGGGATGCGATTATTCCCTGACGTAGTAATACGTAAACAGGATGTCATTATGCAGTTGTTGAATTTGAAACAGGCAAGACTATTAAGCTTCATCTTTATCATGGGGGGGCTGCTGCTGCTGATTGAACTGCGTTTGCTGGCCTGCTTTATCGCCGGTTTTCTGGTCTATGAAATCGTCAATCTGCTGACCCCCTATTTCCAGAAAGTCATTAGCGGCAAGCGTGCGCGCCTGGCCGTCGTCGCGGTTATCAGCACGATCGTAGTCAGCCTGCTGAGCCTGATATTCGGCGCTCTGGTCGGGTTACTGATGCAGGAAATGAAAGATACCAGCGTGTTTAACGCCCGTATCGCCTTTATTCTGGATGATGTACAAACGCAACTTATGACCTACCTACCCGGTTATCTGCCTGTCAGCGTTGAAGAACTGCAACATGAATTCGTCATGTGGTTGCAAAAGCACGTCGCCATGCTGCAGAACATGGGGAAAGACTTTCTGCATGGTTTTGTCACCATGTTGATAGGAATGATCCTCGGCGCGATCATTTCGCTGTACAGCATTGAGCCCAGCGTAGATAAACCCTTGTTGAAAACAGAATTGATGCGCCGGGTTGCACTGCTTTCCGCGTCGTTTCGCAATATCGTGTTCGCCCAGGTAAAAATATCGCTGGTGAATACCATTCTATCGTCGCTGTTTATCCTCGGTATTCTGCCTACGTTTGAGATTCACCTGCCATTCGCCAAAACGCTGGTGATACTGACCTTTATCTTTGGCCTGTTGCCGGTTATCGGGAACCTGATTTCTAATTCGGTGGTATTCATTGCCGCGTTGTCAATCTCGTTGCCGATGGCGTTGATCGCGTTGGTTTACCTGATGTTGATCCACAAGCTGGAGTATTTCCTGAACGCACAAATTGTGGGAACGCGCATTAAGGCTCATGCCTGGGAGATTCTGCTGGCGATGCTGGTGTTTGAAGCGGCGTTCGGCATATCCGGCGTTATCGCTGCTCCTATCTACTACGCCTATCTTAAAAGCGAACTGCGAGACGCCGCGCTAATTTGAGGATGGGGGTTAAACAAAAAAACCACCTCTGCGAAGAGGTGGTTTTTTACTGCCGATAGCGATATCAGCGGGGAGACGTGGCGATCACCGGCTCAGGTTGTTCCGCCGAGCGGCCCAGCGGGTTGTTGCCCCAGCATTGTTCATATTTCCAACCAGTGAGTTCTTCTGCTACCGCACGGGCCTCGGCCGGTACATCGGCAATGGCGCCGCCAGCTTTGATGCGGGCGATTTCCTGCAGCAGAATCATGTGGTTTTTACGATCCAGCTTCATTTGGGAACTGAAGTAAATCGCGACAACGGCCAGACCAATCACACCCAGAGAGAAGACGCCGATAATCGCCAGCACCGCGCTTTCCGGCTGTGCAGCTTTACCGGAAATAAACCCGAACTGGCTCAGGATCCAACCCATGGCAAACACGATGACCGAACGCACCATTTTCCCGGCGAAGGTCATAGCGCCGGCGTAGATCCCTTCACGGCGGCGGCCGGTCAAGACTTCGTCCACATCAGCCAGGAAGGTGTACACCGTCCAGGGGATGTAGTAGATGCCGCCGGTGCTCAGGCCGAATACGGCGGTGATGGCAAACAGTACGATGATTTCAACTGCCGGCGACCAGTGAGTGAAATAGAGCGCGGCGTAGGCCAGTACGCTCACGATAACGACTGTCAGCGCCAGACGATAAGGACGCCCGAAACCCATCTTCACGCAAATGCCGATGAAGAGAAACGTCGAGATGAACTGCATGATAGAGCTGAAACTGTTGAGCTGAGAAACCAGCGCCGTGCTCTGTTGCAGGCCGAACACGATGAAATAGGTAAATGCGGAAGCGAACAGCCACTCAGCACCGAAACCGAACAGGTACATGCCCAGATGTTTGCGGAAAATACGCAAACGGAATGTGGAGGTCATGTCGATGCTGAGTTTCTTCAACGCCTGGAAAAGGTTCTGTGTGTTTTCGCGCATCACCTCGTTGGGAGAGCGCTCCCAGGAAGTCATATACAGCGCGATCATCGCCGCACACATGATGGCGCCATAGGCCAGACCGGTGTAGAAAAACGGCGTAGCGGAATCCTTACCGTAAATGCCGATGAACTGACCTGGAATAAAGGCAGCCAGGAAATTGGCGACCTTACCGAAAATGGCTTTGGAACCGGTCAGTTTGGAGCGCATTTTAAAATCGGTGGTCATTTCGGTCGCGAGCGTTTCATAAGGCACCATGATGGAGGTGTAAATCAGCTCGAACAGAATGTAGGTCGCCATGTAGTACCAGAAGCCGAAACCTTCCATCCACAGCATCGGGTAGACCAGCACCAAAGGAACACCCAATAGAATGAAGAAGCGACGGCGCCCAAATGTACGCCCGATACGGGTGTTGTAGAAGTTGTCGCTGATGTAACCCATGATCGGGTTACTGATTGCGTCAAGGATACTGGCGACGGAGAAAATAGAAGCCGCCTGAACCAACGTCAATCCGCAAAATGTGGTGTAGAAATACATAAGCCAGGCGCCGCTAATGGCCAAGGCGCCACTGCCTAGCAAGTTCGCGCTGCCGTAGCAGAACGTGTGTTTAAAAGAGATTTGTTTACTCATGATCAATTCGCCTAACAATATTAAAACATTATTTCATTTGAAATGAACTTATGTTCTTATCATTTGCCGGTTCACATCGAAAGTAAACTAGCGTCACGGGTTTTACCGGCTTTTAGTCATGTTCTGTCATAGAGATCATGAAATAAGTTTTTTAATTTGATCTGACTAAAACCGAGAAAAATACATTGATTAATGCATGGAGGTGAGATTTTATCGTTTAACGATAAAACATAATCCCGAGGGGAAATAATCTGTCGCAGATGATGATTTTGTGACGTTGATATACCCGATGGCTGTCGTCGTCATCGACATCATTATTGTTAGTTAAAACAATCAATTGTAATGAAAATGTTGCCATGGCTGCGTCGTTTTCGACGCTCGTGGATGTCAGCCCGTATGCGTGGGCGAAAGTGACTAATTTTGTGATTTGACCAAACTATGCCAATCGTTATCAGACTGGATGTGCTGCTGGCGCAGCGGAAAATGAAATCGCGTGAGTTGGCGCGTTTGATTGGAATTACCGAACAGAACCTATCATTGCTGAAATCAGGAAAAGTGAAAGGCATACGTTTCGATACCCTGGCGAAAATTTGTGAGATCCTTACCTGTCAGCCGGGCGATTTACTGGAATATCATCCTGATGAGTAAGCCATCGCGATAGCTCCATGCTGTTACTCCGTTTGTTGCAGCGCTGATTCACGGGATCAGTGCCGCACCAGGAAAAAATAAACATACCCCCATGACATCCCATTAGGGCTATTCGACTTGCCATGTTGGCCCTGGGCCGTGCGCGACATCCTCACGCACGCCGTGCACGCACCGGTTTACTCGCTGCGCTTGCCCGTTGGGCCGGGCATATTGCGTTGTCCGTTCACTCTGCGTTGCATCTTGTCTGCGCGCAATCCGTGTCCAGACTGGCTGTGTCAATAATGCCTACTGGGATCGGCTCTTAATACCGTTCGATTCAGCGTGAATGGGTCGGGCGCGTTGCGCTAGCCGCCGCAGGTCGGGGGCGAACGAACCAGGCGGGCAGCAGTGCGATGAAAAACCCTATCGCGACGATCAGAAAACCGTCCTGATACGCCAGCATCTGCGCTTTGGCGGATACCATAGATTGCAGATAGGTGAGAATGCCGGGATTGATCTGGCTGCTCAGCGGCTCGCCCAGCGGGTTGCCGCCATGGCCGAACAACAGACTGAGTTGCCGAATGGCGTCGGTACTGCGCGGGTTGCCGACGTTCAGCGCCTGTGCCAGCGCCTGCCCGTGGAATGTGGTGCGACGCTCAATGAAGACCGACAGCAGGTTAACCCCCATCGCTCCGCCGAGCTGACGGATGAAGTTGATGCTACCTGCGCCCTGCGCCAATTGATCTGGTGGTAGCGCCCGCAATGAACCGGCGTTCATGGCGGGTAGCATCAGGCCAAGGCCGACGCGGCCGATGATGGTCCACCACACCATGGTCCAGAACGGCGTATCGGTATCGGCGTCGCCGGAAAGCCAGCAGGAGATACCGAACAACAGCAACCCCGCCGCGACCAGCATGTGGGGTTTCAGCCGGTCGCTGAACGCGCCGGCGAACGGAAACACCATCCCCAGCGCCAACCCGGCAGGCATCAGCAACAAGCCGGAACGGGTGGGGGTATACCCCTGAATTCCCTGAAGAAATAATGGGATGATATAGGTGGAGCCATACAGCCCGGCCCCCAGCACGAACGCGACGATACAGCCGGAGGTAAAGGCCGGATTAGCGAACACCCGCAGGCTGAGCAGCGGGTGAGCGGTCGTGAGCTCCCGCACGATAAATCCCGCCATGCAGAGAACGGAAAACGCCAGCATGCCGATGATGAAAAGCGAGTCCCAACCTTCGCGTTGGCCGTTGGAAAGCCCGGTCAGCAGCGTGGTGAGGGAGAGCGCCATCAGCAGGAAACCGAGCGCATCGAAGCGACGCCGCGCCGGGCTGTCGCCACGGCCTTTGGGCGGCAGGATCACGGACGCGGCGGCGATCCCGGCCAGGCAGAACGGTATGATCAACATGAACACTGCGCGCCAGTTCAGTTGATCCACCATCAGCCCGCCGACGGCCGGGCCCAACGCCGGAGCCAATATCACGCCGACGCCGTAAATGCCCATCGCCTTGCCGCGCTCCGAAACCGGAAATACCTGGGAAATGACGATCATCGCCAGCGGCTGGATAATGCCGGATGCGCAACCTTGCAGGATCCTCGCCAGGATCACTTCCGCGCTGTTCTGGCTGAAGGTGCCGAGCAGGCTGCCGAGGGTGAAGATGGCTAACGAACCGACATAGGTGGCCCGGTAGCCAACGCGATCCAGCATCCAGGCGGTCATCAGCATGGTGGCGGTCATAGAGGCGAGAAAGGCGGTGGAAAGCCACTGTACCTGATCCTGCCCCATGCCGAACGCGCCCATAATGTCGCGCATCGCCACGTTGACGATGGTCGCCGTCGCGGTGGTGGCGATGGTGCCGAGCATGATGGTGACGGTCGCCAGCCAGCGGTAGGAACTACCGAATCGCGCCGCCTGGGCTTCAATGGGTGACATCGATGCTGACTTCTGCCATCAGTCCGGGTTTCAGCGCGGCGTCCGGCTGATCCAGCGCGATACGAACCGGCACCCGTTGGGTGATCTTGGTGAAGTTGCCGGACGGGTTCGGGCTGGGCAACAGGGCGAACTGGCTGGTGGCGGTATTGCCGACTCGCATGACATGCCCCTGAAAATGGCGGTCGGGATAGGCATCCACCTGAATATTCACCGGTTGCCCGACCTTGATCCGATCGATGGCGGTTTCCTTGACGTTGGCTTCCACCCACAGGTTGCGCGGATCGTGCACCATCATTAGCCACTGGCCGGCCTGTGCATAATCGCCCTGATGGGTAATGGTGCGATCCACCATGCCGTCCACCGGCGAACGCAGCGCCCGGTCGGCGATCTCTTGCCGGATCTGATCGACCTGGGCCTGAATGGCGGTGCGCTGTTGGCGTTGCATATCGATCTGGCGATCCAGCACCTGCAGCGTGCTGCGCTCGGCTTCGGCGGTATGCAGCGCCGCCAGCTGCGCGTTGTGTTGCGCTTGCGCTTCGCGTAATTCGCTCTGGCGTTGCAGCAAGGCGGTGTGGGTTTCATCCCAGTTTTTACGGGCGGTGAGGTTGCTCTTCAGCAACTGATCGTCGCGCTGGAAATTGTTCTGGGCGAGGCTGAGCTGGTAGCCGACATTATTGATGGCGGATTCCGTCGCGGCCAGCTTGGCGCGCGCTTCCTCCAGCGCTGATTGCGTAGTCAGATCCGTCACCTGACGCTGGGTTTCGCTATAGCGAATCTGAGCGTCGGCGGCGGCCAGGTTGCCCTCCTGCTGTGCCAGACGCAGCTGGGCGTCGCGATCGTCAATCTGAACCAGCAGTTGCCCCTGGCGGATGACATCGCCGTCGATGACCGGACGCGCCATGACCCAGCCGCTTTCACGACTGGCCAGTGAAATCACTTCGCCGACCACGCGCGCGTCGGTTTCGGTGACGTGGTTGAAACGCTGATGCAGCCAGACGGCGACGGCGAGTAACGCCAGCAGCAACGTGCCGACCCCTCCCAACAAAAAGATTCTGTGGCGATGATCCAGACGTTGGTACCCCGCCAGAAACACGACGATTTTTTTCATGACGGCTGTTGTTCGGCTCGGGTGAGGTTTTCGATGACCTGATTGATGACACGGCTGACCTGGACAATCTCCTGATCGGTCAACCCGGTAAGTGCCTGCACACGTACTTTTTCGGCGCAGAGTTCTACTTTTTGCACCAGTTCCTGGCCTGATCCGGTCAGGAAAATCTCGCGAAAACGTCGGTCGCTACCTTCGCGACGTTCGATGAATCCTTGCTTTTGCAGGCAGTCCAGCACTCTGACGATGCCCGATGCATCAAGACTGAGGGCATCTGCCAGCGCTTTCTGATGAATAGGGCCCGCGGTACGGGCGATATAGAGCAGCGGCAGCCAACTGGACTGCGTCAGCCCGTAGGGTTGCAATTCACGGTCGATGACGCGGCGCCAGAGGCGGGTCGTCTGCCCCAGCATAATGGCGAAACGGCGTCTGGCGGTGGCTTCGTGTTGAGTCATGGTCGGCGATATCGGGTGAGATGTGGTGGGTGATTAATTAACAACTCAATAGATGATATGTCAATTAATATTGTGAGCCAATGCGAAAAAAACCAATGCAACAAACACTGAGGGTTTCATCCGAGCAGGCAGTGATGGGGAGGGCTCGGTGAGTAAGGGAAACGTGCGCGGCGGGGAGGAAAAAAACAGGGCCGCCCGGTGGCAGCCCTGGTCATCCTGCTATCAGGATTTACTGGCGTCGGTTGCCGGAGCGACGGGCTCTGCATTCGGCGCGACCGGTTGAACCGAAGGAGTCGGCTGCACGTTATCCTGCGGCGCTGGCGAACTGGCCTGCTGGATCTCTGGAGCCTGAGCCGCCGGGGCCGTTTCTTCCGCCGGGCCATTGACCTTGACGGGCATGCCCAAACGGGTTTGCAGCGCCTGATTGACTTCGCTTTCGTTCACGCTGGCATCCGCCAACGCCTTGGCCACCACCTGAGTGAGCTTGATCGGCACCTGGGTATCGGAGTTGAATTCCTCTTCGGTACGGGACAGCGGATTATGAACTTCCACGTAACGGGAACCATCCGGCTCGACGGTAGCTTTTACCGGCTCATTAATGAACTGAACCCGGGTACCGACCGGAACATTGCTGAACAGGAACTTGATGTCTTTGTCGCGTAGACGGACACAGCCGTGGCTGACGCGCAGGCCGATACCGAAATTGGCGTTGGTGCCGTGGATGGCGTACAGATTGCCGATGTAGAGCGCGTACAGGCCCATCGGGTTATCTGGGCCGGCCGGATAGATTTTCGGCAGGAACTCGCCGCGGGCTGCATATTCGGCATGCATGGCGGCGGTCGGCGTCCAGGTCGGGCGCTCTTTCTTGCGCTGTACGGATGTGACCCAGTTGATCGGCGTATCTTTGCCAAGCTGGCCGATACCGATCGGCAGCACGACTACGGTCTTGGAACCTTTCGGGTAGTAGTACAGGCGCATTTCAGCGCTGTTGATAACGATGCCTTCGCGCGGCGCATCGGGCAGGATGAGTTGCTGAGGAACGGTCATGGTGCTGCCGGGTTTGGGCAGGTAGACGTCAATACCCGGATTAGCTTCCAGCAGGTTGCTGAGCCCCATTTGGTACTGGGCGGCAAAATGCTCCAGCGCAGCGGTGCTGTCGGTGGGGATGGTGACTTGGATATTTTCGCCCACCAGACGGCTGTTCGGTGCAGGCAAGGGATAAACCACGGCTTGGGCTGTCTGGCTAAAGGCAGCGGCCGCCGTCACTAACGTCAAGATCGCGCGAATGCTCATTTTCATATCTTTGTTGAGTGTTAAAGCCATTCCGGCATAAGGGAACGTTTATTTATAGGCGGTCGGGCCGGAGAGTCCGAACTGCCGACGACCGGTGCGCATTATATGTTCAGAATGGCGTCGGAGAAAACCAGATGTGTAATGAATCACATTTTTTGTTGCTGATCACGGAAACAACCGGCCTTTTCGCGCAGAAAACAGTGCGGCCCTCAGTCGAGGGCCGCTTTCATCGGGCATGACGCACGTTCGAAACCGTATTATTCCTGACTGCTCTTCTCCGCCTTGCCTGCCAGAAGCGTCAGGAAGTCGTAACGACGGCGCAGATCCGCTTCGGCCTCCTCGTAAAGCTGGGCGGCGGCTTCCGGCATCTGGTTGTTGAGGCGACGGAAGCGCTGTTCGTTCAGCAGCGTCTCGCTCAGGCTGGCGGACGGCGGACGGGAGTCAGTCACCAGCGCGGGTTTGCCTTCCTCGGCGCGTTTCGGATCGAAGCGGTACAGCGGCCAGAAACCGGTGGCGGTCAGCTGACGCATCTGATCGTGGCTGAAGGCCAGATCGTAACCGTGTTCTTCACACGGGCTGTAAGCGATGATCAGCGACGGGCCCGGCCAGGCTTCCGCTTCCTGGATGGCTTTCACCGTCTGATTAAGCTGTGCGCCCAGCGAAATCTGCGCCACATAGACGTGGCCGTACATCATCACGTTGATGCCCAGATCCTTGCGCGCTTTGCGTTTGCCTTTCTCGCCGAATTTGGTGACGGCGCCGAGCGGCGTCGCTTTGGACTGCTGGCCGCCGGTATTGGAGTAGCACTGGGTGTCCAGCACCAGCACATTGACGTTCTCCGTCAGGCTCATGACGTGGTCAAGCCCGCCGTAGCCGATATCGTAGGCCCAGCCGTCGCCGCCGATCAGCCAAACCGATTTGTCGACCAGATGGTCGGCTTCCACCGACAACTGACGGGCGGCGGCGTTCTCCAGTGATGCCAACGACTGACGCAAACTGGCGATCTGCTCGCGGCGCAGATCGGTGGCGATGCCGTCTTCTTGCAACCCGACGACCAGTTCTGCCGGGAGCTGCGGCGTCAGTTCGCGCAGCAGTCGCAGGGCGCGCTGGCGATGGTGGTCGACGCTCAGGCGGAAGCCCAGCCCGAACTCGGCGTTGTCCTCAAATAACGAGTTGGCCCACGCCGGGCCGCGACCGTTGGCATCGGTGGTCCAGGGCGTGGTCGGCAGATTGCCGCCGTAAATGGAGGAGCACCCGGTGGCATTGGCCACCAGCAGGCGATCGCCGTACAACTGGGTCAGCAGCTTGATATACGGCGTTTCGCCGCAGCCGGAACAGGCGCCTGAATATTCGAACAGCGGCGTAATCAACTGCGAGGTGCGGATATCGATACGCTCCAGCTTATTGCGATCGATTTCCGGCAGTTGGAGGAAGAAATCATAGTGGTTTTTTTCGGTCGCGACATGCTCCAGCCGGGGCTCCATATTGATAGCCTTGATGTCCGGATTCTGGCGATCCTTGGCCGGGCACACTTCCACGCACAGGTTGCAGCCGGTGCAGTCTTCCGGCGCGACTTGCAGGACGTATTTCTGGCCGCGCATATCGCGGGCTTTCACCTCCAGCGATTGCAGCGACGCGGGTGCACCGGCCATCGCGTCGGCGGGCACCACCTTGGCGCGGATGGCGGAGTGCGGACAAGCGGCCACGCAGTGGTTGCACTGGGTGCAAAGCGCTGGTTTCCACAATGGGATCTCCTCGGCGATATTGCGTTTTTCCCAGCGGGTGGTGCCGACCGGCCAAGTGCCGTCCGGCGGCAGCGCGGATACCGGCAGGCTATCCCCCAGCCCGGCCAGCATGGCGGCGGTCACGGTCTTGACGAAATCCGGCGCGGCGTCGGATACCACTGGCGGGCGTTGGGGGCTGTCCGGATTCACCGCCGCCAGCGTCACCTCGGTCAACGCTTCCAGCGTGGCGTCCAGCGCGCGCCAGTTACGTTCTACCAGTTCCTGGCCTTTGCTGCCGTAGCTGGTGGCGATGGCGTGGCGCAGTTTTTCCCGTGCATCGCCGCCGGGCAGAATATCGGTGAGATGGAAGAATGCCATCTGCATGACGGTATTGATACGCGCGCCCAGTTGGCATTCACGGGCGATTTTGGCCGCGTTGATGCAATACACGCGCGCCTGGAGCCGGTTCAGCCCGGCCTGTACTTCCTGCGGCAGACGGTGCCACAGGTCATCGCTGCCATACGGGGAATTGATTAAGAAAATACCGCCGGGCTTCAGCCGCTCCACCATGCTGTATTTGTCGATGAACTGCCATTGATGGCAGGCGACGAAATCCGCCTGTTCGATCAGATAAGCGGAGTTGATGGGATGCGGCCCTACGCGCATGTGGGAAACGGTCAGGCTGCCCGCTTTTTTGGAGTCGTAGACAAAGTAGCCCTGCACGAACAGCGGCGTGGCGTTCCCCACGATTTTGATGGAGTTTTTGGCGGCGGAGACGGTGCCGTCGCTGCCGAGCCCGTAGAACAACGCTTCCAGTGAGGTATGCAGCGGCATCGGCTGAGCGGACAGCGGCAACGACAAGTGGGTGACGTCATCATAAATACCCACGGTAAAGCGCGCTCTAGGGTTGGCAAGCGCTAACTCGCTGAAGACGGCAGCCACACACTGCGGCGTGAATTCTTTGGATGAAAGACCGTAACGGCCGCCGATGACTTTCGGCATAAGTGGGCGCTCACCTCGGGAGAACGCCTCCGCCAGCGCGGTCATGACATCCAGATACAGCGGTTCCGCTTGTGCGCCGGGTTCTTTGGTGCGATCCAGTACGGCGATGGTCTGCACGCTGTGTGGCATGGCCGCCAGCAGGTGTTGCGCGGAGAACGGCCGGTACAGGCGCACTTTTACTATCCCGACCTTTTCGCCGCGGGTCAGTAGCGTATCGATCACGTCTTCGCTGGTGCCCGCGCCGGAGCCCATCATCACGATGACGCGGGTAGCCTCCGGATGGCCGTAATATTCAAACGGCCGATACTGACGCCCGGTGACGGCGGCAAAACCGTCCATCGCCTGTTCGACATGGGCGAAGGCCGCGTTATACCAGGGGTTGGTCGCTTCCCGCGCCTGGAAGAACGTATCCGGGTTGGAGGCGGTGCCGCGAATCACCGGACGCTCAGGGGTGAGCGCTCGCTCACGGTGCGCGTCAATCGCCGCCTGCGGCAGCAACTGGCGGATCTGATCATCGCTCAACGGCTCAATCTTGTTGATTTCGTGCGAGGTTCGGAATCCGTCGAAAAAGTGGATAAACGGCAGACGGCTGTTCAGGCTGGCGATTTGGGATATGAGCGCGAAGTCCTGCGCTTCCTGTACGTTGCTGGCGCACAGCATGGCGCAGCCGGTCTGGCGTACCGCCATGACATCCGAATGGTCGCAAAAAAATGGAGAGCGCATGAGTCGCCACGGTACGGGCGGCAACGTGCAGCACAAACGGCGTCAGTTGGCCGGCCAGTTTGTACAGCGTGGGTATCATCAGCAACAACCCCTGGGAAGAGGTAAAGGAGGTGGCCAGCGCACCGGTCTGCAAGGCACCGTGAACGGTAGCGATCGCCCCGGCTTCCGATTGCATCTCGATCACCCGAGGTGTATCGCCCCATACGTTGTGTCGATCGTCGCTCGACCAGGCCGCCGCGTGTTCCGCCATGGTGGAACTGGGGGTAATCGGATAGATAGCGATAACTTCATTGGATCGCCAGGCTACGG
The DNA here is from genome assembly GCF_000400505.1 of Musicola paradisiaca NCPPB 2511. Lineage (NCBI taxonomy): Bacteria > Pseudomonadati > Pseudomonadota > Gammaproteobacteria > Enterobacterales > Pectobacteriaceae > Musicola > Musicola paradisiaca. The sequence continues at coordinate 3,775,852 of NZ_CM001857.1, read as the reverse complement.
AGGCGACCGCGTTATTACCGTCGGTGGTGATCATGACTGAATAACCTTATGTTACTGAATAGAAAATATTAAGGACGGGTATTATCACCGTCCTGCGGCAAAATTTATCGATGACGACCGGAAGAGTTGTTTCAATGTGTGTTTGCGGAACATCCAATCAGGCTGCGTCTCGGTACGGCATGGGCGGCATGGCCGTTATCGGCCGGAATTTATTCATGATAGCAGCCATCGCCTAAAATTAACCGCCCAACATCGCGAAAATCGGTACAGGCCGCACGCGCGCTCTGGGTTTGTTGCCGGTCATCACACTCAGACGGCCCATGGCGGGTTATTATGGCTGTATGTAACAATATTGTTAATTTTAACGGCGACGTTGCCTGGATTTTTTATCGCAAATCGGATCGGCGCAGTGGAAGGATAATGACTGACGCCTATGCTGATAAAGAGAGAGTATCTCTTGATGGAACAATGTGATGAGTGTCGGGCAGAACCAAAGAGCGGGCTGCCCGGGCACCCAGATGGATCTGGAGTCAGGTACAGGTTCAAAGAACCGTTGGGCAGTTGCAATGCGGGCGCGATATACAGGGACGTCGGTTTACATTTCAGGAATGCCTTCGCGCTTTACGGGCGAGATCGCCATTTTGACGAAGGAACAGCATTATGTTTATCGATCTGAAAGAGAAGATGGTGTCCGTGTTGTCTCGTATTCGCGAACGGGGCTATGGGCCCAGCGAGGCCGTTGAGCATATCATCCAGTCGCTGGGAAGCCGCTATAACGATGTTTCTAAAGTGAATGTGCTTACTCCCAGCTTACTGGCGGATGTGATTTATACGGTATATCAGGAGGAGACGTCGCCGCTGGAGATTGCATCGATTTTGCGCGCTCTGGGCTATGCCGCTCGTGATGTTGCCACTGGTTTGCACCAGCAGTTTCCTCAACTGGCGCCAGATGAAGTGGGCAGCTTTATTATGGATGACGACGTTTATCCCGGCATAGATAGGAAAATCCTCATGGATGCATTGTCTTATGCGGGATTCACCCGGCAGGAATGCGATCAGGCGGCAGGTATTTTGTATTCCTGATCGTCGTGGAACGCGGGGGATTTAGGCTGCGTCACGCATAGCGGCGGGCGCAGCCTAATACTGTGCGCTTCGCCTTGCAGGCCGGGTCGGGCGTCTTAAAGGAGATTCGGCATGCAGCAACCTTCGCTGACCACCACACACCTGCAATTGCGTCCGTTGCGCCTGTCGGATGCCCTCGTGTTGACCCAACTGCTCAATAGCGACCCGCGCATCGCCGCCATGACGGTGCAAATTCCGTATCCGTGCCCCCGTGAATTGATTGAACGCTGGATTACCGGTCTGGAGGACAGCTGGACGCTGGGGCAAAGCGCGGCTTTCGCCATTTGCCTGCAGCACAGTCGGCAGCTGATCGGTGTGATTGCGTTGAGTGCAATGGATGGCGATAAGCCGGAAATCGGCTATTGGCTGACGGCGGCGCACTGGCATCAAGGGTTGGGCACACAAGCCTGCCAGGCGATGTGCCAGTTTGCTTTCAGCCAGGGCGTGCGGCGGATTTATGCCTGTCACCTGCCGCAGAATGTGGCATCCGGCAGGGTGCTGCTGAAAAGCGGGTTTCACGCGCTGGGTTTCCATCGCGTCACGATGGTGACGCTGCGTCAGCGGATGAGAGTAGCGGTTTATCGCATTGAGGCGCCTGTAACGTCCCGGTTTCCCGCCTGACTGCTTATCGGTTTGGCGTCATGTATGTGCCCGTCGCAGTGGAACATCGTTACAGAAGCGCTACCCTCCGTTTTCGAACCGCGGCCGTGTCTGTTTATCTTCTTTTTTGCCCTCAGAGAATTGGCGTACACTGGCGTCTACTTCACGTCGATTGCATTGGATAAGGATATGAATAAACGCACAATAGCGCTGACCGCCGCCATGTTGGCGGTGGCCGGATGTGACGATAAACAACGTCTTGAGCCGGTCAGCCCGATGATGGCGGGTTTTTCCAATATTTTCGGTTTTGATGCCTTACGGGGAAAAATAAAGCGTTTCACACAGACCCAGACTGATGAACAGGGGAAAGTGGTGGCGTATGTGGCCGTCACGCTGAATCAGAACGGTTGCGTCGATACGCTGAAAAGCTACCAGCCGACGATGAATCTGGATCTTGACCTGGTGCGCGAAGGGCAGTTGTTGGTGGATCGCAATGATCGCAAACCCGCGTTCCAACTGGGGAAAGACTGCCTGCTGGAAAAATCCGTCGATGGGCGTCTGATCTACCGGCATGATGATAAAGGGTTTATCACCGACGTATTTTATAACGGCCATACGACGCCATTCGCCACCTACCAGTACGATGATGACGGTTTCCCCAGCGATATGACTTTTACCTCGCCGGAGAGCGGCAAAGTGACGTTGGTTTCTCTGCGTAATGATGCTGCGCCGGGGAAACGCCTCGACTCCACCATGAGCGTGACGGAAAACGGCGAGCAGACCAGTATCACCCGCACTACCTGTCGTTACGATGTGCGTTTTAATCCGGTGGTGTGTCGGGTGTTGATGACCAACGGCAAAGGCGCCGGTCAGACGTTATCGACGCTGACGAATACCACGAAGGTTGAGTATCGATAACGTTCCTGACCATCGGTGATGTGTTAAGCCGCGTAGTTGTGTTAAGCCGCGTAGTATTGAAGCGCCGTGGTATTCGCCCGGCGTATAGACATGCAAAAGGGCATTGGCGGAGAAGCGTCGGGCGTTTTTTCTGATCAGTCGCTGACCAGCCATTCGTCGGCTTCATTGAACATTTCTTCGATAATCCGGTTGATAGCGGATTTATCCTGCTTGCTGGCATTGGAATTGATGGCGTTGGTTTGCATCGGCTTCACTTTAACTTCCGCATCCGGAAATGTGCGCTGGATGCGTTTGGTCAATTCCGCCCGGATCAATGCTTCGGCGTTGGGTAATCCGCTCACGTTTCTTCTATCGTAAACCAGCTCTACGTACATTGTTCCATCTCCATACAAAATACTGTATTAAAATACAGTATTTTGTGCTGCGTGTGCAATCAGGATTTTCCGTGAGGGGTAAATTTGTCATGCCGATCGCGACAGTAAAACAACAGGATGGGAAGCGCCGTTCACATATCCGGGGCGCATAATGACGGCGCGGCCCGTCACGGATTTGCCGCGTAGCCTAAGGCGGTAGCAGCTCGGATTGGGGCTGAATGTGCTGGCGGCGTTTTCACTACATAATGGATTCAGCGGTGTTATGCTGGGGCGCAAGGGGGTGGCCTGGCATCTGGCGTTTACGTGCTGCCATACGCACCCGGTACGCCGTCTCCGACGGAGGACGACGTGCCGGTGCTGTACATCCCTGAACCCGAAGACTGGCGGCAGGTTTGCGAACGCATGATCTGCGCCGGGTTTCGCGTCGTGATGTCATTCAATCCTTACTGGGAACGACAGAGGAAAACCTTCTGCGATCCTGATGGCTACCGGGTTGTGCTGCAGAACGGCAGCTGGCCGGTAACTCCCTGATAAATAGAGATAAGCCTATGTATATTATTAGTTTGACATACAAAGCGCCGCTAGATGAAGTGGAGAATCTGCTGGAGTCGCATGTTACCTGGTTGAAACAGGGATATGCGCAGGGCGTCTTCATCGCTTCCGGGCGCAAGAATCCGCGTACCGGGGGCGTGATTCTGGCAACAAGCATTGAGCGGGCGGAATTGGATGATTTCCTGAAACAGGATCCGTTCCAGGCGGTAGCCGACTATGAGGTCATTGATTTTCAACCCTCAATGACGACGGATAACTTTACTTCGCTGGCTCGGCTCTGAGCCTGGTGGGAAACGGCCCCGGGCGGTTTCCGGGGCCGATAGGATTTAGCGTTGCACGGAGCTTTGCAGGTTGCTGTCTTGCGCGTGGCGCTCCTGAGCCAGTTCAATCAGCCGGGTAATCAGGGCGGTATAACCGATGCCGGTGGCTTCCCAGAGTTTGGGATACATACTGATGTTGGTGAAGCCCGGCAACGTATTCACTTCGTTGACAATCACGTCTTCCTGCGGGGTCAGAAACACGTCTACCCGCGCCATTCCCTGACAATCCAGCGCCTGAAACGCCTGAACGGCGATCTCGCGGATACGCTGATGGGTGCTGTCCGGCATCGGCGCGGGGATTGCCACCGCCGCGCCGTCTTCACTGATGTATTTGGTATCGTAGGAATAGAATTCGTCATGCACCACGATTTCGCCGCAGACGCTGGCTTCAGGGTGGTCGTTGCCCAGCACCGCGCACTCGATTTCACGGCCGACAATCGCGGATTCCACCAATACCTTGTGGTCATAACTGAACGCCAGTTCGACCGCTTGCTGGTATTGCGCTTCGTTGCGCACTTTGCTGACGCCGACGGAAGAACCCTGGTTGGCCGGTTTGATGAACAGCGGCAGCCCGAGGCGGGCGGTGATGTCGGCGAAGTGATGGCGTTCGCGGTTGGCGCGGGTCAGCGTGACGAACGGCGCGACCATCAGGCCGGTATCGCGCAGCAGGCGTTTGGTGACATCTTTATCCATACTGACCGCAGAACCGAGCACGCTGCTGCCGACAAACGGAATATTGGCCATACGCAGCAGCCCCTGTAGCGAACCGTCTTCGCCCAGCGTGCCGTGTACGATCGGGAAGATCACGTCAATCTGTGACAGGGCGCTGGCGTTGCTGGTTTCAATCAACTGATTATGGGATTGACCGGGCACCAAAGCTATATTGCGGCTGGAGCGGTTGAGCGCGATCAGCGACGGATTATTGGCGTTGAGCAGATAATTGGACGCATCGTTGAGATGCCATGCTCCTTGTTTATCGATACCCAGCAGTACGACGTCAAATCGCGTTTTATCAATCGCGTCCACAATATTTTTTGCGGACTGCAGTGACACTTCGTGCTCAGAGGATTTACCACCAAAAACCACGCCAACCCGAATTTTGCTCATATCACTCTTTCCGTTATGGATTCTTTCTACTTTACAACCTGCTACCGCCGTTGATTCGTACAAGACGCCGGCCCGGAAAGAGTACCACTTAAGACCGCCAATGGAGCGATAAAAGGGGACTTTTTTGCCAAACCGGTCAGCATTTATCCCGCCATGACGCGGGCCGCCCCGTTTTTATACCACGCTCTGGCCGCATTGCTATCCGCATGCCGGCGTTGGCGTAAAAATTGCTCTGTTGTCATGACTACCACGGAAAATTGCCATCACGGTGAATTGTCACTACGGCAAGGAGAAGGGCAAATGCATCATTGTTCAATGTCGTTAAGCGTGCGGCCGTTGCAGCCCTGGTTCGTTATCAATGCGGCTGAAGAGTATCTGAAAAAGAATCTCGATAATTCGCCGATTGCCCATTTCTACAGCTTTTCCGTTGCGCGTGAGCAGCCGGTAACGCTGGCGGTGCCGGATGGCAGTGTCGACCTGCTGTTTCATTGCAATCAGGACGAGCCGGGCGGCCGGGTGTGCGGCAGCACGGTGTCGGCTCAGGCCACCCGGCTGTTGCCGGGGGAGCGCTATTTCGGCGTGCGCTTTATGCCGGGTGTGATGCCGGCGTTTCTGGATCTGTCGCCGGGAGAATTGGCCGGTCAGGAGATCCCGTTTCAGGATGTGGCGCCCGGTGCGGCGCGATTACTGGCCCGGCTGGTGCGCAGCCGAGATTTCAGTGAGCAGATCACGCTGTTCCTGCATTATTTCGCCCACTGGACCAACCGCGCCTCGTCGCCGCTGCTGTTGCAGATTATCGATCTGATCATGGCCCACGACGGCATGATCCGGGTGGAGGATCTGGAACGAAAGACGCTTTATTCCGCCCGCTATATTCACCGCTTGTTTCACGACCACTGCGGCATGTCGCCGAAAGCCTTCTGCCGCACCATTCGTTTTCAGCGTGCATTATCACTGCTCAATCATGGCGACGTGGAGAGTCTGGCGCAGTTGGCCCAACGTCTCGGCTACGCTGATCAGTCCCATTTTCTTCGTGAATTCAAACAGTTTGCGTCCTGCTCGCCGAAACGTTATCTCGCCGGGCTGCAGGCGGTACGTTACCAACATCGCATTCGGCAGTGCTGATGCCGCCGCATAGTGGCAGTTCACGCTAACGGGTTGTTATCCGAGCCTTTTCAATATCTCCCGGTCTAGGGCGAGCGGTTGATGGTGGGTCGAAACGGCCGCCTTTTTTTAGTGCAAAAATGCACCAAAATAACGCCGGTTCTGCACCATGTCCGGTGCCGATTTATTCTATTTTCTCCCTGCCGCCTCCCGCTATAAACAACTCACAGACACCGTTGATACATGGTTCGCATTTCCCCTGAATCCTATTTGAGTGAGGTTGTTTATGGCACAGGCAAAAGACGTGGTACCGGGTTTTTACACCATTGACGAAGCGATTGCGCTGGACGGTGACACCACCCGGGCGTTGCAGCTGACCCACCTGAACCGCATGCGTTCGCTGGATGGGCATGCCAAATATTTTGTGCGGGCGGAAGGTTGTTCCTTCATTGATGACAATGGCGACAAGCACCTGGACATGATTGGTGCCGTCGGCGTAGTGACCGTCGGCAACAACAACGAGTTTGTTTGGTCCTGTTTGCAGAAGTGTTTCGACAACCGCCTGTTCATGATGGGAGCGATTTCCTACCACAGCGTCACCGCCGCGCTGGCGCACAACATGGCGCTGCTTTCACCGCAGGGCAAGCTGACCAAGATGGGAACCGCCACCGGTGGCGCCGAAGCCATCGAAGGCATGATCAAACTGGTCAAGCTCGGCACTCGCCACAAACCCGGCAAGACGCACCTGCTGGCGACGCTCGGCGCGTTTCACGGCAAAACGTCCGGCGCGGTATCGCTGGGCGGCAAGGATAAATGGCGCTTCGGCCAGCAGCCGACCCTGGGCAATATCGACCATGTCGCCTACGGCTCGGTATCCGAGCTGGAAGCGGCGCTGTCCACCGGCAAATACAAGGCGTTTGTGGTCGAGCCGATTCAGGGAGAAGGCGGCATTATCGTCCCGCCCGCCGGTTATCTGAAAACGGTACGCGCGCTGTGCGATCGCTACGACACGCTATTGGTGTTGGACGAAATCCAGTGCGGCGCGGCGCGCACCGGCAAATTCTGGTGCTGCGAACATGAAGACGTGGTGCCGGATTGCATCGTGTTCGCCAAGGGGCTGTCCGGCGGTCTGGTGCCGTTCGGCGGCTATCTGTGCACCGAAGCGTTGTATGAGGCCGCTTACGGCACCATCGAAACCTGTTATCACCACACCGCCACCTACCAGGAAAACACGCTCAGTGCGGCGGCGGCGCTGGGGGCGTTGCAGTTTATCGTTGAAAACGATCTCTGCGGGATGGCGCAGCGTAAAGGCGAACGGATGATGCAGCGCTTGCGTGAAATCCAGGCGCGCTATCCTGGTGTCATC
>NZ_CM001857.1:3348729-3468289 GCF_000400505.1 Musicola paradisiaca NCPPB 2511 | reverse complement strand
AAAGCGCCGCGCAGGCGATCGTCAGGTTGTCCCGCACGATGACGGTGAACTTGTCGATCTCCATCTCCAACTGTTCGCGAGAGCGACGCACCAGAATACCTTGTTGTTCCAGCGGACGAATCAGCTCCAGAATGCCGCCGATGTCATTGATGGTGGCCCGGCGGGTTTGTTCGGCGCTCTGCATGACGATCTGGGTGCCGATGCCGTCGCGGGAGAACAGTTCCTGCAACAGGGCGCCGTCTTCCAGATAGCTGATCAGGTGGCTGCGTTGGACGCCGCTGCGGCAGGCTTTGACCGCGCCGCGCAGGAAACGCACGATCTCCGAATTATAGTCGCCGGACTCTTCCAAAGACTGAATGCGCTGCTGAGCCGCTTCCGGCAACATTTCTGAAATGATATTGCCGTCGTCATTGGTGACGCCCTGAGTGGAGCAGAAGCCGATCATCTTCTCGGCTTTGAGTTTAATGGCTAGCTGCGTGGCGACTTCTTCAGAGGTCAGGTTGAAGCTCTCTCCCGTCACGGAGACGGCGACAGGCCCCAGCAGCACAATGGCGCCGCTGTCCAACTGACGGTGGATGGCCTCTTCGTCAATCCGACGGATACGGCCGCTATGGCAGTAATCAACGCCGTCGTCCACGCCTAGCGGTTGTGCAATGATAAAATTACCGCTGACCACATTGATGTGCGCTCCCTGAAGCGGCGTGTTGGTCAGGCTCATCGACAAACGAGCGGTGATATCCAACTGCAACGTGCCGGCGGCCTGTTTGACCAGCTCCAGCGTGGCACTGTCGGTCACACGAGTGTGTTTGTGGTAATAGGGTTCGTAGTTATGGGCCGTCAGATTGGCGTCAATCTGGGGACGGGCACCGTAGACCACCACCAATTTGATTCCCAGGCTGTGCAGCAGCCCGATATCATTGACGATATTGGCAAAATTTTCATGTTCGATGGCTTCGCCACCCAGCATGATCACGAAAGTTTTACCGCGATGCGCGTTGATATAGGGAACTGAGTGGCGGAAGCCTTGAACCAGTTCTGTACTACGTTCCTTCACTGCGAGCCCTCTTGAATTTTTATTCGATATTTCCGTATTTTTATTCTTCATTAGTGAAAAGGCAAGTGATAACTTTCCTGAATGGTTGCTTGTGCGGCGCGACGCTCTGACGCAGTTATAAAGGGTGACAGTGATTTTTTCATGACAGCCAGAGACTGATTGGTTAAAGTTTTTGGCGCCTTGGCCTGACGGCGCGCTTCCCGACGTGGTAATGACTGTTACCGCCATGCTGCCCGGCGTGAAACAATGATGGAGCGTGTCGGATGGTTTTGCCGTTTCATAGCAAGTAAACCGGAGTGACATGTTCGACCCAAAAACGCCTCTGACCCGCCGACGTCTTTTGCAGGGAGCTGCGGCTACCTGGCTGTTAAGCATCAGCGGGGCTGGTATGGCTGCGGTGTCCCAGATTATCGCTGTCCGTGTCTGGCCCGCTTCCGCCTATACCCGAGTGACGCTGGAATCCAGCCATCCGCTCAAATACCGGCAATTCTTGCTGGAAAATCCCGATCGACTGGTCGTCGATATCGAAAACGCATCGCTGAACAGTGTATTAAAAAACGCCAACCGGCAGTTTGCGCCTGACGATCCCTTTATCAAAACCGCGCGGGCGGGGCAGTTTGACCAGAATACCGTCCGGCTGGTGCTGGAGTTACGGCAGAAAATCAATCCGAGCCTGTTTACGCTGGCACCGGTGGCGGGTTTTCGCAATCGTCTGGTAATGGATCTGTATCCAGTCGTCGGCCGTTACGATAACGCGGAGGATCCGTTGTTGGCGCTGCTGGAGGATTACAACCGGGGAGAACTTGAACGCTCGTTGCCGCCCGAGTCGCCGAGAAAAGAGAGCAGCGCCGGGCGTGGGCGCCCGCTGGTAGTCATGCTGGATCCTGGACATGGTGGTGAAGATCCCGGCGCCATCGGGCGCCAGCGGACGCGGGAAAAGGATGTAGTATTGCAGATTGCTCGTCGTTTGAAGGCCATGATCGATCGGGAGCCGACGATGAAAGCCTATATGACGCGCAATGAAGATGTGTTTATTCCGTTGAAGGTGCGTGTTGCCAAGGCGCGCAGGCAGCAGGCCGATTTATTCATATCGATTCACGCCGATGCGTTTACCAGCCCGGCCGCGCGTGGTTCATCGGTGTTCGCGTTATCAAAAAAAGGCGCGACCAGTTCAGCCGCGCGTTTTCTGGCGCAGACTCAAAACGAGTCGGATCTGATCGGCGGGGTCAGCATGAGCGGCGATCGTTATCTTGATCACACGATGTTCGATATGGTGCAGACCCTGACTATCAGCGACAGCCTCAAGTTCGGTAAAGAGATCCTGAGCAGGCTGGGGAAAATCAATTATCTGCATAAAAATAAGGTGGATCAGGCTGGGTTTGCGGTACTGAAGGCACCGGACATTCCATCGATTCTGGTGGAAACGGCGTTTATCAGTAATCTTGATGAGGAACGTAAGTTGCGTACCAGTCGTTTCCAACAGCAGATTGCACAATCCTTGCTGGAAGGCATCAAAGCGTATTTTGCTGCGTTAACAAGATAGAGACTCAGGCACCGGCAGTGGCGTTAACAATGTGGGGCGCGTTCACGTTGACTTGCCGGGCGCGCTCCGGGATATACGCCATAGAAAGCGTCGGCAACATGTTCACTGCGTTCGGATGGGATTGCCGGGAGGATACGCTAAAAACCAAAAAACACCCGTTAGGGTGTTCTTGTTTGGTTGCGGGGGCCGGATTTGAACCGACGACCTTCGGGTTATGAGCCCGACGAGCTACCAGGCTGCTCCACCCCGCGTCCGTAGTGTCTTTCTGACAAATTACTTCTTTTTTCAATTGGTTGCGGGGGCCGGATTTGAACCGACGACCTTCGGGTTATGAGCCCGACGAGCTACCAGGCTGCTCCACCCCGCGTCCGTGGATGCGCACTATACTCCCCGTGAGCGGTGATGCAACCTCTTTTTGCAAATAGTTTGTTATTTTGTTTGGTTGTGGTGAATTTATCGCCGTAAGGATGTTTTTTTGCACGGATTGATTCTGCTTTTGACCCTGATGCGTTTAATTCACCAGGGGGGTTTGTTATCGTTCCCCCCGTTATTTCGCTATCGATGGTCAGAGAGAGTAAGAACGCAGATGAAAGGATGGTGGAGAAAATATGTGTTGACCGGCGTGGTAATCGCGGTACTGGCGGGATGTCAGTCGCGGCCCACCGATCGCGGGCAGCAGTATAAAGATGGGCACCTGAACCAGCCGCTGGCGCTGGTCAACGAGCCGAACGCCAACGGCAAACCGGTTAACGCCGGTGATTTTACCCATCAGATTAGCCAGATTCAGAGTGCCTCTCCCAGTCTTTATTATCGCAATAGCGACACGTTTCAGGCCATTCGTAACTGGGTTCAGGCGGGCGGCGATACGCGCGAGTTGTCCCGATTCGGCTTGAATGCCTGGCAGATGGAAGGCGTCGATAACTTCGGCAATGTGCAGTTTACCGGCTATTACACGCCGGTGGTGCAGGCGCGTCATTATCGTCAGGGCGAATTTCGTTACCCGCTTTATGCTATGCCGCGAGCGGCGCGTAATCATCGACTTCCCGATCGCGCGGCGATTTATTCCGGTGCCTTGAGCGACAACCTGGCGATTGCCTGGACCAATTCGCTGATGGATAACTTCATGATGGAAGTGCAAGGCAGCGGTTATGTCGATTTTGGCGATGGCAGCCCGCTGACGTTCTTCGGTTATGCCGGAAAGAACGGTCATGCATATCGTAGCATCGGCAAGGTCTTGATCGACCGGGGCGAAGTGCCGAAAGAAGAGATGTCCATGCAGGCTATTCGCCAGTGGGCGGAACGTCACTCGGAAGCGGAAGTGCGTGGGTTACTGGAGCAGAACCCGTCGTTTGTGTTTTTCAAACCCATGGCATCTATGCCGGTAAAGGGGGCGAGTGCCGTACCACTGGTGGCCAAGGCGTCGGTGGCATCCGATCGATCGCTGATCCCGGCGGGTACGACGCTGTTGGCGGAGGTGCCGCTGCTGGATAATCAGGGTAAATTCACCGGTCAGTATGAGATGCGGTTGATGGTCGCGCTGGATGTCGGTGGCGCCATCAAGGGCCAACATTTTGATATTTATCAGGGGATTGGGCCAGAGGCCGGCCATGCGGCAGGGTACTATAACCACTATGGTCGGGTTTGGGTGCTGCGTAATGCGCAGGCGCAGAGCGGGATGCTGTTCAGCGCCAATGCCGGAGAGGCGCTATCCCCACAAAGCAATTGATGAATATGCATCAGGCGCTGGATATGCCCGCGCCTGTTAATCGTCGGATTATGTATATCTGTCCGGGCGTATTCTCGCCATGTGGAAAGCATCAACGTAGCGACCGTCACGAAACGCATAGTCTTTGGATTCCCCTTCAACGATAAAGCCGAATTTTTTGTATAGCGCTTGCGCCGGCAGGTTGTCGCAATAAACCGTCAGTTCGATACGACGGATATTCAGCCAGTTATCGGTCAGGTTCACCAGTGCGGCCAGTAACGCGCTGCCGATGCCCCGGCCTTGATAGTCGTCTCTGACGCCCATGCCGAGAGTGCCGACATGGCGTCGGCGCGGGTTGCTAAAGATTTCGAAACGCAAATTGCCGACGAGTTCTCCGTCGGATTCCGCGACAAACGCATATATGTTGTCCGGGATCTTGCCAAGACGGGCTTCCCATTGGGTTGGCGAGGGATAGGGTAATTGCAGCGTTCCGGAATAGGCGTGAATGCCGCTATAGATACGAGCAACGGCGGCGGCATCTTGGGCTTCCGCCCTTCTGATGATTATTTCTTTCATGGCTTCCCCGGCGATGAAATAACGGAACGATCAGAATAACAAGTTAACGCGAAGTGTCAGCCGATACTTTTGATCATCGGGATGCAAGGTAGTGAAAAGCCTCTGGGTGAATGGTATAGACTGGTTTTTTCACCTGAGAAGCCCTGGGCGCGGTAAAACGGCGCGGCATTCAGGGATGCGTCGAGCCGGACTTCCCTCAGCCCTGCGGTGTGGGCCAGTGTTTCCAGATGATGAAGCACTTGTTTGCCGACGCCTTTTCCCATCACCTCCGGTTTGACGAATAGGGCATCAATCATGCCGGTATAAAGGTTGATCATGCCGGTGGCCACGACAACGCCTGTGATTTCAGCAACGTAAAAATGGTGGGTAACAGTATTGGCAAATCCTTCGCTAAGCGGGCCGTCTGTCCAGCGTTGCAGTTGTTCCGCAGAATAATCATTGCGGCAGCCGTGCCGGATAGCGCGATTGCGGATATCAAATGCTGCCGGCGCATCATCCCGGCGTGCTTTTCTTATCGTGATAGTTTGGTGCTTCATCGCCGCTCCCGTCTGTGAATTATCGCAAGCTGAGCTCATTGCCTAAGGCTATCGCCGTTGACCAGATGTTGCGCACGCCCCTCGGCGAATGCGTTGACGTTCTCAAATGCGGTTTTGAAGTACAATTCGTAGCTGTTTTGTTCCACGTACCCGATATGCGGAGTCGCCAGTACGTTCGGTAGCGACAGCAGCGGTTCGACGTCGGGGGTGGCCGGCTCATGGTCGAAAACATCCAGCGCCGCCATCCGGCCGGGGTGTTCTTGCAGTATGCGTAACAGCGCGCCGGATTCGATGAGTTCAGCCCGGCTGGTATTGACGAACAGCGAATCCGGTTTCATTAGCGCCAAATCTTCATAAGCCACGCAGTGGCGGGTGGCTGCGTTCAGACGCAGGTGTAATGACAGTACGTCCGCCTGCCTGAAAAAATCGGCCTTATTCTCGGTGGTCAACAACCCGTGTTGTTTAGCCAGAGCCTTTGAGGATTCACTGCCCCATATGATTACTTTCATCCCGAAGGCTTGAGCGTAACGGGCGATGCGCTGCCCTATTTTACCGTACCCCCAAATGCCGAGTGCCAGGCCCTCCAGCGAGCGCCCCAGCCGATGCCCGCCATTTTGTTGCCATCGCGCGGCGGCCAGTTGGGAAACATACTGCGGCAGGCGGCGCGACGCCGCCATGATCAGCGCCCAGCACAATTCGGACGGTGCCACCGGTGAGCCGGTACCTTCCGCGACCGCGACGCCATAACCTGAACACAGGTCGATATCCAGATGGTTGCTTATCTTCCCGGTCTGGCTGATCAGCGCCAGCTTGGGAAGGCGGGAAAGCAGTTCATCGGTAATGCGGGTTCTTTCCCGAATCAGAACCAGCGCATCGACATTACGCAGTTTATCCGCCAGGGCAGCGGGATCGGCATAACTCTGGTTCAATATTTGTACGTGATGGCCGCTCAGCAGCGAGAAGCAGGAGAGATGCCGAACGGTATCCTGATAGTCATCGAGTATGGCGATGTTCATGCGCTTTCTCCTGCGGCGGCAGAGTCGTCCGGCGTGCGGGTCATGATGAACTCCTGTGCGCCTTCCGAGGTAATACGAAAGCCGAGTCGTTCATAGAGCTTTCTGGCCGGATTGCTTTTCAGCACGCTCAGCACCACGGGATGGTTATGCTTGGCCGCGCGGGCGATCACATCGCTAATCAGCATGCCGCCAATGCCCCGATGCTGATAGTCGGGGTGGACCTGAATTTGCAGCAGATACCAGTGTTGTTGTTCTGCAATGAAGTGGTATTTGAACAGCCCTGCGCGTTGACCGTTTACCATGATGATATTGGCGTGCGCAAACTCATGGCGGATGCGTTGCAGGAAGGCTTCCTTATCGGTTGGCGCGCCGACATCTTCCAGGTAGCGCTTCATCGTCAAGGTTCTCAGATGAAGCAGATAGTCGATGTCGGATTCGGTGGCCGGCAGCAGCTCGAGGTGCATAATCTTCTCCGTTAACAATGACCATTTACGTTGCCACAGCGCCGATTGTGTCGCAATTCTTCGCTGAAGATAAAGGCATATCGCCGCATCGTGTTATGAAATGCGAGCATGATTCCCGATACGGCAATTTTCTCTGCAATTTTTAGCGGCTGGGGTATCATCCCTGCCGTTTGTGGCCGAGTGAAGGTGGTGTATGAGTACGCAATTATCCGAAAGCTATCTGCAACGTTTTGGCGGAACGGCGAGGCTGTATGGTCAAAAGGCGCTGACGTTGTTCGCCGATTCCCATGTTTGTGTGATTGGCATCGGCGGCGTGGGATCCTGGGCGGCGGAAGCATTAGCCCGAACCGGCATTGGCGCGATTACCCTGATCGATATGGATGATGTGTGCGTAAGCAATACCAACCGGCAGATCCATGCTCTGCGTCAGCATACCGGCCAGCCGAAGACGGAAGTGATGGCCGAGCGTATTCTGGCGATTAACCCGGAGTGCCGGGTGACGTGTGTGGATGATTTTATTACCGCCGATAACGTTCAGACGTTGCTCGATCAGCATTTCAGTTACGTTATTGATGCCATCGATAGCGTGCGTCCGAAAGCGGCGCTGTTGGCCTGGTGTCGCCGCAACAAGGTGCCGGTAGTGACGACCGGCGGCGCCGGCGGGCAGATCGACCCCACCCGGATTGACGTCGCCGACCTGGCCAAAACCATCCAGGATCCACTGGCCGCCAAGCTGCGCGAGCGACTGAAACATGACTTCAACATCGTGAAGAACAGCAAGGGCAAATTGGGTATTGACTGCGTGTTTTCCAGCGAGCCGCTGGTTTATCCGCAACCGGACGGCTCGGTTTGCGCATCCCGCAGTACGGCCGATGGCGTCAAACGGATGGACTGTGCCGCCGGTTTTGGCGCCGCCACCATGGTGACTGCTACGTTTGGTTTTGTCGCGGTGTCCCATGCGCTGAAAAAAATGATGGCGAAGGCACAACGGCAGGCGTTATCTGAGACCGGCGTTGCCTGAAATTGGCATTGTCCTGCCGATATGTAGCCGCAATTGGGCTTAACGAACCGGATAGCCAGGTGAGAAATCGGTGGTGGAGGTTGAGGGTTGAGGGTTGAGGGTTGAGGGTTGAGGGTTGAGGGTTGAGGGTTGAGGGGATGCAATGGGGCCGCCGCGGGTAATCGCTAGCCCCACCGTTGAACGTCGCTAGTCTTCCTGGCCGGCGATATCGCGGACTCTGGCGGCCAGCGCCGCCAGCCCGCCGGCGCGGGATGCGCTGAGCTGCTGTTTCAACGCCAGGCGTTCAAACAGCGCCAGTGGGTTCATCTGGCGCAGTTCGGCGGCGGTTTTGCCTTCCACCGAGGTGAGCAGAATGGCGAGCAGGCCGCGGACGATACGGCCATCACTATCGCCATAAAAATGCAGCGTGCCGTCGGTACGCCGTTCGTAGCCCAGCCAGACTCTGTTCTCGCAGCCTGAAAGCGCAATCTGCTCCTGCCGGTATTCATCCGCCAGCGTCGGTAAGGTTTTAGCCAACAGGATAATCTGCCGGTAGCGTTCTTCCCAGGAACGGCAGGCGGCAAAACGTTCCAGCAGCGAGTTTTCGTCAACGGCAGTGCCGAATGGGTGTTGCGGGGTGTGGGTGGTCATTGGTTCAGTCCATCAGTAATTCAAGTGCTTTGCGTGTCGCAGCAACCAGCCGGGTGACATCTTCGGTGCTGTTATAAGGCGCGAAGGCGGCACGAACCGTGCCTGTAACGCCCAGTACAGCCGTCATCGGCTGCGCGCAATGATGCCCGGCCCGCAGGGCGATACCTTCCTCTGAAAGCAGCGTCGCCAGATCGTTGTGGTGGATGCCTTCAAAGATAAAAGGCAGCAGGCTGGCATTCGGGCTGCGGAAACTGCGAAAACCGGGCAGTTGGCTTAGCTGGCGTTCGGCATTCTCGGCCAGGGCGATGCTGTGCCGTTCTGCGCTAGGCCTGTCCTGCTGTTGCAACCAGTTAATCGCGGCCGCCAGACCGATCACACCGGCAATATGCGGCGTTCCAGCTTCAAAACGCTGCGGCGCCGTCAGGGCTTCGAACCCTTCGAAGGAGACGCTGGACATCATTTTTCCGCCGCCGTGCCACGGGGGCATTTGCTCCAGCAATTCGGATTTGCCATACAAGACGCCAATTCCGGTAGGGCCGTATAACTTGTGGCCAGAAAAAGCATAGAAATCAATATCCAGCTCGGCGACGTTCACTGTGCCATGTACTATCCCTTGCGCGCCGTCAACCATGACCACCGCCCCTGCCTGATGCGCCAGCGCGACGGCCTGGTGCAAATCAGGCATGCCGCCGGTGATATTGGACATCTGCGTGATGGCCAGTAGTCGGGTTTTTTCCGTGAGTAAAGCGGGTAGGCGGCGGATATCGGGCAGATGGCGATCATCCAACGGCAGCTTAATCACCCTGGCCCCGGTTTGCTGCGCGACGAGCAGCCAGGGAACCAGATTGGCATGATGCTCCGCTTCGCTGACCAGAATTTCATCGCCGGGTTGAAGGTAGGTGCGGGCATAACTTTGGGCAACCAGATTGATGGACTCCGTTGCGCCGCGCGTCCAGATAATATTGCGGCGACTCTCTGCGCCCAGCAGGCCGACGACGTCATCCCGCGCCCGTTCGAAAGCATCGGAAAGCGCGCGAGCGGCATGGTGTTGGCTGCGGTGCACATTGCCGGATGGGCTGGCATAGCAATCCCGAACGGCATCGATTACCGCAGTCGGCTTCAATGCGGTTGCCGCGCTATCAAGATAGACGCCGGGGTGCTGAAGCGCAGGAAACTGCTGGCGGAAATGGTGAAGGTTAAACGGTGTCATGGCTGTCCTCTGTTGAGGCTTCGATCCTGTCCCATTTTATCGGCTGAAACAAGTTTAGGACGATCCCTAGTCTGATTCTGCTGCGGGCAACGAAGACGTTGCTATGCTTAATAGTGAAGTTTTATCTCAAAAATTTCATTTTTACTGAAATTGGCAATGGTAAGGAGAACTTTATGAAGCATAAAGTATTGGCTACTGTGGCGCTGATTGCTCCATTCCTAATCGCTGGCTGTGCCAGTAACTATGTGCTGACGACCCAGGATGGCGACGCCATTATCGCCGAAGGTAAACCCAGCGTTGACGAAGAGACCGGTATGATCGCTTTTACCGATGTCTGGGGACGCCAGCAGCAGCTCAATAAAGACAACGTGAAGCAGATTGAGAGGGTGAAATAGCAGGAAGCTGAGGTTGTCACAGACAAAAAAAGCACCGCAAATGCGGTGCTGTATAAATTACTTAAGACAGACAGGGTAAATGTACAGGAAATACAGGTAGCTAGGCTACCGCGTCTGAAAATGCAGACAATAAACAAATAGCAAACACAACATCACAACCACAAGCCAAAAGCACGTCAGGCAATCATCGGTACTTTTCGTTCCGGCTCAGGGAAGTGGCGCTACTATAGGTATTTGCTGGTGCATCCTCAACGGACAATTTATAATGCCTCGGATTATAAAAACTAATGACAAACCACGTTTGTCTCCGTCTGAAATTGGTCCTGTTTAAAGAATCCGATGTATGTCGAAACGATTACCGCCGCTTAATGCGTTGCGTGTTTTTGATGCCGCGGCCCGGCATCTCAGCTTTACCAAAGCGGCAGAAGAGCTGTTTGTGACACAAGCTGCCGTTAGCCATCAAATCAAATCCCTGGAGGATTTTCTCGGGTTGAAGCTGTTCCGGCGGCGCAATCGCTCGTTGCTGTTGACGGAAGAAGGGCAAAGTTATTTTCTTGATATAAAAGAAATCTTTTCTGCTTTAAATGAGGCGACTCGCAAGTTGCAGGCGCGTAGCGCCAAAGGCGCGCTGACAGTCAGCTTGCTGCCGAGCTTCGCGATCCACTGGCTGGTGCCGCGCCTGTCGAGTTTCAATTCCGAATACCCGGGCATTGATGTGCGGATTCAGGCCGTCGATCGGGAGGAGGAGCGTTTACCGGATGATGTGGATGTGGCGATTTTCTACGGACGCGGCAACTGGCCGGGATTGAGAGTGGAAAAATTGTATGCCGAGTATCTGCTGCCGGTCTGCTCACCTTTGCTGCTGACCGGTGAACATCCGCTCAAGACGCCGGCGGATTTGGCATGGCACACATTGTTGCACGATGCTTCCCGACGTGACTGGCTGGCTTATACCCGGCAGTTGGGCATTTCGCAGAGTAATGTTCAGCAAGGGCCGATTTTCAGCCATAGTGCGATGGTGTTGCAGGCGGCTATTCATGGGCAGGGGGTGGCGTTGGCTAACAACGTGATGGCCCAGACCGAGATTGAAGCCGGTCGTCTGGTTTGCCCGTTCAACGATGTGCTGGTCAGTAAAAATGCATTTTATCTGGTTTGTCATGACAGTCAGGCTGAACTGGGTAAAATAGCCGCCTTTCGTCAGTGGATTCTGGCGCGGGCGGCCAGCGAACAGGAGAAGTTTCGCTTCCGCTACGATAACGGTTCACGCTGAGCTCCCGGGCTCAGCTTCTTTTTTTGATAATGGAGCGCTTGATGAACAGTCGTTTCATGCTGATATTTGCCGCCGTCAGCGGTTTTGTGTACGTGGCGCTCGGCGCGTTCGGCACCCATGTATTGAGTAAGTCTCTGGGGGACGCCGAAATGGGCTGGCTGCATACCGGCCTGCAATATCAGGCTTTTCATTCGTTGGTGATCCTGGTGCTTTCTGTCGCCATGAGCCAACGCGCCAACGTGTGGTTTTACTGGAGTTCGGTTTCCCTGGCGTTGGGTATCGTGTTGTTCAGCGGCAGCCTGTACTGCCTGGCGTTGTCCAGCTTGAGAATGTGGGTATTTGTTACGCCGGTGGGCGGCGTCTGTTTTCTGACTGGGTGGCTTTTGCTGCTGATTGGGGCGTTTCGCCTGAAGAAGAAGGCTGAATAGCATGAATAAAGTGATTTTGTATTGTCGGCCGGGGTTTGAGAAAGAGTGCGCGGCGGAGATTACCGACAAAGCGGGACGCCGCGATATTTATGGTTTTGTGCGGGTAAAAGATAACAGCGGTTATGTGATTTTCGAGTGTTATCAACATGAAGACGCCGATCGTTTGGTGCGTGAATTACCTTTCCGCGATCTGATTTTTGCTCGTCAAATGATGGTGTGTGGCGAGTTGCTGCGCGATCTGCCGCCGGAGGATCGCATTACGCCCATCGTAGGTATGCTGACTGGCGTGGTGGAGCGCGCGGGAGAATTGCGGGTCGAGGTTCCTGATACCAATGAGTGCAAGGAACTGATGAAATTTTGCCGCAAGTTTACGGTTCCGCTGCGTACCGCGCTGCGGAACGACAAGATTCTGCAGGCGCAGGAGAAACCTAACCGGCCAGTGGTTCATGTGTTGTTTATCGCCCCCGGTTGCTGTTACGTCGGCTACTCCTACAGCAACAACCATTCGCCGTTTTATATGGGGATCCCCCGGCTGAAGTTTCCCTCCGATGCGCCAAGCCGGTCGACGCTTAAGCTGGAAGAGGCGTTTCATGTGTTTATTCCAGCGGATGAGTGGGATGAGCGGCTGGGAAGTGGAATGTACGCGGTGGATCTCGGTGCTTGTCCGGGCGGGTGGACCTATCAACTGGTGAAGCGCAGTATGATGGTGCATGCCGTGGATAACGGCATGATGGCGCAGAGCCTGATGGATACCGGACAAGTTATTCATCATCAGGCGGATGGTTTTCGCTTTGAGCCGCCGCGCAATAACATCTACTGGCTGGTGTGCGATATGGTGGAAAAACCGGCTAAAGTCACCAGCCGCATGGCTGACTGGTTGGTAAACGGCTGGTGCCGGGAAGCGATTTTCAATCTCAAACTGCCGATGAAAAAGCGCTATGAAGAAGTTGCGCTGAATCTGGAAAAATTGACTCAGCGTTTACAGGAGGGCGGCATTAACGCAGAGATTCACGCCAAGCAGTTGTACCATGACCGAGAGGAGGTGACGGTGCATGTGCGGCGGATTTGGAGCGCTATTCCCGGCCGTCGCGACGAACGCTGAGTGTGTCATTCCCCGATTGGCAACCTGAGCTGTTGCAGGTTGCCATTAAGTTCCAGGTCGATTTTTAACGTGGCGACCTGACGACAGCGATACGCCATCTCCTGTTGTTCCACCAGTTTGCGTCGCCATTTTTCAGGGAGTTGTTCTAACTGCTGGTACAGCGCATCCAGCGATCCGGCCTGGTGCAGTAAGCTCGTTGCGGTTTTGGGGCCAATGCCGCTCACGCCGGGGATCTTACTGCTGCTTATCCCCGCCAGCCCCCAGTAATCCGGCAACAGCCCGGGTTCGACACCGAATTCCTGCCTGATGAAGGGCACATCCAGCCAGCGTTTCTGAAAGTAGTCGCGAATCTGAATGGTCGGCGCCAATAGTTGGCAGTAGCCCTTGTCGGTGGATACGATCGTCGCCTGATGGCCCTGTGCCGCGACTTTGCTGGCCAGTGTGGCCGCCAGGTCATCTGCTTCGTTACCCGGCGAGCGCCAGCTATCGACGCCTAGTCCCAGAAAAGCGTCTTTGATTTGTGGCAGTTCCTGACGCAGATTCTCCGGCATAGGCGGACGGCCTGCTTTGTAGTCCGGCAGCAGTTCATGCCGCCAACTTTGCGTGCGCTGTTCGTCGTCAAAGACTGCGACAGCGTGGGTAGGCCGGCTGTGCAGAATCAACTGTTTCAACGCATGCTGGCAGGCGGCCACACAAGGTGAACCCTGCACGGCATGGATCCGGCGGATAAGGTTAAGGGCATCAACAATCAGCAGGTGTACAGGCATAATCCGGCATTCGCAGTGATGGCAGCGGGAAATCACCGCTGCCGATAGGGGAAGAAATCAGGCACAGATTTCATAACAGGGAACGTATATGCTGCCCGGCAGCTTCATCCGTTGCTGAGACATGAAGCCCTGCAGTAGACGATCCATATCGTTCATGATTTCCGCATTACCGCGCAGTTTGTAAGGGCCCAGTTCCTCAATGGCACGAATGCCCGCTTCCTTGACGTTACCTGCAACGATGCCGGAGAACGCTTTACGCAAGGTCGCCGCCAGCTGCTCCGAGGGTTGATCCGGATGCAGATTGAGACTCGCCATGTTTTCATGGGTCGGCTCAAACGGCAATTGCAGTTCCGGTGCGATACGCAAAGACCAGTTGAAACTGTAAGCGTCTCCGGTATGGCGGCGATGCTCTTTCACCAACGGCATGGCTTTCTTCATCTGCCGCGCGACTTCCGCCGCATCGTTGATAATGATCGAATAATAGCGGCGAGCCTGACGGCCCAGCGTGCTGACGATAAACTCATCCAGTACCCGGAAATAATCGGCGCTTTCCTGTGGGCCGGTGAGAATGATCGGCAGTACCTGTTCGCTATTCTCCGGGTTCATCATGATCCCCAGCAGGTAGAGGAATTCCTCTGCGGTTCCCACGCCGCCAGGGAAGATGATAATGCCGTGACCGATACGAACGAATGCCTCAAGGCGTTTCTCGATATCCGGCATAATGACCAATTCGTTCACCAGTGGATTCGGCGGCTCTGCCGCAATGATCGACGGTTCGGTCATCCCGATGAAACGGCCATCCTTGTAGCGCTGCTGGGCATGCCCGACAGCGGCGCCTTTCATCGGCGCCTCCATCGCGCCCGGGCCGCAACCCGTGCAGATGTTCAGCTCGCGCAAACCCAACTGGCTACCGACTTTGCGGGCATAAAGGTATTCCGTTTCATTGATGGAATGCCCACCCCAGCATACGACCATGTTAGGCTCTTCACCCACATGCAGTGCTCTGGCGTTGCGCAGAATCGAGAACACCAGATTGGTAATGTGAACAGAGTCTTCCGGATCCAGCTCCAGGTTCTGGTAGCGGCCTGAGGTGGTGATCTGCGCGTTGACGAACAGGATATCCCGCAAAACGGCGAACAAGTTGGCCTGCAATGCGCGGATGATCTCACCGTCGACGAAGGCGTCTTCCGGTGGGTTGACCAATTCAAGTTTGACGCCACGTTCGCGACGTAACACGTTGATGTCATAGTCCTCGTAGCGGGAGAGTAACTCTTTGCTGTTGTCCGTCTGACTGCCGGAGTTCAGTACGGCAAGGGAACAATTTCGAAATAGCCGATAAAGATCGCTGCTGGCGGTGCTCTTTTTCAGCATATCCACTTCCAGTTGCGACAATAAATCCATGGAACCCAACGGGCTGATATGTGTAATCATACTACTCCCTGATAACGCAATGTGTTTCGACCGTTGTCCAACACGAGTCGGATCGACTCTTTCACCTTAACGTGCGGCAGACCTTTTTGCCAAGGGAAGCGAGGTTCGGCCGACAAAGTTGCGCGACGCTGCGCATTTTCTCATGGTATTTGTCGACGGAATCAGGTGTTGTCGGGATAAAATGATTGCCGTGTTTTTGGTTGGATAGCGTGGTTTGGGTGGCTATGCCTGGTGAACAAATACAGGCCAATTGATGAGAGGTTGAATGGAACATCAGGTATCACAGACATTGCAGGCGTTTACTCAACGTTATGTTGAATTGTGGCGCCGGGAAACCGATCATCCTCCGGCCAGTGCGGCGTTGTATGGCATTCCTTCGCCCTGTATAACGGACAACGGCGATGAGTGCGTTTTCTGGTTGCCGCAATTGCCGGTCGCCGCATCCCGTCTTGATGGCGTAGAGCGGGCACTGGATATTAGCGTGCATCCTGACGCGCATGCGTTCTTCTCCTGCCAGTATGCCGGTGATATGGAAGCCGAGTTCGGCGATATCCGCTGTTCGTTGCTGCAAGTCTGGAGTGAGGAGGATTTTATACGTATGCAGGAAAATCTTATCGGCCACCTGCTGACGCAAAAACGCCTTAAGTTGTCGCCGACACTGTTTCTTGCCAGTACGGATTCAGAAATGACGCTTATCTCTCTGTGTAATATCAGCGGTGAGGTGCTGCTGGAGGAGTTCGGTACGTCTCAGCGGCAAGTGCTTGCTCCCAGTCTGACTGACTTTTTGTATAAGCTTCAGCCAATAATTATGTAATCCGGAATCGTGTTTCGCTTTCCTGTTTGTAAGAGATCTCTCACATTGTGTGTAAGTGATCTCTCATATTTAATATTAAGCTAAGGTTTAAATTTTAATTTTTTATTATTAATTAATGAATTAATGATAGTTAGCCTCTGATACGTCCTTTCAACGGGGGATTGCGCTGTTTGGGTGGCTTGCCGATTCGATTCAATTAATACATCTTATTATTCAGTTTCGTAACACAGTAACGAGGTAGCTCTGGTTTCATCAGGATGATGAGTGAGGTGCCTGGTTGCGACCAGACTCTTTTTTCAGGATGAAATAAGGGACACCTCCAGGACGGAGAATGAGAGCCGGTTTGGGAATGCCGGTGGGGCAGGAGCCTAAAAAGGGAATGAGGTCATGGATGATCAAGAAGGATCGATTGTCAGGATGAAAGAAGGATCGTCAGCAAGGATAGCGGGTTAGGAAAACCAAAAGGAGATTTTTTTCAAGGATGAGCAGGGACGCAATTTTATAGCGGGAGTGCTATAAAGCAGCAGACTAAAAGGGGGTACTGATTCAGTACCCCCTTTTTTCTGTTTCAGTATGTCTGAAAACATGAATGGTGCTATGCTCTGCCGCCTTTTTAGCCCGATGAGATCCCGCATGAGTAATCCCAAAATCCAGGTTCGACAATCCCTGTTTGGTATTGAACAAGCGCTGAAAGCGAGCCTTTTATGGCAGAGCATTCCGCCGGATGACGCGGCTTTCACCAGCATTCAACCTTTTTGTCTTGACTGCATGCAGGCGGAACAGTGGCTACAATGGGTGCTCCTGCCAAGAATGCACGCGCTGCTGGACAGTGATGCGCCACTGCCTGAACGTGTCGCGATTCTGCCGTATTTCGAAGCGGCATTTGACGGCCGAACCGAAAGTATCACGCCGCTGTTGGCTGAGTTGCGTCGGTTTGACGACTTGTTTACCGGGTAAGCCGATGCTGGAAATACTTTATCAGGATGACTATCTGGTCGCCGTTAATAAACCGGCCGGATGGCTGGTGCACCGGAGCTGGCTGGATCGTAAGGAGAAAGTGGTTGTCATGCAGACCGTGCGCGATCAGATTGGTCGGCATGTGTTTACGGTTCATCGTCTCGATAGGCCTACATCGGGTGTGTTGTTGATGGCTTTGTCGCCGGAAGTGGCTCGTATGCTGGCGTTACAGTTTGAGCAGCATCAGATGGAGAAAACCTATCATGCCGTTGTGCGCGGATATGTGGCGGATGAGGGCGTCATCGATTATGCCTTGACCGAGGAGCTGGATCGCATCGCGGATAAGTACGCGGATCCGAATAAAGCCCCTCAGCCTGCCGTCAGCGCTTATCGCGCATTGGCGAGAGCCGAAATGCCGGTTGCGATTGGGCGGTATGAAACGTCTCGCTACAGCTTGCTTGAACTCCACCCCAAAACCGGCCGCAAGCATCAGTTACGGCGTCATATGGCGCATATCCGCCACCCGATTATCGGCGATACCACGCACGGCGATCTGCGCCAGAATCGCGGTATGGCCACGCATTTTTCCTGTTCCAGACTGATGCTGCACGCCAGCCGTTTGCGTCTGAACCATCCGATCACCCATGTTCCTCTGGATATTTATGCCCGCTGGGATCAAAGCTGGCAGGGGGTCATGTCGCAGTTTGGCTGGCAGGGCGGTATCCCTGATGTTGAAAGGGTTGAGTTTGGGTCTGACTGGCGGCAGGATAGCGGGCTGACGTCAGAATAAAACGGGAGAATAGGCGTTATGGCGCGAATCGGTATTTTTGTTGGCACTGTCTACGGCAATGCGTTGCTGGTGGCGGAGGAAGCGGAGAATATTCTGCGCGAGCACGGGCATGAAGTGAAAGTCTTTGAGGAGGCTTCACTTGATGACTGGATGGCTTATCGCAACGACGTCATTCTGGTCGTGACTTCTACCACCGGGCAGGGGCAATTGCCGGAATCCCTCATTCCTCTTTATGGCGCGCTGCGCGACAACGTCGGTTATCAGCCTGAAGTCCGCTACGGCCTGATTGCACTGGGCGACAGCAGCTATGAACATTTCTGCGGCGGCGGCCGTTTGTTTGATGCTCAATTGCAGGAAATGGGCGCCAAACGTGTCGGCGAGGTGCTGGAAATTGATGCGACGGAGCACCCTGAGCCGGAAGTCATTTCTTGTCCGTGGGTAGAAAGCTGGGCATCGTTGGTGTCGTAAAATCAACAAGTGGAAGGATTCGTGTGAGGCGTAGCGTGGAGCCTCACACGGTAGTTCGATGCCGTCTCAGCGTTTGGTCAGCTTTTCCAGATCTGATTCTATTTCATTGATTTTATTAGTGACAACGTTTTCAAGATGGCGTAAATCCGCCAGGATTTTGCGTTTTAAATCCACTTCAGCCTGATCGCGCTGGCAGAGTTGATCCAGTTCATCGACGACATAACGTAGGTTGGGGCTGATCTCGTCAATTTCCTTATAACCTTGGCCATTGCTGTCTGCTGCAATGGTTTTACGTTGGCGCGGATATTTGAATTTGACGCTTTTAGCGAAGAACTCCCCTTTGTCCTTGCGAAAGTAGATCTTAAGAATATCGTTGCTGGCTTCCTGACGAAGGCTATAGCGATCAATATCTTCCGGATTGGTAATCCCCAGACTTTTCAGATTGTCGTACATAGCACCACCTTTTTTGTTTTCGTTGGCCGTAAGCAAAATGGCTGAACGCCGTGTGGGTGTGTGGCCTGAGGCCGTAAAAAATGGCGGGTTATTACCCGCCAATTAGTTTAGTCGATGGTGCGTAATAACTCATTAATTCCCACTTTTCCGCGGGTTTTGGCGTCCACTTTTTTCACGATCACCGCGCAGTACAAGCTGTAGCTGCCATCTTTGGAGGGCAGGTTGCCGGAAACCACTACGGAGCCCGCCGGTACGCGACCGTAATGGATTTCGCCGGTCTCGCGATCGTAAATCTTGGTGCTCTGACCAATGAATACGCCCATGGAGATGACGGAACCCTCTTCTACGATCACACCTTCCACCACTTCGGAACGCGCACCGATGAAGCAATTGTCTTCGATGATGGTCGGATTGGCCTGCAGCGGCTCCAGTACGCCGCCGATGCCGACGCCGCCGGAAAGATGAACGTTTTTACCAATCTGCGCGCAAGAGCCGACAGTCGCCCAGGTATCTACCATGGTGCCTTCGTCAACATAAGCGCCGATGTTGACGTAGGAGGGCATTAATACGGTATTGCGAGCGATATAGGCACCCTGACGCACGCTGGCGGGAGGTACGACGCGGAAGCCTTCGCGCTGGAAGCGCGCTTCGTCGTAGTCGGCGAATTTCATCGGTACTTTGTCATAGTAGCGGGTTTCCGCACCTTCCAGCAGACGGTTGTCATTGATGCGGAAAGAGAGCAGAACCGCTTTCTTCAGCCACTGGTGAGTGACCCATTGACCGTTGATTTTTTCAGCCACACGCAGCACGCCGCTATCCAACTGGCTGATAACCTGATTGATCGCTTCTCGCGTTACGTTGTTCACGCTGGTCGGAGTGATTTCTGCGCGACGTTCAAACGCGGTTTCGATGATGTTCTGTAATTGCTGCATCCTGTTTCTCTTTCGTAATTAACAAAAACAGGCCACGTCATGCATGAGTCGCAAGTTGCATCTCATGCCGGGCGCGGCCAGACATTCAAGTTAGGGGTCATTTATCGTTTGGGTTGAGGGCTTCTGTCAACCGTTGCTGCAGTTTGAGACGTAATTCGGGGCTTAATGCCCGTCTTTCTCCATCTGCCAGAATAAATAAGTCCTCGACTCGTTCCCCTATGGTGGAAATCCTGGCGCCATGCAGCGACAGATTGAGGTCGGCGAAGACTTCGCCTACCCGCGCCAGCAGGCCGGGCTGATCGAGTGCGATCAGCTCCATGTAACTGCGGCGATCGGTATGCGTCGGCAGGAAGCTGACCTCGGTCGGCACGCTGAAATGACGCAGCTTGGGGGATGGCCTGCGAATGCGGGGGTGTTGATAGTCCCGCTGCGTCAACGCTTGCTCGATGGCATGCCGGATCATGTCATGGCGGTCGGGAGCCAGCGGGTTGCCGTCCGGCTCCAACACGATGAACGTATCCATCGCCATACCATCACGACTGGTGAAGATCTGGGCATCATGAACGCTCAGATTGCGGCGATCCAGCTCGCCGGCCACCGCGGCAAACAGATACGGGCGGTCGGGGCTCCAGATAAAGATCTCCGTGCCGCCGCGACTGGCTTGATGGCTGATCAGCACCAACGGTTTGTTGACATCGTGTTCCAGCAGATGGCGAGCGTGCCAGGCCAACTGATTCGGCGAATGCCGTAGGAAGTAGTCTGCCCGACAACGGCTCCAGATGGCATGCAGCGCCTCTTCGTTGATGTTGTCCATCCGCAGTAGCGCCATGGCTTGCAGACGGTGGTGCCGCACGCGCTCCCGTAGATCCGGGGAGTTCTGCATCCCGCGGCGCAACTGTTTTTCGGTCGCCAGATAGAGTTCGCGCAACAGGCTCTGTTTCCAGCTGTTCCACAATGTTTCGTTGGTGGCGCAAATATCCGCTACCGTCAGGTTGAGCAGGTAGCGCAAACGGGTTTCGCTCTGTACCTGTTCGGCGAATTGCTGGATGACCGCCGGATCCTGAATATCGCGGCGTTGCGCGGTGACTGACATCAGCAGGTGGCAGCGCACCAGCCAGGAAACCAACTGTGTTTCACGGGAGTTGAGGCCATGCAGCGCGGCGAATTCCAGGGCGTCTTTCGCGCCCAGCTCTGAATGATCGCCGCCCCGGCCCTTGGCGATATCGTGGAACAGTGCGGCCAGCAGCAGCAGCTCCGGTTGCGGCAGACGCGGATAAAGCTCTACGCACAACGGGTGTTCTTTACGGGTGGCCTCTTCGGAGAAGCTTTCCAGATTCAATAATACGCGGATGGTGTGCTCGTCCACGGTATAGGCATGAAACAGATCGAACTGCATCTGGCCGACAATATTTCCCCACTGCGGCATATAGGCCCACAGTACGCTGTGCGTGTGCATCGGCAACAGCGCTCGGCTGACGGCCTTAGGGTGACTCAGAATAGTCATGAACAGATTGCGTGCTTCCGGGATGGTACACAGCGGCTGTTTGAGGTGGCGACGCGCGTGGCGCAGCAAACGTAATGTGGTGGAGTAAATGCCGGTGATCTCCTGATGGCGAGCCATCAGATAGAACATACGCATAATGGATTCGGGCTTGTGCTCGAACAAGGTGGCGTCGCGTAAATCGATCAGCGTGCCTCTGAGCTGGAATTCGTCATCCAGCGGGCGCGGTTTTTCGCTGGTTTCCAGCGCCAGGATCGCCTCGTCGAACAGCTGCAGCAGCATTTGGTTCAACTCGCCCACCCGGCGAGTGACGCGATAGAAATCTTTCATCATCCGTTCGACCGGCGCGTTGCCTTCCCCCTGATATTGCAGGAGTTGGGCGACGTTTAACTGGCGATCGAACAATAGGCGGTTGTCGTAGCGGTTCAGTATCAGGTGCAGGGCGAAGCGGATACGCCACAGGAAACTCTGGCACTCGTTCAGTTCGTTTCGTTCCGCTTTGGTAAGAAAACCGAAACCCACCATCTCGTTGAGCGAGGTGGCGCCGAAGTGGCGGCGAGCGACCCATAGCAACGTATGGATATCCCGCAGCCCGCCGGGGCTGCTTTTGATATCAGGTTCGAGATTGTAGCTGGTGCTGTGGTAACGCTGATGGCGTTCCCGCTGTTCGGCGATTTTGGCGGGAAAGAACGTTTCCGAAGGCCAGAAATCGTCGCTGAATATCTGTTTCTGCAAGGAAAGGAACAGCGCCACGTCGCCACATATCATGCGGGACTCAATCAGGTTGGTGGCTACGGAAATGTCGGCGATGCCTTCTTGCAGACACTCTTCCAACGTGCGCACGCTGTGCCCGACCTCCAGTCTGAGATCCCACAGCAGGGTGATGAAGGCGCCAATCGTTTGCGATTGGGTTTCAGTCAGTTTGTGCTGGCTCAACACCAGTAAGTCGATGTCCGAGAGCGGGTGCAGCTCGCCGCGTCCGTAACCACCGACGGCCACCAACGCCGTTTGTGGCACATGTTCAAAACCGTAGAATCGCCACAGGCGCTGCATCAGGTGATCGATAAACAGGGTGCGCGCGTCTACCAGGTTTTCGGCGCTGATGCCGGCCTTGAATTCGTCGGCCAGCCAGTTCTGGAACGTTTCCAGATGTTGCCTCAGGATTTGGCATTCCAACATGTCGTCGCTGAACGTCAACGGTGAGGCGGGCGGGGGATTGATCGAACCCGTGGTGCCGGGAAGTTCATGCGAAAGGTCTCTGTCGATCATGATATACAGCTCGTTAAGATGGCCAGGAGTCGTGTGGATGTGTTTGCCGTATACGGCCGGCGGGAAGGCAGCCAGGATTATGGTTATAAAAAAGCCGGCGGACGCCGGCTTAGTTTTATTCCTGATGCGTGATGATGTTGGGAATGGTGTCGTCCTTTCGCAACGTCATTATTTCGCAGCCGTTTTCTGTCACCACAATAGTATGCTCGTACTGCGCCGACAAGCTGCGATCCTTGGTTTTTACCGTCCAGCCGTCTTTCATGGTGCGAATGCGATAGTCGCCGGCATTGACCATCGGTTCCACGGTGAACGCCATGCCCGGTTGCAGCACCACGCCGCCGTCATCGGCGTCATAGTGCAGTACCTGCGGTTCTTCGTGGAATCCTTTGCCGATACCGTGGCCGCAGTATTCGCGCACTACGGAAAAATCATGAGCCTCGACGTACTTCTGGATTTCGCGTCCCAGCGAACGCAGACGAATGCCGGGTTTGATCATGCGCAGCGCCAGATACAGGCTTTCCTGCGTGACTTTGCAAAGCCGTTCTCCCTGGATAGTCGGTTTGCCGGCGATGAACATGGTTGAGGTGTCGCCGTGAAAACCATCCTTGATGACGGTGACGTCGATATTCACGATATCGCCGTCCTTGAGAATTTTGTCGTCGCTGGGGATACCGTGGCAGACCACTTCATTGACGGAAATACACACGGATTTCGGGAAACCGTGGTATCCCAGACAGGCAGAAACCGCTTGCTGGTTATTGACGATATGCTCATGGCAGCGTCTGTCCAGCTCCCCGGTACTGACGCCTGGCACCACATGGGGTTCAATTATTTCAAGCACTTCGGCGGCCAACCGGCCGGCCACACGCATTTTTTCGATATCTTCAGAGGTTTTGATTGATATTGCCATTGAACGTTGTCCGCAGGTGTCGTTTTCTTCATCGAAAACGAAAAATCGGTAAGTTAGTGATTTATGGTATCAGCCCTGCCGGATGCTGCCAAACATGATTCTTTTACGCGGTTGTCATATGACGCGCCCTATTGCCCGGTAACATACAACAAAAGTTGGTGTCTGACGGTGGTTTGTGGTATAAAGCGCGCCGGTGATCCGGCGGCTATTTTCTGGCTTCGGTCTGGATTTATCTGCTGGTTCGAACTGAACTCACTATGTGTATAACACACACGTATCGACACATCCGCCGGGGTGCCCGGGTGGCGTTTCATCAGGGTCGGCGAATGGGATACGTGGAGGCATAACCCCACACTTAATTTATAGAGGTAATCATGGCAACTGTTTCCATGCGCGATATGCTCAAGGCGGGCGTACACTTTGGTCACCAGACTCGTTTCTGGAACCCGAAAATGAAACCGTTCATCTTCGGTGCTCGTAACAAAGTTCACATCATCAACCTTGAGAAGACGGTACCAATGTTCAACGAAGCTTTGGCTGAATTGAGCAAAATCGCTTCCCGTAAGGGCAAGATTCTGTTTGTTGGTACTAAGCGCGCAGCCAGTGAAGCGGTAAAAGAAGCGGCCGTCAACTGTGATCAGTTCTTCGTGAACCACCGTTGGCTGGGCGGTATGCTGACTAACTGGAAAACCGTTCGTCAGTCCATCAAGCGTCTGAAAGATTTGGAAACCCAGGCTCAGGATGGCACGTTCGACAAGCTGACCAAGAAAGAGGCGCTGCTGCGTACTCGCGAACTGGATAAGCTGGAAAACAGCCTGGGCGGTATCAAGGATATGGGCGGCCTGCCTGACGCGCTGTTTGTCGTTGATGCCGATCACGAACACATCGCCATCAAAGAAGCAAACAACCTGGGCATTCCGGTATTCGCCATCGTCGATACCAACTCCGATCCGGATGGTGTTGACTACATTATCCCGGGTAACGATGACGCCATCCGCGCTGTCACCCTGTATCTGAGCGCTGTGGCTACCGCTGTTCGCGAAGGCCGTTCTCAGGATCTGGCTGAACAGGCTGAAGAGAGCTTCGTCGAAGCCGAATAATAAGGCCAGCTCTGTTGAGCCCTTATTAACCAGGTATACATATGTTGGTTAGGGGGCCTGTTATGGCCCCTTTTTTACTTATCTCTCACGCGAGATAACCGAGGAAAAGATAATGGCTGAAATTACCGCTGCCCTGGTAAAAGAACTGCGCGAACGTACCGGCGCAGGCATGATGGAATGTAAGAAAGCTTTGGTTGAAGCCAATGGCGACATCGAGCTGGCTATCGACAACATGCGTAAATCTGGCCAGGCTAAAGCTGCGAAAAAAGCAGGTCGCGTTGCTGCTGAAGGTATCATCCTGACTAAAATTGCAGCAGACGGCAAATACGGCGTCATCCTTGAACTGAACTGCGAAACTGACTTCGTGGCCAAAGATGCCGGCTTCAAAGCCTTTGGCGAAGAAGTGGCTACCGCCGCTCTGAATGAGCGCGTTTCCGACGTCGAAGTGTTGAAAGCGAAATTCGAAGAACAGCGTACCGCTCTGGTGGCTAAGATCGGCGAAAACATCAATATTCGTCGTATCACCGTTCAGACTGGCGATGCTTTGGGGGCTTATCTGCACGGTGCGCGCATTGGCGTTCTGGTTTCGGCTTCCGGCGCCAACGACGAGCTGATCAAACACATCGCCATGCACATTGCCGCCAGCAAACCCGAGTACGTTAATGCAGACGACGTACCGGCCGATGTGGTTGCACGCGAACACCAGATTCAGCTGGATATCGCCATGCAGTCCGGCAAACCGCGTGAAATCGCGGAAAAAATGGTTGAAGGCCGTATGCGTAAGTTTACCGGTGAGATCTCTCTGACCGGCCAGAACTTCGTTATGGATCCGAACAAGACCGTTGGCCAGTTGCTGAAAGAAAGCAATGCGTCTGTCACCAGCTTCGTGCGTTTCGAAGTGGGTGAAGGCATCGAGAAAGCCGAAGTTGATTTTGCCGCCGAAGTCGCGGCGATGAGCAAGCAGTCTTAAGATGCAAAAAAAGGGCCGCCAGTTGGCGGTTCCTTTTTATCCAGCCAAACTGAATTTCATATATCGGGCGATCCCTTCTCCTTCGCCGGGTATGGCAGTAACAAATCCCCAATACGATGACAGCCTGTTAGGACAAATACACCATGGCAACCAATGCAAAACCCGTATATCAACGTATCCTGCTCAAGCTCAGTGGCGAAGCGCTGCAGGGAACCGAAGGTTTCGGTATTGATGCGAGCATTCTTGATCGCATGGCTCAGGAAGTTAAAGAATTGGTTGAACTGGGTATTCAGGTCGGCGTAGTGATCGGCGGGGGCAACCTGTTTCGCGGCGCGGGCCTGGCCAAGGCGGGGATGAATCGTGTTGTGGGCGACCACATGGGGATGCTGGCGACAGTAATGAATGGCCTGGCGATGCGTGATGCCTTACACCGTGCTTATGTGAACGCCCGCCTGATGTCCGCCATTCCGCTGAACGGCGTTTGCGACAACTACAGTTGGGCGGAGGCGATCAGCCTGCTGCGCAACAACCGTGTGGTTATTTTCTCTGCGGGAACCGGCAACCCGTTCTTTACGACGGATTCCGCCGCCTGTCTGCGCGGCATTGAAATCGAAGCTGACGTTGTGTTGAAAGCCACCAAGGTCGATGGCGTATATTCCGCTGATCCGGTGAAAGATCCCTCCGCAGTCCTCCACGATTTCCTGACTTATCAGGACGTCTTGGAGCGAGAACTGAAAGTGATGGATCTGGCCGCCTTTACTCTGGCCCGTGATCATAATCTGCCGATCCGGGTCTTTAACATGAATAAACCGGGTGCTCTGCGACGTGTCGTGATGGGCGAAAAAGAAGGGACGTTGATCAGTAATAACGGCTGACGTCTATTTTAAGGTAATATCCTGTTTTGGCGACATAATGCGGCGCCAGGCATCGCCAGTCATGCTGGCGGAAATGATTCACCGGGTCATGCCGAAGCGTGACCTGATAGGCCAATCAGTTTTCAAGGGCTCATAAACGTGATTAACGAAATCAGAAAAGATGCTGAAACACGCATGGATAAATGCGTAGAGGCTTTCAAGAGCCAGATCGGTAAAATCCGTACCGGCCGCGCTTCTCCCAGCCTGCTGGATGGTATCCATGTCGAGTATTACGGCAGTGCGACTCCGCTGCGCCAGCTGGCGAATATCGTAGTTGAAGACGCCCGTACACTGGCGGTGACGGTTTTTGACCGCACGATGGGGCCGGCGGTGGAAAAAGCCATCATGGCTTCCGATCTGGGTCTGAATCCGATGTCTGCCGGCACGGTTATCCGTGTTCCGCTGCCGCCGCTGACGGAAGAGCGTCGTAAAGATTTGATTAAGGTTGTGCGTGGCGATGCCGAACAGGGCCGTGTCTCGGTTCGTAATGTTCGCCGCGATGCCAACGACAAATTGAAGGTATTGTTAAAAGACAAAACTATCAGTGAGGATGAAGAACGTCGTGCTCAGGATGAAATCCAGAAACTGACCGACAGCTTCATCAAGAAAGTCGATGCGGCACTTGCCGATAAAGAAAAAGAGTTGATGGACTTCTAATTGATGTAGTCCGGTGCGCCGTTGGTGGGAAGGGAATTGTGCGCCTTCCTTCCACGGCGCTTTGTTTTTTCGTTTCCCGTACTTGCGTTTTGTGTAACGCCACGCATTTCAGAATGTGAGAAGTCGACAGTTCGACGCTTGCGCTACAGACTGGCTCAACGCCCGTAATCAAACGCAGTTTCTCAGAGCATACTCATGAAGCAACTGACCATTCTTGGTTCCACTGGTTCTATTGGCGTCAGCTCTCTGGCGGTGGTAAGAGCCAATCCGGACAAATTTTCGGTAAAAGCGCTGGCAGCTGGTCGTAATGTTTCCCGTCTGTTGGCGCAGTGTCTGGAGTTTCAACCCGCTTTCGCTTCAATGGTTAATGAATCAGATGCAAGAGAGTTGCGGCAATGTCTGCGGCAGCAAGGGTGCCATACCGAGGTGTTATCAGGCGAACAGGCCGCTTGCGAGTTGGCGGCGTTACCGGATGTGGATCAGGTCATGGCGGCGATTGTCGGCGCTGCCGGGCTGATGCCGACGCTTGCCGCTATTCGGGCCGGGAAGCAGATCTTGTTGGCCAATAAAGAGTCTCTGGTGACCTGTGGGCGTTTATTCATGGATGAGATCCAGAGGTATGGTGCTCGGCTATTGCCTGTCGACAGCGAACACAATGCCATTTTCCAGGGGCTGCCCGAACCGGTACAACGCCAGTTGGGTTCTGCTTCTTTGGCGTTACACGGAGTTGATCGGATTGTTCTTACCGGTTCCGGCGGGCCATTTCGCGAAACACCGGTAGCGGCGCTGGCTTCGGTCACGCCCGATCAGGCCTGTGCTCATCCCAATTGGTCCATGGGCCGCAAGATTTCCGTAGATTCCGCCACCATGATGAACAAGGGGCTGGAATATATCGAAGCCCGGTGGTTGTTCAATGCATCGGAAGCTGAGATGGAAGTCATCATTCATCCCCAATCAGTCATTCATTCGATGGTGCGTTACCGTGACGGTAGCGTTTTGGCGCAATTGGGCTCGCCGAATATGTGCATTCCTATCGCTCATGCCATGGCTTACCCTGAACGGGTTTTTTCGGGTGCGGCAACGCTTGATTTCTGCCAGATCGGCGCATTAACTTTTTCGGCCCCGGATTATCAACGTTATCCTTGCCTGCATTTGGCTATTGAGGCTTGCAATCAAGGGCAGGCAGCAACAACGACGTTGAATGCGGCTAATGAGGTTGCCGTCGCGGCATTTTTACGTTCAGAAATACGGTTTACGGATATTGCGGCGGTAAACCGTCATGTTCTGGATCGCTTGTCGTTGCCGGAGCCGGACAGTGTTGAGGATGTGCTGGCGATCGATTGCTGGGCAAGAAAATACGCCAATAAAGCGTTGCAGCATTATCAATAAGCGGATGTCGGCATGTTTGTTCACATGCCCTTGAAATGGTATAGTCTGCGCCGCGATACCGGTAGTGATGCCTGTAAAATCACGGTGGTGAAAAGCTGTGCGGGTTCACGGCTTTTTTTATGGCATCAGACTCGGCAGCTACAGCAATTTATTGTTTTCTTGCTTGGGGAAATCAAAACACGTTATGCCTTCTGAAAATCAACAAGACAGTCAGAACTTGTTACCCAAAGGTCCCAGGCATGTTGCGATTATTATGGATGGCAATGGCCGTTGGGCTAAGCAACGGGGAAGGTTGAGGATCTTCGGCCATCAGGCGGGAGTGAAATCGGTACGGCGGGCGGTAAGCTATGCGGTCAGTCATCATCTGGAAGCGTTAACGCTATATGCTTTCAGCAGTGAGAACTGGAATCGGCCGGCACAGGAAGTGGCGTCACTCATGGAGCTTTTCGTTCGTGCGCTAGACAGTGAAGTAAAAAGTCTTCACAAGCATAATGTACGGCTGCGTGTGATTGGCGATATCAGCCGCTTCAGCGCTCGTTTGCAGGAGCGTATTCGTCGTTCCGAATCCCTGACCGAGAAGAATAGCGGGCTTACATTGAATATTGCTGCGAACTATGGCGGCCGCTGGGATATCATCAACGGCGTTAAAAAAATTGCCGAGCAGGTACAGGAAGGCGTACTGCGACCTGATAATATCGATGAGTCAACGCTGTGCCGCTATGTCTGCCTCAGCGACCTCGCACCGGTCGATCTGGTGATCAGAACGGGAGGAGAGCATCGAATCAGTAATTTCCTGCTGTGGCAGATTGCCTATGCCGAACTCTATTTTACGGATGTGCTTTGGCCCGATTTTGATGAACAAACCTTTGAAGGTGCTATTAATGCCTTTTCTCAACGAGAGCGTCGCTTCGGGGGAACCGAAGCTATTGATGCGCGTGCGTCGTAGGGGGCTCTTTTGCTGAAGTATCGCCTAATCACTGCCGTCATCTTGATCCCATTGGTGATTGCCGCACTGTTCTTTTTGTCGCCGTTGGGATTTGCTTTGGTCACGCTGGCGGTGTGTATGCTGGCTGCCTGGGAATGGGGACAGTTTGCTGGTTTTGTATCCAATACTCAGCGGGTGTGGTTGTCCATTATCTGCGGTTTTATTCTGGCGTTGATGTTATTGACGCTGCCAGATTATCACTATTCGGCATCAACGCCTCCCATCTCTATTTCTCTTTGGATCTCAGTGGTCTGGTGGTTCGGCGCACTGATTTTGGTGCTGTTTTATCCCTCGTCCGCCGCGCTCTGGCGGCAATCGCGATTACTGCGTCTCGGTTTCGGCCTGTTTACCATCGTGCCTTTTTTTTGGGGGATGGTTTCCTTGCGCCAGTTCGATTATGACGTTAATCCGTTTACCGGTGCATGGTGGCTGTTGTATGTCATGTTGCTGGTCTGGGGCGCTGACAGCGGAGCCTATCTGTTCGGTAAATTATTCGGCCGACACAAGCTGGCACCCCGGGTATCTCCGGGGAAGACCTGGGAAGGTTTTGTGGGCGGTTTGCTGACTTCGGCCGTTATCGCACTACTCTTCAGTTATTATATGCCGTTGGCCATTTCTACCCGGACATTGCTTATCTGTTCGGTGATAGCGGCGCTGGCGTCGGTACTCGGTGACTTGACCGAAAGTATGTTTAAACGCGAAGCGGGCATTAAAGACAGTAGTCATTTGATTCCCGGACACGGAGGCGTTCTGGATCGTATTGATAGCCTGACGGCGGCTATTCCGATATTTTCCTGCCTGATGCTATTGTTGTTCAAGGCTGTCTAGGGCTGTTACGGGGCGGATATTTATGTTGAGTGTTCTCTGGAATTTGGCGGCGTTTATTATTGCTCTGGGTGTATTGATTACAGTCCATGAGTTTGGCCATTTCTGGGTCGCCCGGCGTTGTGGCGTTCGCGTGGAGCGCTTTTCCATCGGCTTTGGAAAGGCGCTGTGGCGTCGAAGTGATCGTCATGGCACGGAATATGTTATCGCTCTGATTCCACTTGGCGGCTACGTGAAAATGCTGGATGGTCGCCAGAGCGATGTTCCCTCCGAACTTGCACATCAGGCTTTCAATAACAAGACGGTTTGGCAGCGGGCGGCGATCGTGGCTGCGGGGCCGATGGCGAACTTTGTGTTCGCCGTGTTTGCATACTGGCTGGTCTTCATGATTGGCGTCCCAGGCGTGCGTCCGGTCGTCGGTGACGTATTACCCGGTTCGATCGCTGCCCAAGCGCAAATTTCTTCAGGCATGGAACTAAAAGCGATCGACGGCATCGAAACGCCTGATTGGGATAGCGTTCGTCTGGCGTTGGTGGGCAAAATTGGCGATCCGGAAGTGGTTATTGACACAACGTCGCCGGGAGTGTCCTTCGGTACTCAACGACGTCTCGATTTGCATAACTGGCATTTTGACCCGGAACGACAGGATCCGGCCGTTTCATTAGGCATCGTTCCTAAAGGTCCGTTAGTAGAAGCTGTTCTGACACAGGTTCAGGCGCATTCAGCAGCGGAAAAAGCAGGTTTGCACGTCGGGGATAGGATCGTTAAAGTCGGTGCTCAACCGTTGACGCAGTGGCAGCAGTTTGTGCTGGCTGTACGTGACAATCCAGGTAGAACACTGGATGTTGAGGTTGAGAGAGGGGGTAAAACACAGTCGTTATCCCTTACGCCAGACAGTAAATCGGTAGGCAAGGGTAGATACGAGGGGTTTGCCGGTGTGGTGCCCAAAGTAACGCCGTTGTCTGACGAGTACAGAACAGTGCGTCAGTACGGGCCGTTCAACGCCATTTATGAAGCTGGGGATAAAACCTGGCAGTTGGTGAAGTTGACGGTCAGTATGATAGGCAAGCTGATAGTTGGTGACGTAAAACTGAATAACCTGAGCGGACCAATCTCAATTGCACAGGGTGCAGGAATGTCAGCGGATTATGGTTTGGTGTATTACCTGATGTTTCTGGCGCTGATCAGTGTCAATCTGGGAATCATCAATCTGTTCCCTTTGCCCGTGCTTGATGGTGGTCATCTGCTCTTTTTGGCGGTAGAGAAGCTGAAGGGCGGGCCGGTTTCTGAGCGTGTGCAGGACGTTAGTTATCGCATTGGCACGGTATTGCTGATGATGTTAATGGGGCTTGCACTTTTCAATGATTTCTCCCGCCTGTAGGCGTGGATTAAGTTAGGAAAAACGCATAACAACGATGGCGATGAAAAAGTTGCTCATAGCGTCGCTGCTGTTTGGCAGCGCCACCGTATACGGTGCAGACGGGTTCGTAGTGAAGGATATTCATTTCGAGGGCCTGCAGCGGGTTGCCGTCGGTGCGGCATTGCTCAGTATGCCAGTCAGGGTTGGCGATACCGTTACCGATGAAGATATCGGTAACATTATCCGGGCCCTGTTTGCGACCGGGAATTTTGAAGATGTCCGCGTTCTTCGTGACGGTAATGCTCTGCTGATCCAGGTTAAGGAACGGCCGACCATTGCCAGCCTCACTTTTTCCGGCAACAAATCGGTGAAAGAGGAGATGCTCAAGGAAAACCTGGAGGCATCCGGCGTTCGTGTCGGTGAGGCACTGGATCGCACTACACTGTCGAATATTGAAAAAGGCCTGGAAGATTTTTATTACAGCGTTGGTAAATACAGCGCTACCGTCAAGGCGGTTGTCACACCGCTGCCCCGCAATCGTGTCGACCTTAAACTGGTCTTTACCGAGGGGATTTCGGCCAAAATCCAGCAGATCAATATCGTCGGTAATAAGTCTTTCAATTCCGATGAACTGATTTCCCGCTTCCAATTGCGTGACGAAGTGCCATGGTGGAACGTGGTCGGCGATCGGAAGTACGAGAAGCAGAAACTCTCTGGCGACCTGGAAACCTTACGCAGTTTTTACCTCGATCGTGGTTATGCGCGTTTTAATATTGACTCCACCCAGGTGAGCCTGACGCCGGATAAGAAAGGCATCTATATCACCATCAATATTACCGAAGGCGATCAGTACAAACTTTCCGGCGTTGTTGTTCGGGGCGATCTGGCTGGTCATGCGTCGGAAATCGAGGGGCTGACGCGCATTCAGCCAGGTGAGCTGTACAACGGCACGAAAGTGACGCGCATGGAAGAGGACATCAAAAAGCTGCTGGGGCGTTATGGTTATGCCTATCCTCGCGTGGTGACTCAGCCGGAAATTAATGATTCAGATAAAACCGTTCGTCTCAGTATCAATGTGGATGCCGGTAATCGCTTTACCGTGCACCGTATTCGCTTTGAGGGCAACGATGTCTCCAAAGACTCCGTATTACGTCGCGAAATGCGCCAGATGGAAGGTGGCTGGTTAGGCAATGATCTGGTTCAGCAAGGTAAAGAGCGTCTGAATCGCCTGGGGTATTTCGAAAGTGTTGATGTTGAAACCCAGCGCGTGCCGGGAACTCCCGATCAAGTCGATGTGGTGTACAAGGTCAAAGAGCGTAATACCGGTAGCCTGAATTTCGGCATTGGTTTCGGTACGGAAAGCGGCGTCAGTTTCCAGGCGGGTGTTCAGCAGGATAACTGGTTGGGTACCGGTAATTCCGTCGGGATCAGTGGTACGCGCAACGCTTACCAGACCTATGTCGAACTGTCGATGACCGATCCCTATTTCACTGTGGATGGGGTAAGTCTGGGCGGCCGTATCTTCTATAACAACTTTAAGGCTTATGACGCTGATCTTGCGGATTATACCAACCGCAGCTATGGGGTCGGCTCTACGTTGGGCTTCCCAATCAACGAGAACAACTCGCTGCGTCTGGCTCTGGACTATGTACATAACGACCTGTCGGACATGAAACCTCAGGTCGGGATGTGGCGCTATCTGGATAAAGTCGGTACGCATCCGGAAGTTGTGACGAGCAGCAATTCGTCTACCTCCAACTACGCCGCCAATGACTTCTTCCTGACGCCGGGCTGGACCTACAATGATCTGGATCGCGGCTATTTTCCGACTGCGGGGAACCGTGCGTCGTTGAACGTCAAAGTGACGGTGCCTGGTTCGGATAACGAGTATTACAAGGCGACGTTTGATTCAGCCAGTTACTTCCCACTGACTGAGAGCAAAAACTGGGTGTTGATGGCACGTACCCGTGTTGGTTATGGGGATGGTCTGGGCGGTAAGGAAGTGCCGTTCTATGATAATTTCTTCGCCGGCGGTTCAAGCTCTGTGCGTGGTTTCCGCTCAAATACCATCGGTCCTAAGGCGGCTTACTACCAGTGTTCCAGTTCGGATTCGTCTTACTCTACCTGCCCTGTATCCAAGTCTAGCGATGCGGTAGGGGGGAATGCGATGGCGGTTGCCAGTGCTGAATTTATCGTACCAACACCGTTTATCAGCGATAAGTACGCCAGTTCCGTTCGTACCTCGTTCTTCGTTGATACAGGGACGGTGTGGGATACCCACTGGGAAAACACGGCGGCCACGATTGCTGCCGGCATACCTGATTACAGCCAGCCGGGCAATATCCGTATGTCGTCTGGTATTGCCGTACAATGGATGTCCCCGCTCGGGCCATTGGTATTCTCCTACGCCCAGCCGTTCAAGAAGCATGAAGGGGATAAATCAGAGCAATTCCAGTTTAACATCGGCAAAACCTGGTAAACGGAATACCCGGTGGGTATGAGATGTAAAAATGCGCGGCGGTCAGAGCCTTCTGAACATGTGATAGTGGCGCATGTGAATTGACGTTGAACGCCGTGTTCACGATAAGCGCATTAAGCGCGAATATTAGTCTAGGGTGAGGAGTTTATAGTGAAAAAGTGGTTATCTGCCGCGGGCTTGGGCCTGGCATTGGCTGCTGCGGCAAGTGTTCAGGCTGCTGACAAGATTGCTATCGTTAACGTTTCCAGCGTATTTCAGCAGATGCCGCAGCGTGAAACCGTGGCGAAACAGTTGGACAACGAGTTCAAGGGCCGTGCTTCCGAAGTGCAGTCCATGGAGCGTGAATTGCAGGATAGAGTGCAAAAATATCAGCGCGATGCTTCTACCATGAAAGCCAGCGAACGCAGCAAAGTGGAGAAAGATCTGTCTGTTTTGCGCGATCAGTTGAATACCAAAGGGCAGGCTCTCGAGCAAGATAGCCGTCGCCGCCAGATGGAAGAGCGTAACAAGATCCTGAGCCGTATCCAGGATGCAGTTAAATCCGTGGCGACCAAGCAGGGTTATGACGTGGTTATCGACGCCAATGCCGTTGCTTACGCGGATAATGCGAAAGATATTACTGCTGATGTGCTGAAACAGGTTAAATAATCCATGCTTTCAATTCGACTGGACGCCTTGGCTCAACAGTTGGATGCACAGTTGCACGGTGATGGCGATATCGTCATCACCGGTGTGGCTTCGATGCGGTCCGCCCAGGCAGGTCAGATTACTTTTTTGTCCGATACCCGCTATCGTGAGCAACTGGCGAGTACGAATGCTTCGGCGGTTGTACTGACAGAGGCCGATGTGCCTTTTTGCAATGTTGCCGCTCTGGTGGTGAAGAATCCTTATTTGACCTATGCGCGTATGGCACAGTTGATGGATACAACGCCAACGCCGGCACAGGACATTTCGCCTTCTGCGGTGATTGCTCCTGATGCGCGTTTAGGAGATGGGGTTTCTGTTGGCGCCAATGCTGTTATTGAGTCTGGTGCGATACTGGGCGAGGGTGCAGTGATTGGCGCTGGCTGCTTTATTGGTAAACAAGCCCGTATCGGGGCTGGCACCCGGTTATGGGCAAATGTAGTGGTTTACCATAATGTTGTTTTGGGTGAGCAGTGTTTGATCCAGTCTGGCGCTGTGATTGGTTCGGATGGCTTTGGCTATGCCAACGATCGCGGCAATTGGGTCAAAATACCACAACTAGGGACGGTTATAATCGGTGATCGCGTTGAGATCGGGGCAAATACCACCATCGATCGCGGCGCATTGGATGATACGATCATCGGCAATGGTGTCATCATCGATAACCAATGTCAGATTGCACACAACGTTGTGATTGGTGACAATACCGCAGTTGCTGGTGGTGTGATTATGGCCGGAAGCTTGAAAATCGGTCGTTATTGCATGATTGGTGGTGCCAGCGTGATTAATGGTCACATGGAAATTTGTGACAAAGTCACGGTGACGGGAATGGGGATGGTCATGCGGCCTATTACCGAACCTGGAGTGTATTCTTCAGGCATTCCATTGCAGCCCAACAAAGTCTGGCGTAAGACCGCAGCACTGGTAATGAATATTGATGATATGAGCAAACGGCTCAAAGCTCTGGAGCGTAAGCTTCAGGAGGATTAAGTCACCCGTATTCATGACCTCAGCGTTTGACAAGCAAGGCTGGCGCTGGCGCGCCTGAGCCTGATTTGCGGCCTGCATCGTATTCCTCATGTTGAGGTTTCGGCGGGCCGTGTTGTTGATGACATCATTTTATGGACAGGAAGAGTATTTTGAATACAGACACCCATACTCTGGATATCGGAGAGATTCTGGATCTATTGCCGCACCGCTACCCGTTCCTGCTGGTAGATCGCGTACTGAATTTTGAAGAAGGGAAATTCCTACGCGCGGTGAAGAACGTTACGGTGAACGAGCCCTTCTTTCAAGGGCACTTCCCGGGCAAGCCCATCTTCCCAGGTGTATTGATTCTGGAAGCCATGGCGCAGGCCACCGGTATTCTGGCGTTCAAGAGCGTAGGTAAGCTTGAGCCGGGCGAGTTGTATTATTTCGCCGCAATTGATGAAGCCCGTTTCAAACGTCCGGTTCTGCCGGGAGACCAGATGATTCTGGAAGTCGAATTTATTAAAGAACGTCGCGGTGTGGCTCGTTTTCGTGGCGTAGCTAAAGTAGATGGTGAAGTAGCTTGCGAAGCGGAAATGATGTGCGCTCGCCGTCGGGAGGCCTGATAACGTGATTGATCAAACCGCCTTTATTCACCCCAGTTCCATTGTTGAAGACGGAGCAGTGATAGGCGCTGGCGCCTATATCGGGCCGTTCTGCTATATCGGCGCTCAGGTAGAGATCGGGGCTGGAACCGTGCTCAAGTCCCATGTCGTGGTAAATGGCATTACGCGCATTGGCTGCGATAATGAAATCTACCAGTTTGCCTCTATCGGTGAGGTCAATCAGGACTTGAAATACGCCGGGGAGCCGACCCGTGTCGAGATTGGCGACCGTAATCGGATCCGCGAAAGCGTGACTATTCACCGCGGTACGGCGCAGGGCGGTGGGTTGACTAAGGTCGGTAGCGATAACCTGTTGATGATCAATACGCATATCGCTCACGATTGCATCGTCGGA
Source organism: Musicola paradisiaca NCPPB 2511 (assembly GCF_000400505.1). NCBI lineage: Bacteria > Pseudomonadati > Pseudomonadota > Gammaproteobacteria > Enterobacterales > Pectobacteriaceae > Musicola > Musicola paradisiaca. Next base: position 3,431,695 of record NZ_CM001857.1, on the reverse strand, counting down.
AGCCGTTGCATCCTGGCCAACAATGCAACGCTGGGCGGGCACGTCTTTGTCGATGATTTTGCCATCATCGGCGGGATGACGGCGGTACATCAGTTCTGCGTTATCGGTGAACACGTTATGGTCGGTGGGTGTTCCGGCGTGGCGCAGGATGTTCCCCCTTATGTGATTGCACAGGGAAACCACGCAACGCCGTTCGGCATCAATATTGAAGGCTTGAAACGTCGCGGTTTTGATAAGGAAACGCTGCAGGCGATTCGCGCTGCCTACAAACTGATCTACCGTAGCGGCAAAACGCTGGACGAAGTCAAACCCGATTTGGAAGCGCTGGCGGCTGAACAACCGGCCGTGCAGGCCTTCCTCGATTTCTTCGCCCGCTCAACGCGCGGCATCATCCGCTGATTTTATGCCGCAGCGTCCTCTTACTATAGGCCTGGTCGCCGGAGAAACCTCCGGCGATATTTTGGGTGCCGGGTTGATCCAGGCGTTAAAGACCGCAGTGCCCGATGCGCGCTTCGTCGGTGTCGCCGGCCCGCGTATGCAGGCTGCCGGGTGTGAAGCCTGGTATGAGATGGAAGAGTTGGCCGTCATGGGCGTGGTTGAAGTGCTGGGGCGTCTGCCCCGGTTGTTGAAGATCCGCCGCGACCTTACCCGCCGTTTTACCGAATTACAGCCTGATGTGTTCGTCGGCATTGATGCGCCGGACTTCAACATTACCCTTGAAGAACGCCTAAAACGCAGCGGCATCAAGACTATCCATTATGTTAGCCCATCAGTCTGGGCGTGGCGTCAGAAGCGGGTCTTCAAGATTGCGCGCGCTACGCACATGGTGTTGGCGTTTCTGCCTTTCGAAAAAGCATTTTACGATCGTTTCGATGTCCCTTGCCGTTTTATCGGGCATACCATGGCAGATGCCATGCCGTTACATCCCGACAAGTTGGCTGCACGTCGTATGCTGGGGCTTCCAGAAGCATCGCGCTGTCTGTCCTTATTGCCAGGTAGCCGCAGCGCTGAAGTGGACATGCTGAGCGCGGATTTCCTGAAGACCGCAGCGCTGTTGCGTCAGACTTGGCCGGATATGGAGGTTGTGGTGCCGCTGGTGAATCAGCGACGCCGCGAACAGTTCGAGCACATCAAGGCCGCAGTCGCGCCGAATTTGGCGGTTCGTTTGTTGGACGGTCATGCGCGTGAAGCCATGATCGCCAGCGATGCGACGCTGCTGGCATCGGGAACAGCGGCGTTGGAGTGTATGTTGGCTAAAAGCCCGATGGTGGTGGGGTATCGAATGAAACCTTTCACTTTCTGGCTGGCGAAACGGTTGGTAAAAACCCCTTGGGTATCGCTGCCGAATCTGTTGGCTGGCCGGGAGTTGGTCACTGAATTGCTGCAGGACGACTGCACGCCGGAAAATCTGGCGGCCGCATTAATGCCATGGCTACAGGGTGGCGAACAGGTCAATGTGCTGCAACAGACTTTTCTGCACCTGCATGAGCAGATCCGTTGCAATGCCGACGAGCAAGCTGCCCAGGCGGTACTGGAGTTGTCACGATCATGAGTGAGATTTTTGTCTATCCGCAGGCAATTTGTATTGCCGGCGTGGATGAAGTCGGCCGCGGGCCGCTGGTCGGCGCGGTAGTGACCGCCGCTGTCATTCTTGACCCGGCCAAACCGATTGCCGGTTTGGCAGATTCCAAGCAGCTCAGCGAGAAACGTCGCCGGGTGCTGTATGACGAAATTCGGGAAAAAGCGCGGGCCTGGAGCCTTGGGCGTGCCGAACCGGAAGAGATCGATCAGTTAAATATATTGCATGCCACCATGCTGGCGATGCAGCGTGCTGTGGCCGGGTTGCCCGTCACGCCGGACTATGTGCTGATTGACGGCAATCGGTGTCCTTCGCTGCCTATGCCGTCAATGGCGGTGGTCAAAGGGGATAGCCGGGTCGCCGAAATCAGCGCGGCGTCCATTCTGGCGAAGGTCACGCGCGATCGTGAAATGGAAGAGCTGGATAAGCTGTTTCCTGAGTATGGATTTGCACAGCACAAGGGCTATCCTACAGCCTATCACCTGGAAAAACTGGCGACGCTTGGCGCCACCCTCCACCACAGACGCAGTTTTGCCCCGGTTAAGCGGGTGTTGGGTCTGGCATAACGCAAACGCATGAGCAGCCTGATATTTTCGTCAGGCTGATTACTGAAGAGATTATGGGATCTGAAAATGGCCGAACCACGTTTTGTACACCTGCGTGTTCACAGTGACTATTCCATGATCGATGGGCTGGCGAAAGTCGGCCCGTTGGTAAAGAAAGCGGCGGCGCTGGGAATGCCTGCGATAGCGATCACCGATTTCACCAATCTTTGCGGGCTGGTGAAGTTTTACGGCGGCGCCCATGGCGCGGGTATCAAGCCGATTATCGGCGCCGATTTTTATCTGCAAAGTGAAGAGTTGGGGGATGAGCTGGCGCGCCTCAGCGTGCTGGCGATGAATAACGACGGTTATCAGAACCTGACGTTGCTGATTTCACGCGCCTACCAGCGCGGCTATGGCGCAGCTGGGCCGACGATCGAGCGAGAATGGCTGGTGGAGCATCAGGCCGGATTGCTGTTGCTCTCCGGAGGACGGCAAGGCGACATCGGCAAGTTCCTGCTGCGCGGCAACCAGACGCTGGTGGATCAGTGTGTGGCGTTTTATCAGCAGCACTTTCCTCAACGTTTTTATCTGGAACTGATACGCACCGGCCGCCCTGATGAAGAGAGTTATCTGCACGCAGTGGTTGCTCTGGCTACGGAGCGCGGTTTGCCGGTGGTGGCCACCAACGATGTGTGTTTCATCAGTGAAGATGACTTTGATGCCCATGAGATCCGCGTCGCCATCCACGACGGCTTTACGCTGGACGACCCCAAGCGCCCTCGCAACTACAGTCCCCAGCAATATATGCGCAGTGAACAGGAAATGTGCGAACTGTTCGCCGATATTCCTGAAGCGCTGGAAAACAGCGTAGAGATCGCCAAACGGTGTAACGTCACCATCCGTCTGGGTGAATATTTCCTGCCGCAGTTCCCAACGGGCGACATGACGACGGAGGATTATCTGGTCTTGCGGGCCAGAGAAGGGCTGGAGGAGCGGCTTGTTTTCCTGTTTCCCGATGAAGAGGAGCGCGCCAATCGCCGGCCTGAATACGATGAGCGCCTGGAGATTGAACTCAATGTCATCAACCAGATGGGGTTTCCCGGTTACTTCCTCATCGTGATGGAGTTTATCCAGTGGTCCAAGGACAACAATGTGCCGGTTGGGCCGGGGCGAGGCTCGGGGGCGGGCTCGCTGGTGGCCTATGCGCTCAAAATTACCGATCTGGATCCGCTGGCGTTTGACCTGCTGTTCGAACGTTTCCTTAATCCGGAACGTGTGTCGATGCCTGACTTTGACGTCGATTTCTGTATGGAAAAGCGTGATTTGGTGATCGATCACGTTGCCGACATGTACGGCCGTGATGCGGTATCCCAGATCATCACGTTCGGTACCATGGCCGCGAAGGCAGTTATTCGGGACGTTGGGCGCGTACTGGGGCACCCTTACGGTTTTGTCGATCGTATTTCCAAACTGGTGCCGCCAGATCCTGGGATGACGCTGGAGAAAGCCTTTGCCGCCGAACCGCAACTGGGCGAGATCTATGACGCGGATGAAGAGGTCAAGGCGCTGATCGATATGGCGCGCAAATTGGAAGGGGTCACTCGTAACGCAGGTAAACACGCCGGCGGCGTGGTGATTTCGCCGACCAAGATCACTGATTTCGCGCCGCTGTATTGCGATCCGGAAGGGCATCATCCGGTGACTCAGTTTGACAAGAGCGACGTGGAATACGCCGGTCTGGTGAAGTTCGACTTCCTGGGATTGCGCACCCTGACCATCATCAACTGGGCGTTGGAGATGATCAACCCCCGCCGGGAAAAGCAGGGGCTGGAACCGGTGGATATCGCTGCGATCCCGCTGGATGATAAAAAAAGCTTCGATATGCTGCAACGTTCGGAAACCACGGCGGTGTTCCAGCTTGAATCGCGCGGCATGAAGGATTTGATTAAACGTCTGAAGCCTGACTGCTTCGAGGATATGATCGCGCTGGTGGCCTTGTTCCGGCCAGGGCCGTTGCAATCCGGCATGGTAGATAACTTTATCGACCGTAAGCACGGACGCGAAGAGCTCTCCTATCCGGATATCCAGTGGCAGCATGAATCGCTTAAGCCGGTGCTGGAACCGACTTACGGCATCATCCTGTACCAGGAACAGGTAATGCAGATAGCCCAGGTGCTGGCAGGTTATACGCTTGGCGGGGCCGACATGCTGCGCCGTGCGATGGGTAAGAAAAAACCGGAGGAAATGGCGAAGCAGCGCTCGGTGTTCAAAGAGGGCGCGGAGAAGATGGGCGTCGACGGCGAGTTGTCGATGAAAATCTTCGATCTGGTGGAGAAATTCGCCGGTTATGGTTTCAACAAGTCACACTCGGCGGCTTATGCGCTGGTGTCGTACCAGACCCTGTGGCTGAAGGCGCATTATCCTGCTGAATTTATGGCGGCGGTGATGACCGCGGATATGGACAATACCGACAAAATCGTCGGTCTGGTCGATGAATGCTGGCGTATGGGGCTGAAAATCCTGCCACCGGATATCAACAGCGGTCTGTATCATTTTCATGTTAACGATGCGGGAGAGATCGTTTACGGCATCGGGGCGATAAAAGGTGTGGGCGAAGGGCCGATTGAAGCCATTATCGAGGCTCGCAATAACGGCGGCTATTTCCGCGATTTGTTCGATCTTTGCGCCCGTACCGATATCAAAAAGCTGAACCGCCGGGTACTGGAAAAACTGATCATGTCCGGCGCGTTTGACCGGCTGGGCCCTCACCGTGCGGCGCTGATGAACTCATTGCCCGATGCCATGAAGTCCGCCGAGCAGCACGCCAGGGCGGAAGCCATTGGGCAGTCGGATATGTTCGGTGTATTGACGGAATCGCCGGAGCAGGTTGAACAGTCGTACAGTACGGTACCGCCGTGGCCGGAGCAGGTGGTGTTGGATGGCGAGCGCGAGACGTTGGGACTGTACCTGACTGGACATCCGATCAACCAGTATCTGAAAGAAATTGAACGCTATGCCGGAGGCGGGCGTTTGAAAGACATGCATCCCACGGAGCGGGGAAAAGTCACCATCGCCGTCGGGTTGGTGCTGGCTGCGCGTGTCATGGTGACTAAACGAGGCAACCGTATCGGCGTGTGTACGCTGGACGATCGTTCTGGTCGCCTGGAAGTGATGCTGTTTACCGACGCACTGGAGAAATATCAGCATCTGTTGGAGAAGGATCGCATTCTTATCGCCAGCGGACAGGTCAGCTTTGATGACTTTAGCGGTGGACTTAGAATGACTGCCCGGGAGTTAATGGATATCAGCGAAGCGCGGGAAAAATACGCGCGCGGACTTGCTATCTCGCTGACCGACAGGCAAATTGATGACCAGCTATTAAACCGTCTCCGTCAGTCGTTGGAACCCCATCGATCGGGGACGATTCCGGTGCATCTTTACTACCTGAGAGAGGATGCGCGAGCCCGGTTACGCTTTGGTGCCGCGTGGCGTGTTACGCCTACCGACGGGTTGCTGAATGACTTACGCACTCTGGTTGGTAGTGAACAGGTAGAACTGGAATTTGACTAATATAGGAATACTATGAGTCTGAATTTTCTTGATTTTGAGCAGCCGATTGCAGAGTTGGAAGCGAAGATTGATTCCCTGACCTCAGTTAGCCGCCAGGACGAAAAATTAGATATTAATCTGGACGAGGAAATAAAGCGTCTGCGAGAGAAAAGCGTAGAACTGACGCGCAAAATCTTCTCCGACCTCGGGGCATGGCAAGTCGCCCAGTTAGCGCGCCACCCGTTGCGTCCTTATACGTTGGATTATGTGCAGCACATCTTCACCGATTTTGACGAGCTGGCGGGGGATCGCGCCTTTGCCGACGACAAAGCGATCGTTGGGGGCATCGCCCGGCTGGATGGGCGTCCGGTGATGATCATCGGCCATCAGAAAGGCCGTGAAACCAAAGAAAAGATTCGCCGTAATTTCGGCATGCCGGCGCCGGAAGGCTACCGTAAGGCGCTGCGGCTGATGGAAATGGCTGAACGTTTCAAAATGCCGATCATCACCTTCATCGACACGCCGGGAGCCTATCCGGGCGTAGGCGCGGAAGAGCGCGGGCAGTCCGAGGCTATTGCCCGCAACCTGCGTGAAATGTCTGGGCTGAGCGTACCGATTGTTTGCACCGTGATCGGCGAAGGCGGTTCTGGCGGCGCGCTGGCGATTGGCGTGGGCGACAAGGTCAACATGTTGCAGTACAGCACGTATTCCGTGATTTCGCCGGAAGGTTGCGCATCCATTCTGTGGAAGAGTGCGGACAAGGCGCCGCTGGCGGCTGACGCCATGGGGATTACGGCACCGCGCCTGAAAGAGCTGCAACTGATCGACGCAGTGATTCCCGAACCGCTGGGCTCGGCCCACCGTGATGTGGAAGCGATGGCCGCCTCGCTGAAATCTCAACTGTTGTCGGATCTCGCTGAACTGGACACGCTGAGTGAACACGAATTGCTCAACCGTCGCTATCAGCGTTTGATGAACTACGGCTACTGTTGATCGTTAGACCACATAATGCTTGTCCGGAAAGTCCGCTATTGGCAACGATAGCGGGCTTTTTTGTTATGATGGCGGTCTGATCTGTCCCGGATTGACACCCATGTTGAAACTGCAGGATATCCACCATATAGCGATCATCGCTTCCGATTACGTCCGAAGTAAGCGTTTTTATTGCGACGTATTGGGTTTTACTCTGATCAATGAAATCTATCGTTCGGCCAGAGACTCCTGGAAAGGCGATCTGTCGCTCAATGATCGTTATCTGATTGAGCTGTTTTCCTTCCCTGCTCCACCTGCGCGGGTGAGTCGTCCGGAAGCTTGCGGTCTGCGGCATTTGGCGTTTGCGGTGGAGGATATCGGGCAAGCGGTGGCCGAACTGAATGCCGCGGGCGTGGATTGCGAGCCGGTTCGCACTGATGAGATAACCGGGCGTCGTTTTACCTTTTTCGCCGATCCTGATGGATTACCCCTGGAACTTTATGAGCGCTGAACATGTGCCGGAAAACGATCTCCTGGCGTTGTTGCGCCGGCAGATCGACGCCGATAGCCGTTTTTTGGTGGCATACAGCGGTGGGCTGGATTCCTGCGTACTGCTGCATCTGATGATGCGCTTGCAACAGCAATTGCCGATTGAGGTGCGGGCCGCTTACGTTCATCACGGGCTTAATCCGCGTGCGGATGCCTGGGCTGACCACTGTCGTCGCCAATGCCAGTTATGGCGGATTCCGTTTGAGGTGTTGACCGTCCACGTTGATGCGCGGCGTGGCGGTATTGAAGCCTCCGCTCGCGAGGCGCGCTATGCCGCCCTGAGGACGTCGCTGCAACCGCAGGAAACCTTGCTGACGGCGCAGCATCAAGACGATCAGAGCGAGACATTCCTGCTGGCACTCAAGCGGGGCAGCGGCCCTGCCGGGCTCGCCAGCATGGCGGCGTTTTCGGCAAGCGGAGCGTTCAGACAACGGCGGCCTTTGCTGAACATGTCGCGCGAGCAACTGGCGTGCTATGCCAACACACACCAATTGCGTTGGATTGAAGATGACAGCAATAGCGATGAGCGATTTGATCGCAATTTCCTTCGTCTGCGGATCCTTCCCTTGTTGAAACAGCGATGGCCGCACTTTCCGTCCGCCGTGGCGCGCAGCGCCGAACTGTGCGCGGAGCAGGAACAATTGTTGGATGAACTGCTGGCGGAGGCTTTGGCGGGGATGTGCAATCCGCAAGGCGGGTTGGCTATCGGTGCTTTACGCCCATTGAGCCCGGCGCGTCGTTTCGCGTTGCTACGTCGCTGGCTGGCGTCGCGTGGGGCGAAAATGCCCGCGCGGGATCAACTGTCGCGTTTGTGGCTGGAAGTCGCCTGCTGCCGGGAGGACGCTGAACCATCGCTCCTATTGGGGCGTTGGCAAGTACGGCGATTCCGGGGCGATTTGTACCTTTTGCCGGTAATGAACTCGGTGAAGGCGTGTGTTCTGGCGTGGCAGCCGGAAATCGGGGCATTGCCGTTGCCTGATGGCTTGGGAGAATTACGGTTGTCGTCTGAGAAAACCGGCGCCTGTATCCGTCGTCCACAACGCCATGAAACGGTGACGGTGAGATTCAGTGCTTCCGGCGACGTGCATATTGTCGGGCGCCAGCATGGGCGTCATATCAAGAAGTTGTGGCAGGAATTGGGCGTGCCGCCCTGGCTTCGTGACAGAACGCCGATGATTTTCTACAACGATGTGCTGATCGCCGCGCTCGGGCGTTTTGTGACCCAGGCCGGGCAACCAGAATCAGAGAGTGGTGGCTGGTATGTTGACTGGCATTTACCGGGGGAGGGCGATGAATAGCCCAATGTCGGTCGCGCCGGTATGCCATCTCGGATGGATGTGTTTCTTTGAAAGGGATTGCGACGACGTTTGCTCTGTTGCCGCCCGGTTCTTTCACTGCCCGTTTCTACTGTTCCGGAAGTTTGAAAGCGTAAGGATCGGGTAAGAGAGCACCAAACCGGTGTGTGTTCATGTCGCCTGGACGCGGTTTTCCGTCGGCAATAAAAAAACGGACAACCTGGGTTGTCCGTTTGGCTGCATTTACCGGGCAGAATTCCGTCAGGATTCGCTCACCACAACTTTGCCGATTTCGGGATGGCTGAAGCTCAGTATATGGTCAAGGCGAAGTTCACGAGTTTTTCCCGAGGCTTCAATCACCAGATATTCAACACTTTTTCGAGAGATCATATCGCTGGCAGTTCCGACGACGACCTCCCCGTCGCGCAATTCAACGGTCAGCGTCAGCTTCTGCTGGCAAGTGGCTTCCAGATTATCGTAGTCATCACAATTGATGGGTTGATATTCATTACTCATTGACATAATCGCTCACCAATAAGTTAGCAGCGGCATAAGCCGCTTGTTCCCTGACAGAGGATGGCAATTCGCTGTCGGCGGCAATGCCATCCAGGGTTCTCAATACACAACCCAGAGCGTCGGGTATGAAACCCAGATCACCGCTGGCGATCTCCGCATAAAGACGGCGTACTAATTCACTGTATTGTTGCACAATATCCTCCCTTAGAGCTTAGCCCGGTAGACATTCATGCGTTTGTCGTCGTTATCGTGGCCGAGAATATAAATCTACGAAGATAAACTCTAATTCTATTTTCGACTATAGCACAGGCCATTACGGGTTATCAGCATATGCAAGCGCCATATTCCGTGCTTATGGTATTGATTGTGAGGGCGTCCTCGGTTCAGACATAAACAGTCTGCGCAGACGGAATGGTGTTTTGCCATGGAATGCGTTGGGTGGCATCGCGCGCTTCGGGTACACTGTCGCGTCTGTCGAAAGGGGGAAAACATGGCATTGAAAGCAACGGTTTACAAAGCGAGCGTTAACATTGCGGATATGGACCGATCTTTTTTTCATGATGCCAGCTTGACCATCGCCCAGCATCCTTCGGAAACCGATCAGCGGATGATGCTCCGTTTGTTGGCATGGGTATGTCACGCCGATGAACGTTTACGTTTCACCAAGGGGTTGTGTGCCGATGATGAACCGGAAATCTGGTTGCATGACGATGCGCAACAACTGCAACTGTGGATCGAACTGGGGCTACCGGATGAAAAACGGTTGAAAAAAGCCTGCAGCCTTGCGCCTACCGTCGTGCTGTATGCCTATGGTGAGCGGGCGGCTCGAGTCTGGTGGCAAAACATCGCTGACAAAGTCGCTCCTCTGCGTAATCTGACCATCCGCTTTTTGGATGATCGGCAACTGGGTCTGCTGGCCTCTCTGGCGACTCGTAATATGACGCTGCAAGCCACGCTGCAGGAAGGAACGATCTGGTTTTCCGATGATAAGAATAATCTGGAACTCGCTTTTGACGACTGGAAAACTGCCATTCATCAAGGATGATGGCACTCGTTGTGCAACGTTATGTCGAGCCGACTCGACGCAGGAGAGGAATGGATGAAGCAATGGATCACTGGGGGCGTGTTGATTGTCGCACTATCGGGATTAATCGGCTGCCATTCTTCGCCCAAAGGGAAGGAAGAGCAACTGAGGCCAATGGCCCAGCACTATCGCGGTAAACTTCCCTGCGGTGCGTGCGGCGATATCGAAGCCGCGTTGTTTCTGGATGCAGACGGCAGTTTCGTCATGCAGGAGTCCTATCGTGATCGCACTGGCGGCCAGGTGATGGCCGAAGAGTCCGGCCGCTGGCGCCGTACCGCCGAACAGCTCATATTGACCGACAATCACGGCGATAAACATTACTTCCGTGCCAGAGATGCCTACCTGGAAGCGCTGGGGCAGGATAAAAACCCGCTATCTGATCACCGTTATCGTCTGTTTGCGGTCGATTTCATGACCACCCCCGTATCCTGGCACGGCGTAGCAATCGGCTGCGATAGCCGCATCATGAAGACATTTGCACTTCATGTTCGTCGTGACGCCGGACTCGAACCGGCGGCACGCCGCGTCTGAACCGGCGGTTTATCCGCCGGGCCTTTTATCCGGCCGTATCTGGCGAAAACAGCGGTGCCTCGCCTGACACGGCTTCCGTGCTAGTTACAGCATATTTTTCAGCTTATAGAGCCATTCCAGCGCTTGGCGCGGCGTCAGGCTGTCCGGGTCAATGGATTCCAGCGCTTCAACCGCCGGCGACGGTTCTTCAGGGCTGAGCAACGCCAGTTGTGAACCGTCCACATGACTGCTGGAAGCATGGCCGGCGAGAGATTCCAACTCCTTCAGTTTTTGACGGGCCCGCTTGATGACGTCTTTGGGCACGCCGGCCAGCGCGGCGACCGCCAGACCATAACTCTTACTGGCCGCACCGTCCTGCACGCTGTGCATAAACGCAATGGTTTCGCCGTGTTCCAACGCATCCAGGTGGATGTTGACCACGCCTTCCATCTTTTCCGGCAAATTGGTGAGTTCAAAATAGTGGGTGGCGAACAGCGTCATCGCCTTGATTTTGTTGGCCAGCGTTTCCGCACAGGCCCAGGCCAGCGACAGGCCGTCGTAGGTGGATGTACCGCGCCCGATTTCATCCATCAGCACCAGGCTGTGTTCTGTGGCGTTATGCAGAATATTGGCGGTTTCCGTCATTTCCACCATGAATGTAGAGCGTCCAGATGCCAGATCGTCGGCGGCGCCGACACGGGTGAATATGCGATCTACCGGGCCGATGCTTGCCTGTTCGGCTGGGACGTAGCTGCCGATATGCGCCATCAGTACGATCAACGCTGCCTGACGCATATAGGTGCTTTTGCCGCCCATGTTAGGGCCGGTGATGATCAGCAGGCGACGTTGCGGCGACAGCGACAGCGGGTTGGCGATGAACGGTTCGCTAAGTACCTGCTCCACCACCGGATGACGGCCGCCGGTGATTCTGATGCCGGGTTTGTCGCTTAAGGTTGGGCAAACGTAATTCAGCGTATCAGCGCGTTCGGCCAGATTGGCGAGTACATCAAGCTCCGCCAACGCGCTGGCGCTTTGCTGCAATTCGGCCAAGTGCGGCAGCAGCAGATCGAACAACTCGTCATAAAGCGCTTTCTCCAACGCCAGAGCCTTGCCTTTAGACGTCAGAACCTTGTCCTCATATTCCTTCAGCTCCGGAATAATGTAGCGTTCCGCATTTTTCAATGTCTGGCGGCGGACGTAATTCATGGGTACCAGGTGGCTTTGGCCGCGACTCACCTGGATATAGTATCCATGAACGCCGTTGAAGCCGACTTTCAGCGTATCTATGCCCAGCCGTTCGCGTTCGCGGATTTCCAGTTTATCCAGATAGTCACTGGCGCCGTCCGCCAGTCGCCGCCATTCGTCCAGTTCCTCGTTGTAGCCGCTGGCGATGACGCCGCCGTCGCGAACCAGTACCGGCGGGGACTCGATGATGGCGCGCTCCAGCAGGGCGCGCAGGTCATCAAACTGGCCGATTTGGGCATCCCGTTGTCGGATGAAGTCGACGTCTACCCTGGCCAGCAGGGCATGGATATCCGGCAGTTGCTGGAAGGCGTGGCGCATTCTGGCTAGATCGCGTGGGCGGGCGGTTCGTAGCGCCAACCGGGCGAGGATACGTTCCAAATCGCCGATCTGGCGCAAGAAAGGCTGTAGCTCATGGGCGATATCCTGCAAGGCGCCCACTGCCTGTTGGCGTTGCATCAGCAAGTGGGCATCGCGAACCGGCATATGCAACCAGCGTTTCAGCATACGGCTGCCCATCGGTGTGACAGTGCGATCCAGCACTGCCGCCAATGTATTCTCCGTACCGCCGGAAAGATTTTGCGTCAGTTCCAGATTACGCCGGGTGGCGGCATCCATGATGATGCCATCCTGTTGCCGCTCCATGGTGATGCTGCGGATATGCGGCAAAGAGGTACGCTGCGTGTCTTTGGCGTATTGCAACAGGCACCCGGCTGCCCGCAGCCCCATTCGGGACTGTTCAACGCCGAAACCGGTGAGATCGCGGGTCCCGAACTGAAGATTCAGCTGCTGCCGGGCGGTATCCAGCTCGAATTCCCAGAGTGGGCGGCGGCGCAGGCCATGCCGATGCTCAATGAGCGGCATGGCCTCGAAGTTTTCCGGGTACAGCAGTTCGGCCGGATTGGTGCGTTGCAGTTCCGCCGCCATGGTTTCCCGATCGGCGGGCTCCGCCAATTGGAAACGGCCGGAGCTGATATCCAGCGTGGCGTAACCGAACCCTTTGCCGTCCTGCCAGATGGCGGCCAGCAGGTTGTCCTGTTTTTCCTGCAGCAATGCTTCATCGCTGATGGTGCCGGGCGTGACGATGCGGACGACTTTGCGCTCAACCGGCCCTTTGCTGGTGGCGGGATCGCCGATCTGTTCGCAAATCGCTACGGATTCGCCAAGGCTAACCAGTTTTGCCAGGTAGTTTTCCACCGCGTGGTGCGGAACGCCCGCCATCGGGATCGGTTCACCCGCCGATGCGCCGCGCTTGGTCAACGAGATATCCATCAGCTGCGAGGCGCGTTTTGCATCGTCGTAAAACAGCTCGTAAAAGTCTCCCATACGATAGAACAGCAGAATGTCAGGATGCTGCGCCTTCAGCTTTAGGTACTGCTGCATCATCGGCGTGTGGTCTGATAGATCCTTGTCAATAGACTCATTCATATTGATTTTACTCGTTTTTTAAGTCTTTTGGGTACTCAGGTGGCCCCATGTGAAACCCTTTAAAACCCATGTGAATCGTTAAATTTGTATACCAGAAGTATTCTAGCTACTATCTGGTATACACACTTGAACTGCTGGTATACATCGATGAAAATGACACTCAATCAGTCGATTATAATCAATAAGTTATCTATCGACGTCAAACCAAGTCTCGATCAAGATGGGCGAGTAGTGTACTTACCCAACATAGATAGAAAACCTTATCTTATCACTGACAGCCATCGTGATTCACCAGTCGGTTTCGGTGTCAAAATCAGTGCAACGAAAAAGACCTATATCGTTCAGCGACGAGTGTCTTCTCCTGGCAATCGCCCTAAGACAGGGGGGAAATCTCCATCGGAGGTTATCAGGTCTACAATTGGCAATGTCTCTGATTTCGCTAACATCGATCAAGCCCGCGAGGTTGCTCGCAATTTAGTTCAAACCATGAAGTTGACCAAAAGGAATCCTAACAAGATAAAACGGGAGTCCGATGCTTCTGAACTCACTATCAGTGAAGTGTTTGCTCAATACCGCCAGCATCTGCTGGGTAGAGCGAAACCAGCTAAACCCAACACCTTGGCTGTATTAGATAAAGCAGAAAACAGGCTTTCTGAGTGGGCTGGTTTGCGAGTTAAAGATCTTACTGGTAATGAAATTCTTCGGAAGTTTGATGAGATTGCTTCAAGAGCTAGAACAGCAGCGGAACAGACCTTTAGGTGGATCAATGTTGCTGTCAGACATGCAATCGAAATTGAAGCCAGCAATGCCCAGACCCAGCAACGACAACCCTCCTTGTCCTACAATCCATTCTCTATCTTGAAAGTTCAGAAGAAGTTTAGGACTCGTTCTGAGCTTGAGGATAGCTATCGTGCGAAAGGTGTTCGAAACCCACTTTCTCCGAAAGATACACTTGGTCGGTTCTTGACTGCATTACATAATAAGAGAAGCTTCAACCGCCTTGGGTGCGATTATCTGCTACTCACCGTTCTCTTAGGTGCTCGTAAGGAAGAAACAGCATCTTTATGTTGGAGGGAAGCTCTAACCAATGAAGAAGCAAAAACGACAAGCTATGTTGACCTGAGTAACAGAACTATCCGTTTTTACGACACTAAGAATCGAAACGATCACGAGCTTCCGATTTGTGATGCCGTCAAAAGAATTTTGGAAGATAGAAGAGACATAGTAAACGATACGGGAACCCGGAAGGACAAACAGAAGTGGGTTTTCCCGGCCCGTTCTTCTCGAAGTAAAGTTGGTCACTATTCCGATAGCAAAAGTCTAAGAGAATATATCTGCCAAGAGGCGGGAATCCTGAAGCTTGGTATGCATGATCTACGAAGGACATTTGGTAGGGTTGCTGAAGAACTTGTTTCATATGCCGTCGTTAAGAGATTGCTCAATCACAGAAATACAACAGATCCAACAGAAAGGTATGCAGAACCTGATCAAGAACGGATTTTTGAAGCATTACAAAGGATTGAGTTGCATATGCTTATGACTGCTCCTAAATTATACAATGTGTTACTTGCTTCGGCTAAGTATCCTCCATTACCTGAAACGAGGGAGTGAAGATGAGTGTGGTGGAAGTTTTGCGGGAGTATTCAGAGGTATGGAAACTATTTGGTCAAATGCCTGATTCTGCCACTGTAAATAGTGAGCTTGCTTCTGTCTTTCTTGGCATAAGCATCAAAACCCTTGCCCGATATAGACAAAATGGGGGAGGACCACCTTATATCCAATACCAAGCAGAAGATACGAAAGCGAGAAATCAGCGGGTTCTCTATGTATTAGGTGATCTGCGAGTTTGGAGAGATATCCATAAAGTAAGTAGTTCAATGCATGGTGCTCAGGTTCGTGGTTTGGCTTTTACATCATTGACCGACTTTATAGAAGAACATCCTTTTATCGTCAGAAGTAAAATTATTCAAAAAAGAAAATTAAACGGTTAGGAGTTAGCAAATCAGAAACTGAGATATACGATGATGTTATCTTAGGGCATATACTCTGTGTGGAAGAAACAGTTTTAACAGGTGAATTATCTAATAACGGTTTGCAAGTTATTTGGATTTCAATTGAAGAAGCTTTAAAGAAACATTGGGAACATAAAGATGATAAAAATATATTCTTAAAATGTTTTAAGTTGTGCGCAGAAGAAATTATTACAAATGCAGAAATAATTAGCGATTATGATTTTTTAAAACAGCAATTGAGGTGATAATGAAAATTACACAAATGGAGATCAAAGGTTTTAAGAGCTTTGATAATGTAGGGCAAACTATAAATATAAATTCATTCACCAGCTTAATTGGAGGGAACGGAACAGGGAAAACGGCAGTTTTACTCGCATTAACAAGAATGTTTGGCGTCAAAAGCTCCGATAGAATTATTCAAGTTGATGATTTTTATGTTCCTCCTGGGGATGAAATCGATACTCAAGATGAAAGAGAGCTATCAGTTCGTGTAAAATTCGAATTCGCAGATTTGGAAGATGGTGAGGACAATACAGTTGCAGATTTCTTTAAGCATTTAGTTTCAAGTGAAGCGGCAGAGATCCCATACTGTACTGCAAAATTAAAAGCAAAATGGACAAAGACTAACCTTGCAGAAGGAGATATAGAAAGCGACCTAGTGTGGGAAATCGGGGAGTATGAAAAAAATATAACAGCATATGAAAGATCGAAAATTCATGTTCATTATGTCCCTGCATACCGAGATCCTGCCCAACAACTGAAGCAAACAGCCGGAACCATCATGCACCGTCTGATAAATGCAGTTGAATGGTCTGATCAAATGGCGTCAACAGTTGATGAGGTTGCTGTATCAATCGGAAACCAGTTCCAAGAAGAAGTTGGGGTTCAGACGATAACATCGTCATTAGGTAGAAATTGGAAAACCCTCTTCACTGGGGGTTACTTTGAAAAGCTTCAAATTAAGCCAGTAGTGAATGGAATTGAAGATGTATTAAAACATATCGACACTGTCTTTTTACCCAGTCCAGATACACAACCATTACCAACTGAAAGATTGAGTGATGGTATGAAATCATTATTTTATTTATCTTTAGTCAAATCTGCGTTTGACATTGAAGATGAGATAATCAATTCTGATGGGAAACAGTTATCAATATCAGTAGAAGCATTAGCCCCCCCAAATCTAACTATAATATTAATAGAAGAACCTGAAAACCACCTTTCACCTCAATATTTAGGAAGGATAGTTAAACTGTGTGAAGAGATATCAGAGAATGATCGGGCACAGGTAGTTTTGACTACACATGCACCATCTTTACTTAATAGGGTGGAGCCAGAGAATATAAGATATTTCCGTCTTCATGATAATAAAAATACAATTGTCAAAGAAATATTATTACCAAGGGAAGATAAAGATGATGCCGAGAATGTTGATACTTTTACATATGTTAAGGAAGCTGTAAAAGCATATCCGGAAATTTATTTTGCAAAAGTTGTTATACTTGGTGAAGGTGATAGTGAAGAGATCGTCATTCCTAAAATAGCACAAGTAAATGGAATAGAGATTGACACTTCATTAATAACATTTGCACCATTGGGTGGTCGATATGTTAATCATTTTTGGAAACTTCTAAATGAGCTTTCAATTCCTCATGTAACTCTTCTCGATTATGATTTCAGGAGAGGGGGTGGAGGTTGGGGAAGGATTAAATACGCGGTAAAACAACTTATTTCAATTGGAGTAGACAAGAATATATTGCTTAAAATGAGTGATGGGGTTTTGTCTGACGAAGATTTAGAAGTAATGCATTCATGGGATGAAGATAGGGATGAAGAAATTGCATGGATAGAGTCGTTAAAGGAATATGGTGTGTACTTTTCCTTCCCTTATGATTTAGATTGGCTAATGCTAAATGAATTCTTTGAGGATTACAAAAAATTTGCACCTGAAAATGGAGGACCAAGATTGCCAAAGGATGATGATCCTGAATATAACAAGAAAGTTAAAGCTGCAATAGCTTCAGTTTTGAAAAAAGAAGAAAAAGATATTGATATTAGTAAGTTTGATGACTTCGAGAAGTACTTTTGGTACCGCTACTTATTTTTAGGAAGAGGTAAGCCATTATCGCATAATTATGTTCTATCAAAAATGGAAGACGATAAGTTAAGAGATAACAGTCCTGAAGTTCTCAATGAACTTATCGAAACAGTAAGAGGTCTTCTGTGATGCCAATAATAAAAGATGATGATTGGGTTCTAAAAGACATCCAAGAAGTAGAAGACGAGGCTATGAAAGTAATACGGAATAGCACAGAACATAATCTTGTTCTTGCTGGTCCCGGTGCAGGTAAAACCGAGTTATTAGCTCAGAAAGCATGTTTCTTAATTGAGACAGGAAAGTGCAGGGATAAAAGAATAATTGCATTGTCCTTTAAAAAAGATGCTGCGCAAAATCTTCAAGATCGAGTTAACTCACGACTTGACTTGAAATATAGACAAAAGTTTGAGTCAACGACATTCGATGCATTTTGTAAAAGCATTGTAGATAGATTTAAGAGTACACTTCCAGTGGCGTATCGGCCTTCAGATGATTATGAAATATATTTTCCTGAAAATAAAAAATTCGTAGAAGAGGTTAAACGAGATGCCGTTGGTTTTGAGGGACTAACTGCGGAGGAACTTAAGAAATTAAAACATAACAATTTCGAAAATAATTATATTGTTAGGCCTTATAAAAAGGGTGAAGAGCATTCGGTAGATGCTCGTATTAAACGATTTGTTTGGTATCGTTTATTGGAGGGAAAATCCAAAGTTTCGTTTAAAATGATAAACTTCCTTGCGAATTATATCATAAGAAACAATAAGTTCCTTTCAAATGCTATTAATTCGACTTACGAATATGCTTTCATTGATGAGTTTCAAGATACTACTTATCAACAATACGAAATTTTCAAAAGTATTTTTTTAGATAAAAAAATAAAAATAACAGCTGTAGGTGATACTAAACAAAGAATAATGGGATGGGCGGGAGCATTGCATAGTGCATTTGAGATTTTTAAAAATGACTTTGCGATTGAACATCATAATGAATTATTAAGTAATAGAAGATCGCTGAAAAATCTTATAAGTTATCAACGCATGATGGAGGCATTCATGAATCATGCTGATAACAAACCTGAGATGGAGTTAATCGAGAATGAAGGTTCAGCAAAGTTAATACAATTTGATGAAAGCAATATAGAAGGGGCATACATAGCATTATGTATCCAAAAATGGATTGAAAAAGGGGTTGATGAAAGAGAAATATGTATCTTATTCAGAAATCCGTCTAAACATTACACGGATAAAATCATCTCATCTCTACAAGACTTGGATATAAAGTGCCGCATCGAGAATACCTATCAGGAATTACTCAATGAAGCAATAGTTCAGTTAATCTTAAAAATGCTAATGTTTACCTGCGATAAAAAGTCTATTGAAGGCTGGAATTCTACAATGGAACTTTTATGCAACATAAGAGGGGTAAATAAAAGCAGAGATATTACTCGTTTGGAAAAAGAGCTTAGTCGTTTTATAAAATCGAACAAGGACATCAATGGAAATGTTGTTGATTATATATATGGATTAATAAGTATATTTGGTATCGATGAGATCAAGTCTTACTTCCCACAATATATAAATGGAAATGGCTTGGACTATACTATTAATTCTCTTTCACAACATCTGGAAACTTTAGGTATCAAAGATAATAAATTAGCAGCTATTGATATGTTACTCGGAAATAAAACGATACCACTTATGACGATTCATAAAAGTAAAGGTTTGGAGTTTAAAAAAGTCATCGTCGTAGGTCTTGAACCTGGTGCGTATTTTGGCGATGAAGAAGAGCAGATAGAAAATCAAAAAACAGTCTTTGTGGCATTTTCACGAGCGATTGAAGAGGTCATATTAACTCGCTGTGCAAAAAGAGCTAACTGGTGGGATGAAGTATGTTCACAAAATTTTTCTGAGATCCCATTGATAACGGATATGCTAACCTATTGTGGTCTTGAAGCTGAGATTTATAAAGATTAATCATGGGATGGCGATTTTATATCGCCATCAGACTTAGTTTGCTTTGTGCATGTTAAACTTAAAATTGTTTCCTATTTCGTTAATAACTTCCAGTGTTAACTGACTCTTTGTGGTTTGAATTATTTTATAGGCTTGGTTTTTCCCATCTGCCATACTCTCCTCAATAGTTGGTAACTTTTTATTGTTTACCACCTCTATTTTCAGTGGATCAAGATCTTTGTTATTTAAAACCAGCTTCATGGGTTTTGTTTTTAAGCTATTTAATGATGTAATTAACTCATTATCATATAGTTGCCAATCACCAGCACCGTCAGAAAGATAGTCTATGAATATATGATCACCTGGAGCATAAGAGTCAATAGAGATACTGCCATGAAAGTTGTATTTTCCATTAGAGAAGAAGGTCGTTTTTCCATTAACCCTAACGGTATTACCTTTTACAGTGTAAGAGTAATCAGATAGCCAGCTTCCTACAATGCTGTCATATCTCTGAGTAGAAGGGGAGGTCGGGTTGTAGTGCGCATAGATTGCGAATGCTGTCGCAATAATCCCGCATAAAGAACCTATAACTCCTATTAACTTTAAAAATGCAGAAGTTTTTCGTCCCATGAAACATTGCCCATATAATATAGCTCGTTAGATCAGTGATTTTAACATCATATAGTGTCCATTAACATAGTTGTTTAAATTTTCGTACACCGTACATTTCAATATTTACTAATTCCTGATTTGTACTTTACAAAACAAATTACACTTTTCTATTATTCATTTTATATCAATAAGTTACTAACTAAGGTAAATATAGGGGACTATATATTCACCTTAAGGTGAATATATGGCCGATTCGTTATTGGAGCCGCAATTAATAAGGTTGTTGAAAATAATGAAAAATAAATTTGTAACTTGCTAAAAAATTATGTTACCTATAAATAAAAATAAATTATGGGGTAACAATGAAGAGTGAATATTTAGTTAAAAAGATAATGACGAAAGGGGGAGAAAGATTTTGTATGATATTAAATTCAAACTCTGGCCTGCCGTTATACTATCAAAATATATATCTTGGTTTGCTTGGGCGACAGAAAAATAAGTCGTTCAATACTATATTGAGAAACGCCTATGTTTTGATCCTTTTTGAAAAATACTTGATTAAGGAAAATATAAGTATACTCGAAAGAGTAAGTAACAAGACTTTTTTAAGCTATACAGAGTTATATTCATTATCAGAGTTTCTTAGAGTGAAAAGGAAGAAACGTAAAATAATTGATATGGTGACATACAAAAAGGTTAACGAAGAAAATCTACATTATCGACTTACAGTTATTAGCGACTATATATCATGGATTTATGATTCGTTTTATAGAGGTTCTGTGTATGAAACAAATTCATTGCTAAAATTCATTAAATCCAACTTTCAAAAGCATAAACCTAAGATAACTTCATATTCTTATATGAGCGATAATTTCAAATCTTTAGAAAAAGAAACTGTAGAAGCTCTACTGGAATGTGTCAGTCCTGAAAGCGAATACAATCCATTTGAGAGGAATTGTCGGAAAAGAAATCAACTTGCTATATTAATACTTTATGAAACTGGAATGCGAGGAGGGGAGCTTTTAAACTTAAAGATATCAGATTTTAAAAGAAAGCAAAGATATCTGAAAATATCAAAAAGAATAAATGACCCAGAAGATCCCAGAGTATTTCAACCACTCGTAAAAACGGTTGAGAGAGAGATTAATATCAGTGAAAGGTTATGTATGCAGATAAGTTCATATATTGAAGGTGAGAGATCATATCATGCTAAATGTAAGAATCATGATTATATATTAGTTACTCACAAATCCGGAGTTACAGAGGGATTACCATTAACCATAAGTGCATATAACAAAATTATGAGAAAAATAAAAGAAATTGAATATGAAGGAAGCTCTTTCAGTCACTTCACTGGACATTGTTTACGACATACATGGAACTATATATACAGCTTAAAGTATATAGGTGTAACAGACCCATATAAATTAAACGAGTTAGATAGAATCCGGTGCATTAGAATGGGTTGGAAAGTAAACTCAAAATCAGTTCTGATTTATAATAATAGATTTATAAGCGAAGAGGCTTCCAGGGCTTTCCAGGAAGCAGATTTACTGAAAGAAGAAAAAATAAATAATAATAAAGGAGGAGTGAATGGAGAAATCGATTTTAGAAAAGCTCTCGGTATTAAAAGTAAAAGATAGCGGATTTGAATTCAATGTAAAGGATAATGTTTGGGTTCTCAGTAAAGACATAAAGTTGAATTTGTTATATTTAGAAAATACAATCAACTTATCTTTATTATCACTTGTAAAAGAAACTCTTGCATATACCGCTGTACATTTTAGCTCTGCTTATACGAGAAAGTTCTACTTTGCCATTAAGAAATTAATTGTATTTAATAATGGTGAGTTGAAAGAGTTTGAGTGTGGTTTGTTGAAACGGTTCTACAATACATTCTTAAAAATAAACTATACGCATGTAGAAAGTATGAAATACTTTCTAATAAAATTTCATGAGTTACACAATAAAGTCTTAAAACAAGAGGTTATAGATTTAATCTCAAAATGGAAAGTCGCAAAACCCAGGACAACTACGGCCTATAATGAAAGGCAAAAATACTTAAGGCCACTGCCTGATAATGAAATGAAGCACTTAATAT
This sequence comes from Musicola paradisiaca NCPPB 2511, assembly GCF_000400505.1. Lineage (NCBI taxonomy): Bacteria > Pseudomonadati > Pseudomonadota > Gammaproteobacteria > Enterobacterales > Pectobacteriaceae > Musicola > Musicola paradisiaca. Next base: position 3,409,648 of record NZ_CM001857.1, on the reverse strand, counting down.
TTAGTATTACAAAAGAATATAATGAAGGCAACATAACCATGAATGATTATCTTTTGGTTATGCTACTAATTTATACTGGTCGAAGACCAATGCAGATAGCACAACTTAAGAGAAAAGACCTTTATATTAAAAATGAAGGTAATTATTTAAATATTCCGAGATTAAAACAAGGTGGGAAGTTTCGAACTGATTTCACTGAATTGAAAATTAGTGATAATTTATTTGATTCATTATCCGAGCTTAAAGCCATAGTTAAAGCTTTTGTACAAAATGAAGCTCAGGATAAATTAAGCAAAGAAGAATTAGATAATCTCCCATTATTTATTGACCCAAGCTTTTTTAATTCTGGTTATAAGATTAACGAATTTTATGAAAATAACTTTGTAAACTTGCATATGAGTTCAAAGACAATTACAAGTCGATTGCAATCTGTTCACCGTAGAGTTAGTGGTAATAAAAATTCTACAATAAACTCCCGACAGTTAAGGATTACTCTGGCAACAAGACTTGCTCAAAGAGGATATGGGTTAAGTACTTTAGCTAAAGTTCTGGATCATACAAATTTGAAATCCGTACTATCTTATGCGAAAAATAACGAGGAGTTTTCGTTCAGAATAGAACAAGCAATTAATGAATCAATAAGCCCCTATGCTTCTTCATTTCTAATGGATAGTGAGGGTATCACATTCAAAATGATTGAGGATTTGATTAATATAAAAAAACTAACTAATCAATTAATATCCAATCATTCAAAACAATCAGAAGTAGAACTATTGGTTGCTTTATTCACAAGTGTAGAGAGTAAAATCAACACAATAATAAAGTTTCTTAACAGTGAAGAGGAATAAATACCATGTATTTTAAAAATTATGATTTTTTCGCAAATGAAGTAAGAGTTCAAGCAGAAAGAGACAATATAATAAACTGGAGTAGCCTATCATGGGGGAAAGGAGTGGCTTTCAAAAAGTTTAGTTATAAAATAAATGATATAAATATGGGGGAGCATTTTCAACAGTTAGCGAAAGTCCTTATATATAGAGAATGTTTCCCTAATGTGCATAAATCACTGATTTATCTGACAACAATCAAGCTTATGGAATATTCATATATGGAATTAAATGTTGATCTTCATATCGTTAACTTAAATTCAGAAATTATATTCAATATTGTAGATCAAGCTGAAAAAAATTACTCAATCAATCGTGCATGTGCAATAGAAAAAACACTGAAAGAAATTTTAGAAGTCTTAGCAACAAAAAACATAATAAACCCAAGACTCAGCAGGTTTAACACCAGGTTGAGAGGGATTTCAAATAAATCAGCAAGGGATATTTCAGAACAAAATAATGTTAAAAAGAAGTTACCCGAAGACGATGTGATTGATTTTATAGGTAGAGTATTTCGTTCTGATGATAAAAGTGAACGAGATATATTTACCTCCTCTATTATAGCTTTACTTCTTTGTGCCCCTACACGAATATCTGAGATCATAAACCTTGAAGTAGATTGTGAAGTTGAAGGGACTGATTCTGAGGGGAAAGCTACTTATGGCATTCGCTATTTCTGTGCAAAAGGGTATGGTGATAGTATTAAGTGGATTCCCAGTAATATGAAACCAATAGCCAGATTAGCTATCCAAAGGTTAAAAAATTTATCTCATACAGCAAGGGCTATCGCTGCTATCCGCGAAAATGGTGAATTAGAATTTTACAACCTGTTAGGAACAGAACCAGAGGCAAATGATTTTTATACAAAGCTGTGCGATATCTTGAATATAAAAAACAAAAACTCCTTTAATATCAGGACACAAAATGTCTTGGCAAAGGTCGAAGAGAAGAGAATTAGTGCAAAAGAATTTTGGAACGAAGTTTTAAATTATGAGGAAAAAACAGATCATTGGAATGATTTTTTTATTCCTACCAAACTCAGCAATAAACTCTTACTGTTAGCTAAAGATCAATTGCATATGAAAAAGGGAAGTGACTTATTTCATGTTGCACCTGCAACTAAAAAATTATTTTTTGCAGACTTCAAGAAAAGATCAGGTGCAGGGAAAGATAGTGCTTTAAATTTCTTTCAAAGGCATAAATCGTTACAACCAGATGGTATGAAAGAAGTGTTTAGAAGCCATCAGCCAAGGCATCTTTTGAATACGCTTGCTCAAAGGGCTATGTTATCTGAGGTGGAAATAGCATTTTGGTCAGGAAGACGAAGTGTTGAACAAAATAGTGTTTATGACAACAGAAGTTGGGAAGAATTGAGAAATATCGAGAGGAAGGTGTTATTTTCCGAAGAAATGTTATCTGATTTAGGAGAAGGAGTTAGATTTGAACTAATTGCTAAGATCAAAGAGAATTTAGAATCACTGCGCAATGATTATGAATTATATAAAAGCCAGCATGATAATCAACGAGTGAAAATACTTGTTAAGGAAATTAAAGAAATCGATAAAATCATAAACCATATCATTAGATATTACAATAAAGGTGACGAACATGAGCAAAAAGTTTAGTAGTAAAGATATTGAGTTTATTCTTGATAGAATAAACAGCTGGGAAGGAGATATAACTTGGGTTGGGATTTGTGACTCACTTGAAGAACATTTTGGGAAAAAACCATCACGACAAGCTCTTTCAAGACATACCGCTATAAAATATGCATATAACCAGAAGAAGAAAAATAAATATTATACTGTTACGAATATTAAAAAACCTCAGAGTCTCGCTTATGCTTCGAATAAAATTCGAACATTAGAATCTGAAAATGCGAGATTACTAAATGAGAATAATAGACTTCTTGTTATGGTTAGAGACCTTCAGATGGTCGCATACAGCAAAGGTCTTAGAGAAGATCAAATTTTTCCCCAAAACAAAAAATAATTTCAATATTAATAGGTTTTGTCTATTGATATTTTTTAAATGTGTGGTAATTATATATGTATTGTCAGGAAGACAAAATCAAATTTTGCAAGGATGCAACTTATGAACAAAAACAATTTTGATTCAGTAATGACACTTGAAGAGCAGCTTGTTGTCATCGTAGATAAATATATATCTAAACGATACCAGCCCGGAGATAAAAGTTTCTCTCACCAACTCTACCTGGTGTTCGTTGGCTATCACTTAAAGTATTTCTATCCGAAACGGATATACACCCGATCTAACCGAAACATAGACAACATTATGGCGATGTTCAGTTCTGTGTATAAATGTCTGACAGGTAATCTGTTACGACGATTAAACAACAAAGAAGCCGTTCTCCGTGAGCTAAACTCTCTTGTTAACTATATCGATAGCAATCAAGAAAAGGCAGAAGAGATATATTCTATTGTAAGAACACAGTATGAAATGAAGATGATAGATAAAGAACTGACACATGAGGTAGTTCGTGCGAGCAAGATAAGATTATAAAGGCACCAGAGAATTATGTATTACAGCTTGAGTAAGCTATGGAAATGAAGACTTTTATTAGTGTTATTTCTTCAATTTTGTATTATTTCCTGCATTCATATAGAACAGAGCAATCGGAAGTAAGCATATTCGCACTCACTACTTTATAATAGCAAGTAATTACTACCAAAATTAATAGGTGGCGATGTTATAAGCCATAATTCATAATTTTCTTTACTATCTGGGAGTAGTAAGGCTATCATAACTTGAAACAGACCACTTCTAAGATTGTGTAATCTAAAATATATAGGATAATGATTGCGTAATGAACATAATAAATAGTAATCTTAAAAAGACTTTGACCATCCTCATTTTTTTGATTTTTGCTATTTTAAGTTCTTTTTCTTTTTATCTAAACTTACCTGCTTCCGGCTACTGCCTTATGTATCTTCCTTTTATTATAGGGTTGATATTCTGCTATTTTCTGTATCCTAAATATAAAAAGGCATTAAAGTCATATGTTGATTCAATATTATATTTTCAAGCTTCGCTGGTTGCAATTATTTTGGTTATAAAAACTGTAATTAAAGTTCCAGAAGATATTTTTACACAGCATTTAAATAGTATTCACGGGTTCTTATATGTTTATGCCATGGCAATTGTTGCTGTAATCAAGTGTTGTGTTTCTTACTGTGATGGGTATTTATCTTATATGGACGAAAGAGAACAACACATAAAAGAAGCAAATGAAATAAACAAAAAAAAGAAGATGCTATAAAAAATAATAAAATATCATTAATTACAGGAGTTTCCATTTTTACCTTGTTATTATTACTTTTTAAATGAATCTTTTTCAGGTTCAACCGTTGCTATCATCACTAAAAGAGGTGAGAATACTAAAGAAAATATAATTATGGTTGATGTGACCCAATACAAGAATGTATTTTGGTGATGGTTAGCTAAATAAATAAATGATATTATATTTGCCAAAATGCAAACTAAAATAAAAATATAGCGTTTTTTCATTGGGTTTTTCTCCTCTGGTTTATTTTTATATTTTCATCTTATATCTAATTTTGTCAAATTTTTTTAAATTTACTTGTGCTACTTTATAATCATGATCAGCCAAATAAAAAAAGCCCCTTGCGTTAGGGGCTTTAACGGTGGATGGTTTTTGATTTTTATTGTTGTATTTCTTTCCAGACACCATCAGCTTTCACAAGCTTAACAGGCTTTGTCTGTTTCATATTGCTAATGGATGCATCGACAATGCAGTTATAAACATTGTTTGCTTCTTCTGTGCAACTAACTTTTCTCACATAATCTATTTTTAAAAGGTCTTTTTCGGGAATACTTGAGTTTAGAGCTTTCATACTTGCATTTGATCTATCTACAACACTTTTGAAAGCATTGTATATGTCTTTTTCAGAAGGTTCGGAATTACAGGCTGTTAATAGAAAAGTCGAAAGGAGAACTGCGAGAATTGAGTATGTTTTCATTTTCTTATCCAGGAAACGATTAATTAAGAATGCCAGATTTTGTATTGTTATTATCAGTAGAGAATGTCCATTTGCTTACGGTTTCTCCATTGAAGTCGATTTCGAGAGTTTTAGACTGAGTCTGGGAACCGCCAGTTAGCAAACCGACAACAGGGATAAAATTCGAGGCATTGAACTGATTGTTATACATTAAGTATCTCCACTGCTCGTTGCCATCGTCAAGAGTCGTTCTGGTGTCAGGCTCACCAAGTTGAACAAGTAGCTCTGCCTTAGTTGTTTTGTTTTTAATTATTTTCGATTGAAGGCTTTGAGCCGTTTCATTTTTGATTTTTTGGTTCCCTGATGTTGAACAGCCAGAAATTAAAAATATTACAATGAAAAAGGAGGTTACAATAAATTTATTCATTTTATCTTCCTTATTATATTTGATTAGGGTTAGCTTTTATGTGTGAAAACGGCTCTGTGTGCAAATTTCTTACGTAAATAGAATCTTAAAGAAATTGCTGATGCAAGATAGATAACGACAGCAAATATAAAACTTTGACTGACAGCGAATATGAAGAAAGCTATCGCCAACAGCACAATTCCTATTAGTAAAGCTAACCAAGATGAAACGGCTCCATATTTGATGGTTGAATGACAGCCAGTGCAGACGCTAACTCCAAACTGGCTCTCTTTGAAGCAGAACGGGCACTTTATTGTTTCGTTTTTCATATCAACCTCAAGGTTGCAGATTAAATGGTGCGTTTACAGAGATTCTCGATGACCGACTCTCTTTAGTAAAATTGCTTGTACCGATCGATGATCAGTACTTGATAGGCGATGACTATCATAACTAGATTATCGATCTGTAATAACGATCAATATTTTCTTGACTAAACGCAAATTTGTTACTAAAGATAGAGTGCGGTTACGAAAAGTATTTGTAATTGACTGTCTATAAACGAATTTTTCTTGCAGGTTTTAGATGATGTGTTGAATAGACTTCTGAGAAGTTTGTAGGGGTCTTATGAAGAATGCTCTTACCATAGCTTCGCAGAAGCTCTATGAACCTTCTGATAAATGGAATCCAGCCGATGAGCCTGAGATGCTTTTGCTTTTTGACGGAATTTTTTTGAAGAATCTTTTCTACGATTTCATTCCGTTTGTCTTCTCTGAGCCGTAGTTCCAGTTCGACAATTTTTCCACTTATGCTTTCCCTTGGAATATCCGTTGTTGCAACATCTTTTGCAGGAGCAGGAGCAGGAGCAGGAGCAGGAGCAGGAGCAGGGGGTTCTTTTGGTGGTATGCCGGTTCGCAGAGCTTCTAGATGATTGGGGTTGTAGTTGAGCCTGTCACTAAGATTTGCCCAACTGTAGCTTTTACCCAATTGCGAAGCTTTGAAAGCTATATCGCGGTAGGAGAATGAGAACCCGTTCATTTTCCCGGTAGAAGCGACATTGGCCTTCCAAGATACTTCTGCTTCTTCCAGCCTCTTGATAAAAGTTAAAAGGTCAGGCTTATCAGCCAAACTTTTATCAATGATCTGTTGAAGGGATTTCTTGGGACAGGGAACACCAGTCCGTTCTGATAGCTTCTGTTCGTTTCGAGAGATTCTCTTCCGCTTCGGTTGTGTATTTGAGAGGGATGGTGCTGTCTTGGTCACTGTCAGACCATGAGCGATTTCGAGTTCACTAATGATCCGTGTGCTTATAAGGTTTTCGTTCCTACCCAAGTAGAGCTTCCTACCAGCTATGTCGATTCTGCTGGCGATAATGTGTATGTGCTGGCCTTCGTCGTCATGTAAGACATAGCAACGGAGGTGAGTATCACTGAACCCCATCCTCTTCATGTAGTCATCTGCTATGTTTACCCATTGGTCATTTGATAATGTTTCTCCGTCAGGCAATCGTAGCGAGTTGTGCCAAACTGGTTTCTGAGCATCGGGCCGAAGTGGTTTAGTGCCATCAAATTCAGTGATCAGTTTAGAGGCTGAATCACCTAACATGTTCCCGCCAATGACGACTGGATCGCTTTTATGATGTGCTCCCGGCTTCAATGCATATTGAACAACACCTGCGAAGCTTTTACCCCTCTTGATCTTCTGCATTCCTTTCATGCGAAAAACTACCTTACGGACGGATCAGAACCTGTAAGACATGAGCGAAGCTCTTTAATCTGCTTTTTAACAGCGAAGATCTCTGTTTTCGTCAGTTCACTATTACTGCTTTTAGTATCAAGGTGGATTATTAGACGATTTAGCTTTTGAGATATATCAGACAATGATTGCCAAACTTCTAAATTGATTGCAGGAATGGTCGGAGGAAGCTTTTGAAGTGATGCCATGCGAAGCCATTCACCTTTGCGTTTATCACCACGGCTTGCATTGAGAAGCTCTAACTCTTCTTTATTTAATCGTACACTTACACAGTGTATTCGCAATGATTGAGATTTATTATCGCTAATAGGTTTGAAATTATTTGTATACGACAATGTTATTATTTTACCCATATAAACTCCTTTTTATATGTTTATTCGCTTTAAAGTGAGCAATTCCTTTGCAGCACATTATATATTTATAGTGGAAATACAATTCATGTCAATGAGTTAGGTTAGACTTTGACTTTCTTTTTCAACCGAAGGGCGAAAAACAAGGGAACTCAAAGAAGCGGAGCTTCGATGAGTTAGCCCTTGCTGTTTATATTGTTTAACCTTTATTTTGCTGAGTTAATATCATGTTTAGTACAAACTCTTTTTTTTCATAATCACTAAAATCTTCAAAATCCCACCCGTCCAATCTTTTGAATTGTGGAAAAAAGTTAATATAACCATCAAAATTGGTTTGTTGACTAAATGCAATTTCATTACTCTTAAATAAAGGTATTATGAATATATAAGTTAGGAACGTATAATGAAATTCCCCTACGGCATAAGGAAGGTTCTGTTTTTTATTTTTAGAAAGATAAACAATTAAGGATGGTTCTTTGTGATAAAGTTGGTAGTTTTTTAATATGGCTATTTTAGGAAGTTTTTCATAGAATTTAGTAGGTGACCTTATCCATTCTATAGTTTCATTAAATTCATACAAGTCTTTCCTGTCATTAATGACACTCAAAGCAAACTTCACAAGTGATTTATAAATATTTTGTTTGCGAATTTTTTGATGGAAATGTAAATCTACATTTTTTGGTGGTTCTAAATCAGAATTACAAGGTTCAGGATCTGTTGGTGTATGTGCTAAAACGAAATCCACATGTCGGTCATGCCCATCAATAGTTTTATTAATATATTCGAAAGAAAAGTTTTTTCCTTTGATTTTAGAAACTTTGTTGTCTTTGTTTTTAATTCTAAAAAATGATGAATATAATTTCAAGTATGTATCAATATCTCTTTCAATATTCTGATCGAAATATTCATTGCAAAAATCACACTCTTCATTGAGAATTATTTTTTTATTGCCAAGAGACTCTGAAATGGCATGAGCTTCTTTTGAAAATGTTGGGGGGGAGTCGTTTTTATTATTACAAAATCTACACACTCTGTTAGCTTTAAACCCTTCTCCAATCTTTATTTTTCCTTTTACTCCCTTAGGATCAATCCCATGCATAGAATATTGATCTATAAAGTCGCTGAAGTTAGAATTAAAAAATTCAATATGGACATCTTTACTTACTTTATCAAGATGGGCTAATGAAAGAGAAGTATGTAATTTAATTAATTGTGTCTGACTAACATTTTCTATCGCTGGTAACAGATAAAAATGTTCATTTTCCTCAAGGTTGTTAATGAAAGTGTTTAATCGGTTCAAGCTTGGGGATTTGTTTTTATATTTATTAATGTATTGGTTAATTCTAAATCTAAGCTCTTTGGTGTTTTTTATTAGCGATAACACACATCCTATATCTTTATCAAATTCATATTTTGGGTCTAAAGCAAAAGTTATTTCACTCATTGAAAGAAAAAAATCATATGAATTAGACATTGTCCCTAACATATGATGCTTATCCTTGGATATGAAATTGAACCAAATTCTAATTTGTGTTTGATACATTGTAGAGATCCTTTTCTTAATAAATATAGTGTCATGTATCTTAGTTCATGATAAGCCAAATTGATTGAAGTCAACAGTCTTTTTTAAGTATGCTAGATGTATATTTAACTGTGTATCCTTAATTAATGTTATTAATTATCAATTGATTGCTGTGTAATGATTATACTGCTGCATCATCGGCGTGTGGTCGGTGAGATCCATGTCGATAGACTCTTTCATAATGAATTTACTCGATTTTCAATCATTCTGTTTGTTCCACTGAAGCCAGTCGCGCGCCGAAAAACGGCCGAATCTGAAACATTACCGATCGGCGACAGATTGGATATGGGCGATGCTTGCCATCGCCTTAGTCCCCTGTGCCGGCGGCGGCGATGAGTGCGGGGATGTGCCGCCGATCGGCTGCTCATTACACGACATCCCCTCGTCGTCAGAGATCCTGCCCGTCAGGCGTTCCTACACTGACGGAAGTCCTGCATTATCACTGAAAAGCATCGTGTTTTTCCAATTGGCGTCAGCCCGGACATTCCCGCATCGTCATCATCGGGGCGGAGACGGCGTTTGGCAGACGTTACCAGAGCCATGACCGGAAATGTATCCGTTTGGGCGGCTCTTTCGTCGGCGTGCGAAGTGATTCGCAACGCCGTGCAATGTGTCGTGTAGGATGCGGCAGAAGCGCTAACCCTGTGGTGAAAGCGCGACATTCGACGGGGCGGTCGCCCAGATTGTCGATAAATCCCCTGAGCGACATAAACGGTTCCTCGCTCTGTTCGCCCGCCGACGGGCAAGTATCGGCCGCTCAGGCTCCGGAGGCCGGTGACTGATGCTCGGGCGCTGTCTGTCGGGCGGTTTCCCCGGCCTCCAATGTTTGTCGATGGGTGAGCATCGGAAAGCATTTCATCCATAACCCCACCACGAACAGCGTACCGATGCCGCCGATAACGATGGCGGGTACAACGCCGAGCCAGGCCGCGGTAACGCCGGATTCAAACTCTCCCAACTGGTTGGAGGTGCCGATGAAGATCGAGTTGGCGGCGCTGACGCGCCCGCGCATTTCATCCGGCGTTTCCAGCTGTACCAACGTGGAGCGGATAACTACGCTGATCATATCGGATCCCCCCAGAATCAAGAGCGCAAACAGCGACAAGAACAAGTTGGTGGAAAGCCCGAAGGCGATGGTCGCGATACCGAATAGCGCTACCGCCATAAACATGATTTTACCGACGTTGCGCTGAAGCGGCCGGCGGCTGAGGTAGACCGACATCAGTACCGCGCCCAGCGCAGGTGCGCAACGCAGCAGCCCTAACCCCCACGGGCCGGTGTGCAGAATGTCTCTGGCGACGATGGGCAACAGGGCCGTGGCGCCGCCCAGCAGCACCGCAAACATATCCAGCGAAATCGACCCAAAGATCACCGGGTTGCGGCGGATGAAGTTCATGCCGCCGAACAGCGTTTCCTGGCTGACGGGGGTGCGTGCCGGCGCTTTGTAGTTGTAGCGCAGGTTCAGCAGGATCAGTGAAGAGATTAAGAAGCAGACCACGCTGGATGCGTAAAGCGTGGTTGCGCCTATCAGGTAGATCAACCCGCCGAGCGCCGGGCCGGCAATGACGGTCGCTTCGCGGGCGGAAGCCATTAGCGCCACCGCGCGGGATAGTAACGCCGGTTCAATCAGGTTAGGCAGTAGCGCCTGCGTGGCCGGCATTTCGAATGCGCGAGTTGCGCCCAATAGCGCCGAACAGCCGTAAATCATGGCGGCGCTGATGGTATGAGTGACGCACCCTACGACCAGGATAAACACCGTCGCCGCCATGATGATGCGGCAACACAGGATGATACGCTGGCGATTGTACTGATCCACAACGTGGCCCGCCGCCAGTGTGAGCGCCAACTGCGGCAGAAACTGCGACAGACCGACCAGCCCCAGATTGAGAGCGCTATTGGTGAGGTCGTACATTTGCCAGCCGATCCCCACTACCAGCATCTGAAAGGCGAAGGAAGAGGCAATCTGACCTATCCAAAAACACATGAAGGTGGGGTGTTTTAACGGGGATGTATCCACAGTTTCCATCCGGTTCGGGAAATAAGAACAAGCCGACAGTGTACCTGAGTTAAGGCTTGATAAAACAGCGTATTGGCTGTGCCTGGCAAAGATTGGAAAACCATGATGAAACATGCCGTGACGGATAAGGTAAAAGAACAGAAGGTGTTAATAATCGTCATGTTTTTTATTTTGATGACGGGTAATCTAAATTTATTGCAGGTATCCGGCTGTCGAAATGCGTTTCAATAAGATAAAATAGTGGCGATTTTATTTTTTATGTATTGATATTTATCGTTTTTATTTTGTTTAATCCATTTTATCGAGGGTTTTTATGGAACAGTTACCTGCATGTCCAAAATGTCAGTCAGCGTATACATGGCAGGACGGCGAGATGCTGAATTGCCCCGAATGCGGGCATGTATGGGCGCAGGCCGGCGAGGCAGATGCCCAGGAAGAGGGGCTGATCGTCCGTGACGCCAATGGCAATCTACTGGCGGACGGCGATACAGTGACTGTTATCAAGGATCTGAAAGTGAAGGGCAGTTCGTCCACATTGAAGATTGGCACCCGGGTGAAGGGGATCCGCCTGGTGGAAGGCGACCATAACATCGACTGTAAGATCGACGGGTTCGGCGCCATGAAGCTGAAGTCCGAGTTTGTGAAAAAGAACTGAGTGCGCGCTCCCTGCTTAACCGGCAGCCGCCGTCGGCATATATTCCACCCGATTGCGGCCGGCGTTTTTCGCCTGGTACAAGGCAATATCCGCCGCACTGTATAGTTCGTCGAAATGCGCCTGCGGCGGTGCCCAACTGATACCGAAGCTGGCAGTGACCAGGTATTCAGGCAGCGCGTCCAGCGGCGTGTGGTTCAGGCTGGCGTGAATGTGTTCCGCCAGTTCCACCGCCTGCATCAGCGAGTAGCCGTCCAGCAAAATGGTGAACTCTTCCCCCCCGACGCGGCCGATGCTGCCCTTCCCTTGTAAAACATCTCTGATACGTCCGATGAGCGCGCAGATCACCGCATCGCCGGTGGGGTGGCCGTAAGTGTCGTTGATCTTTTTAAAGTGATCGATATCCAGCACGATCAGGGCGGCCTGCTCGTGTTCCAGCGCGAGATCGATCAGGTCGATAATGGCGCTGCGGTTAAAAACATCAGTCAGCGGGTCATGAGTCGCTTTGTATTCGAGCTCTACCGCCAATTTATGCAACTGTGCGTTGAGGCGGGTCAGCTCACGTTCCGCCCGATCGCTGCGCGTAATCAGCCGGTGGGTTTCCCGCACCAGACGCTGGTAATGCTCCGTCAATATCAGCAGATTTTCCCGATAGATATCCGCCGGCATATTCGGTTGCACAGCCACATTGCGCGCAGAAAGCAGGATGTCATATTCCGGGGTAAAAAGTTCATAGCCGCTCATTGCTGTTACTCCAGTATGTGGCTGTAAAACGCAAGGGCAGGGAAATCGATGCGTAATTCCTGACCGAATTCTTCGGCAATATCGTCGTCCCGGTCGTAGTGCCAGTGTAGCGCCACGGGTTGTCCGTTCTCGGCCGCCTGATTGAGCACGTTGAACAAGCCGAACAGCATTTTGGTGCTGGAGCTGTTGAAATAAGCCAGCGCTACATGGCATTCCGTACAGGCATTCTGCCAATCCGTGTCGTTGATTTTGGCCGCCAGATACGCCTGCACTCTGGCGATCAGCGGGCCATAAAACGCGGCGGCATTTTCAGGGTAGGACTCGCCTGCCAGGGAAAGATGATGTGTGTCGAAGTGAAAATCCACGGTCGGCGTACTGGGTGTACCGGCGATATGGAGATTTTCCGTTGTTATAGTTTCCGTCATGGTTAGATCACCGCCTTCAGATAAAACGTGGCGAGCCCGGTGGCGTCGTCGTCACGAAAGGTGAACTGCAAGGGTTCGCTGGCATCGCGGGCGATAGTCAGCAGTCCGATATCCGCGCCTTTGCTGGATGCCGGCGTCTCTTCCCGTAGCGAGGCTTTATACGCAAGCCGGATTTCATCGCTGCTCATGGCGCTCAGCGGTTCAAGCCGGCCCTTGAGTTTCTCAATATCGCAGGGATGAACCCGGTTGGCGCATAGCAGAAAGTATTTCCCGGCTTCATGGCCGACGCACACAGAGCCGTGGCGCACTTCGTCGTTGATTTGTTCTTCCCCGGTCAGCGCCGTCGCCGAGTAATGGATAATGTTCTGCATCGACTCCACCAAGCTGGAAAACAGCCGACGGCGGGTTGCCGGCGGAACCCGGCTTTTCTCAAGCTGGAGTCGTACTGTTTCCGCCAGCGAGCAGATGATGTTCTGTGAGAAATACCCCACGTAATACAGCGCGATTTCCTGCTGCTGTATCAGATCGAAAATATCGGCATAGCCTTCGTGGGACGTGGTTCTCTGCGGAATCTGATGGTGTGTATTCACGGGTATCTGAATCCCCATAAGGTGAGATCGTCGCGTCGTTCCTGCGTGCCTTGCCAGTCGAGATGGTGTTGCAACACCTGGTGTGCAAGCACGTCCATCGGCAGTTCCCGCAAACGCAGTAGCAAGCTTTGTAAGCGACGTTTGCCAAACTTGATCTGTTTTTCACCGCCGATCTGATCCGTAAGCCCATCGGTGGCAGCGAGCAGCAAATCTTGTGGTTGCAACCGCCGCTGGCAGGTCGGCCATTGATAGTCATACGGCGTATCCGTGTAGCCAATGCCCATTCGGTCGCTATCGAGGGTGAGTAATTCGTTGTTTGTGGTATCGATAAAAAAAGCGTGCAGACGTGCGCCGGACCAATGAAGTGTATGCGTTTCGGTATTCACGTAGATGATTAGCGCGTCGCACCCATCGTTGGATGCGGTGAACTGGCCCTGGAAATCATTCTGGCCCAGCGTGTCTTTGATATAGCGGTTGATATACCCCAGTAGCTGGCCGGTCTGAGCGGGGGAATGGCTGGAGAGCGCCTGTTCCAGCGCGGAATTGAAGATGAGCGTCATAAACGCGCCGGGCACGCCGTGCCCCGTACAATCGGCAATGACGGCCAGCCAGCCGTGCTCACAGACCTGAAAGGCATAGCAGTCGCCGCCCACGCAGTCCCGGGGTTCCCAGGTCAGGCACCAATCTTGCAGCGAGGCCGCCATGGCCTGCCTAAATGGGCTTAGCATCGCCCCCTGTATGACGCTGGCATATTCTATACTTTGTATGATCTGCTGATGCTGGCGGGTGTGTATATCCGAGACGGTTCGAAATAAGTCCAGACCAAGCCCAATGCCCAGATAGCGGCCGTTTTCGGTAATGATAAAACCGTCCGCCAGAAATTTGTCTCCGCTGATCACGGCTTTATCGGCCACATCGCTCAGTAGTGAAGAGGCTTCTACCATCAATGGGTTTTTATCCATGAACGCGATACAACTTTTACGGTCGTAGATTTCACGGTAGTAGGGGCGCGTCATCTGGGATAGAAAACTGTGGCGATTGATGAGCCCGAGAGGATACCCCTCCTCGACGATCGGCAGGCTGGTCAATTCTTTGTGACGGCTGAAAAGCTGCATCACGGTTGCATTATCGGTGGCGGGGGAGACATTGGGTGTGGCGATACACAAGTCACGCGCGCTAGGAAAATTGACACAACGTAGCCGGTTAATCGGGGCGGATAAAGTGCTCATGTGCTTGTCTTAAGGCAAATGCGACTGTGTTGAAAATAGCAATGCCGGATGACAGAAACATGACAGTGACAAAACCCGGTGGAGGGTGCGAGGGCTGTTTCGTGTTCCTTGTAGTGACGTGACGCCAGCGATGGTTAACGAAAAAGCGAGATCTCAGGGCGGGGAGCTGGCACATACGATGTTAGGTTTTGTGTTGCAGTTCGTGAGATAACCTTTACATATATGAACAAATATTTCCATGTGGGTTATTAAATGAACATTTTTATGCATTTTCAATCTTAATGAAAAAATGAAACAGCCGATATAGTTTACAAGAGAGTCTTTTTTGTCTGTTAGTCCCCTATTAAGCCAATAGTGCCGGGGATGATTTGAGGTGGTAAGCCGAAGTGATGGTGCTCTTTCGTTCATTGGCAGATGCCGCTGGTAAGAATAATTATTTTTCATTTCAATAAATTGGTGTGAATTAATTACGGTAACTCACTGGCATGAGAAAAGTGCCGGCGTTTTATGAATATAAAAAGGAGTTACATTGTGGCTATTCCAGACATTCAGACACAAAACGCGAACGTTGCGAATTTTCAGCCTAATCTCTCCACGGTGAGTGTGGTAAAGAATCCCAATGCCGTGGCGGCGGTCAGTGCGGGAAATAAAACTGATTCGTCGACGACGGGGGATAGTTCATCGGATTCTTTGCTGTCAAATAGCAGCACTAAAGTGACGTTATCCAGCGATGGTAAAAATCGTTCCGACTCAACCCAATATTCTGGCAGCAGTCAGGTATCCGACGAAAAAGCGGCAGAGAAAAAAGCGCAGGAAAATAAGGAAAAACAACAGCAACAACAGCAGCAACAGAAGGAATACGCGGTGGAGCGCTCTTTACGCATGAGCGGTATCCCGTTGTATGGCGGTTCCCTGGTCTCTGTTATTAATTATCCGGATGGCGAATCAGAAGTGTTTGATGCCTTTACCGGGAAACGTATGAGCGCTGAAGACATGATTTGGGTGGGTACGGAAAACTTCACCGATGCGGAAGAAGCATTTAGTTATTACAGCCAGGGGTTATATAACGGCATGTCAGCGGCGGAGGTTTATCAGCAAATTCAGCAAATGCTGGGTAAGGGCTCGGCGGAGATATCCTGGAATGTAATAGGTACCGCTGACTCATTAAATGAATTCTAATAATATGATGTAGTAAGCATTATTTTTTGACCTCTTACCTTAATCCCTGATGTTATGTCAGGCGCGTTTTCTTTATCTGAAAATCTTGTACTCCCTCCTGTTATTATCTGTTTTTAATTATAAAGAAACTATCTTGATATAAATAAACCATATTGATAGCGCCTTTATGTCTATACACGTCGTACTTTATGTTTCAGGTAGGCGATAGCCAGATTAATCTCCGGTCGCTTTTATTAAGCCAGCGGGTGGAGTAAGCGATGAAGGCGGCCAATGCCCCGGCAACTTGTGGTATGAAGTATATAAATCATTATGAGGGGATTAATCGTTTTTTATTCATTACGACGGATCCGTTTTGGAATAATTATGCAGTTTTTTAATAATGACGCAGCTAATGTAGCTGCATCTGGAATATGGTGAATATATACCCCAAATAATTCGAGTTGCAGGACAACACGCTCGCGTGTTGAACAACGCTACGCGTTGGCCCTTTAGGGCAAGGCTCGTAAGAGCCTTGTAACGCGGCAAGAGAGCGGATCCCGATGCGCTTACTCAGGTAAGTGATTCGGGTGAGCAAACGCCGCCAACACACCTGCAATGTGAAGTATGACGGGTATATCAATAAATGGCCGGCGTAAATGAAGCGCGTCGATGCATCTGCATTGCTGTTGTCAATGTGTGTATTGCGGATATGGATAAGTAACTCATATGACTCTCATTAAACCGGTGATTTAGGCTATTGGTCTGATACTTGTCCGGACGTTGTCGTGCGATGGCGTAACATGGACTGACACAAGGGAACGATTATGTCGTCGATTGTTATTGAAGAGGCGGGCGCTGAGCATATTGCGGCCATCCGTCAGATTTACCGTCACCATGTGCTGCATGGGATTGCGACTTTCGAAACCGAACCGCCAGATGAACAGGAAATGGCCCATCGAGTGGATAAGGTGCAGCAGGCGGGCTTACCGTGGCTGGTGGCTACAGAACATGGTCATGTGCTGGGATATTGCTATCTCTCCCCTTATCGTCCCCGCCACGCCTATCGTTTTACGCTGGAAGATTCTATCTATATCGCGCCGGAGCGCGCCGGGCGCGGTCTGGGCAAACGCTTGTTACAGGCGGCGTTCGAACGTGTCGGGCAGTTGGGGTATCGACAAGTGGTGGCGGTGATCGGTAATAGCGACAACCAGGCCTCGCTGGGGGTTCACCGGTCGCTGGGGATTGACATGGTGGGGACTCTGCGTTCCGTTGGTATGAAGCATGGCCGCTGGGTCGATACGGTTATCATGCAGCGAGCATTGGGCGAAGGGGATAACACGCTGCCGCCGGAAGGTCGATGAGTTTGACGGCGTCCGGGTGTGTTCGGACGCCGTCAAGCCGTCGTGACCTGGGGTCGGTTACGGCCTCGCGGTATCAGCGGTGTTGTTGCTGAGCCTTCCACAGGGCGAGTACGCTCAGGATCGAAACGATCATCAGGTAGTAGCTCGGCGCCAGGTTGCTGCCGGTGGAAGAAATCAACAAGGTGCAAATGAACGGCGCAAAGCCGCCGAAAACAGTGACCGCGACGTTATAGCTGATCGCCATACCGCTGGCGCGAGTCGATACCGGGAACAGATCCGCCATCATCGACGGCACCGTCGAGAAATAGACCGACTTGAGCAACGCCATCCAGCCCACCACCAGAATCAGCGAAAGTGCGGAAAGGTGCTGCGTCATCAACCAGAATGCCGGATAGATGGTGACGGCCAATAACAGCAGCGAGCTCCACATCAGCGGCAGACGCCCGATCTTCTCCGCCCACAGACCCATCAGCGGCGTGACTACCGTCAGGATGATGCCGGCAATCAGCGTGGCGCTGAACGCTGCGCTGGAAGGCAAGTGCAGTGTTTTGGTGGCGTAGGTGGGAACGTAGTTCAGCATGTAGTTGACGGCGGTCGAGATCACCATCAGACCGATCGCGGTAAAAAACAGTCCTTTCTGTTGCGTAAATAACGTTTTTACCGGCGCATGGTTTTTTTCCGCCTGTTCGAAGTTCGCCGGCTCATGGACATGGCGCCGAATGTATAACCCGACAGGGCCAATCAACAGGCCGAAGGCGAAAGGAATACGCCAACCCCATTCCTGAATCTGCGCTTCGCTCAACCATTGCGACAGACCGAGACCGAAGGCGGAGGCCATCAGGGTGCTGGCGCCCTGGGTGGCGAATTGCCAACTGGCGATAAAAGCGCGCCGCTCTGGAAAATGCTCCACCAGAAAGGCGGTTGAGCTGCCGAATTCGCCGCCGGCGGAAAAGCCCTGAATCAGACGCGCCAGCATCACCAGTATCGGCGCTGCTACGCCGATCGAAGCGTAAGACGGAATGAAGGTGATGATGGCGCCGCCCAGCAGCATCAGGCTGATGGACAACAGCAGAGATGCCTTGCGCCCGGCCCGGTCGGCGTAGGCGCCCAGCACGATGGCGCCCAACGGACGGATCAGGAACGACAGGCCAAAGCTGCCGAACGCCAGCAACAGAGACACCACCGGATCCTGCGTGGGAAAGAACGCCTTGGCGATATAACTGGCGAAAAAGCCGTATACGGCGATATCGAACCATTCCAGCGCGTTACCGATACAGGTAGCGAACAGCGTTTTGTACAAGCTCGGCCGTGCCGAAGTACGCGACTCCAGCGCAGTGGTCAGTGTATTCATGGGCGACCTCCCGCCGTGCGATGCGCATGGTGACGCGCCAGAATCTCGCAACCCTGTTCGCCAAATTCCCAAAACCATCGGGTCATGATCAACAGCCCTTCACGAGCGATATCCGCCAACATGTGTTCATCCACGGCGTGCTGGCCGCAGGCCGGGTAGGAGTGGGGAACCCAGAGCGTCGGCAGGCCCAGAATATCGGCGAACACTTCATTGGGCAGCGAACCGCCGAGATTGGGCAACAGCGCCGGTTTTTTCGCGCAACTTTGTTGCATCAAATCCAGCGTCCAGTCGACCAGCGGGTCGGTTGGGTCAAGCCGGGTGGCCGGCGTGCCGCGGACTTCGCTGATCACGACCTGACGGAAGCCGTGGGCGTCCAGGTGTTCGCGCAGGTGACGCTCCAGTTGCCGCCAGTCGGTACCGACCACAAAGCGTAACTGGCAAACAGCCGTGGCATGGCCGGGGATGGCGTTCATCGGGCGTTGTGGATTACCGGTCAGGAACGACAACACTTCCAGCGTATTCCAGCCAAACAGCCGTTCCGACGGCGACAGCCCGCTTTCGCCCCATTGCGGGTCGATGTCCGGGTCGCCGGCGTTGCCGCCGGGAGTGACGTCGCTCAGGATATCGCGCAGCGCCGGCGTCAGACACGGCGGTTTAAGTGCGGAGACTTGTAACTGACCATGTTGATTGACCAGGCTGGCAATGGCGTTAGCCAACTGAGTGCCGGGATTACTGAGCAATCCTCCCCAGTTGCCGGAGTGGTAGTCGCGGTCGCGGGCATGGAGGGTCAAGCGAAAATTGACGCAGCCGCGCGAGCCGAGAAACAGGGTCGGCCGCTCCGCGTTGAGCCGCGGGCCATCGGAAGCGAGGAACACGTCGGCTTTCAGCAGGTCGGCATATTCGCGACAGACGTCAGCCAGACCGGGGGAGCTGATCTCTTCCCCCATTTCAAAAATCCACTTGAAGTTAAAGCCCAGTTTGCCCTGCCGCGCCTGAAAGACTTGCTCCAGCGCCGCCAGATTGATGGTGTGCTGGCCTTTGTTGTCGGCGCTGCCGCGGCCGTACCAGCGGCCATCCTTTTCCACTAATTGCCAGGGCGAGAGCCCGTCGCTCCAGTTGTCGTCGTCGCCGAAAACGACGTCGCCGTGGCCGTAGCACAGCAACGTGGGCAACTGCGGATCCTCAATACGTGAAGCCAGCAGAAACGGGCGGTTGGCCGCTTGCGGGTTGTCGATTTTACGAAGGTCGAACCCCAACGCTTGCAACGCCGGTACGATTTCGTCGTCGAGATACTGCCGCAGGGCGTCATCGCGATCGTCGCGTTGACTTTCACTGGCGATGGCTACCCGGCGTGCCAGAACCTCTTTGAGTTTTCCACTGTTGAAATAGTCCAGCGCCTGCTGGACAACCTGTGTTGCGGTCATGTTGTGCCTGTATTGCTGTTGTTATGGTGCTTACAGGTCTAAACCATGCGTAGCGTTGCCACAATAATAATAATTGCAATCGATCTTTGCTTTTAATATAAGGCTTGAGTGCACAGAAACGAGGTAACGGCAGGGGCGTCATGCATAACAGTGAAATCAAATACTTTTTGGCGGTCGCCAATACCGGTTCGTTGAGCGCGGCGAGTCAGCAGTTGTTTGTGGCGGTATCGGCCATCAGCCGGCAGATTCAAAAGCTGGAGGAACGGATTGGCGCGCCGTTGTTTGAGCGCCATGCCCGCGGCATGGTCTTGACCGACGCCGGTCAGATTCTGGAAAACCATGTACGTAAAAGCATGATGGACATGGAATACGCCATCGCCGAAATCCAGGGGCTGAAAGCGGTTCGGCGCGCATTTCTGCGGATTGCCTGTACCGATGGCATGGCTTTCGATCTGCTGCCTAGCCTGTTGACCCGGTTTCGTCAGACCAATCCATCGGTGACATTCTTTTTGCAGGTGGGAACGGCAATGCAGGTGTCTGAAATGGTACGTAACGGCGAATGCGACGTGGCGTTCCAGTTCAGTCTGTCGCCGGAACGGAGCGTGGAGGTGCTGGCGTCCTATCCCGCTTCGGTCATGTTGCTGATGCGCCCGGAACATCCGCTGGCGCAGGAACAGGATATCCAGATGGCGGATTTGCAGGCTTTCCCTCTATTGCTGCCGCAGCAAGGCACCACGACCCGTCAACTGTTCGATCTCACCTGCCGGATGAGTGGGACGTTTCTGGAGCCGGTGCTGAGCTGCAACAACCTTTCTACCCTCTATTATTTCCTGTTGCAGACGCCGGATGCGGTGACGGCCTGTAGCCATTTCTCCGTGCTTTACCGGGCGAAGGCGGACGGGTTGATGTTGAAGCCGGTGCTGCGCAATCCGCTGACGCAACGTACATTGCAGATCCAGACCATGGCGGGCAAGCATCGTTCTGCGGCGCTCAACCATTTTATTGACTTCGTGACGGATGAACTTGGCCGGGAAAATGAACGGGTAATGGCGGATCTGTCGTTGTCGTAACCGCGTTAGTCTGGGTGGCGCGACGGCTGCCAGCGGCAGATGCGCCAGCCATGCTCTTGCGCCAGCGCGGCGAGTGTTTCATCCGGGTTGATAACGCTGGCGTGATCGACGAATTCCAGCAGCGCCCGATCATTAATCGAATCGCTGTAGCCGTGCGTGCGTTGGAACGGTGCGCCGGGTCGGCTTTCCAGCCATTCCTGAACGCGGGTGACTTTGCCTTGTCGGTAGGTCGGCGTGCCGTGAATAGCGCCGGTAAAACGTTGTGCGTCCAGGGTGACGCCGATCGCCAGCGCCAGATCCGCGTCAAGATGGCGCGCAATGGGAGCAACCAGATGCTCGCCGGAGGCGGAAATCACCACGATGACATCCCCCCGCTGCCGGTGCCAGGCCATGGCTTCTCTGGCTTGCGGGTAGACCCGCGGCAGAATTTCCTGACGAATAAAACGTTCGGCCCAGCCTGCCACTGTATCCGCCGCCACGCCTACCAGGGGGGACAGCGTCAGTTGCATGTACGCATCCATCGACATGGTGCCCTGATAATAGGCCTTCATCAGTTCGCGTTCCTGTTGCAGCAATGCAGGCGATGCGACGTCCTGCGCCACCAGCCAGCGTAACCATAGGCCGGTGCTGTCGGCGCAAATCAGGGTTTCATCCAAATCGAACAGGGCTAAATCCATCGGGCTCTCCGGGGCGATGTGTAGGGTTGAATCGTCATCTTGACGGGGCGTCAGCATAGTCGTCAATCATGACCGGCGTGTGATAAACCGGCCGGCCACCACTGCGGGTTTGCGAAAAGCCGGTGCCCGATGCGGCTCGTCATCATGTTGCGCATGCCGGCATGGCACGGAAAACAACAATGAATCGTCATTTACGGGTTGACGGGCATAACGAGTTAGATCATAACGATATCCGCAGACGAAAACGATTACCTTTCTCTGTTGGCCGGTGATTGTGTATTTCTGGTCAGAGGAGTCCGACATTTGCGGGAAGGTGTTGCCAGTCAGGTCTTTTAGGAAGTAAAAGATGGTCTGGGATACATAGCTGGCAAATAGTTTATGTGGATAATTTGTTGAGTGGCATTTGCATCATTATCAGTGTGTTGATGTTGTATGTATCTGAAAGCGACGAGCGCTCGCCTGGCGGGATGCGGCGCCGGTTTGAACCTGCGTCGTAGCAAAATAATAAATGCGCATGAGGCGCAGACAGTGGTTTGTTAACTAAAAGGACGCGTTGATGCAACGTACCATCAAAAAACCTTATCCTCCTTTTCATGCCGAGCATGTAGGCAGCTTTTTGCGGCCTAAGCGGCTGGTACAAGCCCGGCACGACTGGCGTAAGGGGTTGATTTCTCGCGACCGGTTAACCGAGATTGAAAATGAAGAAGTGCTGAACGTCGTGGCGCGTCAGAAAGCTTGTGGTCTGACGGTAATGACGGACGGCGAGTTGCGACGGAATGATTGGCACGTCGATTTTTTTGAGCACCTGCAAGGTATCGGTAAAAGCGCCGCCGAACCCGATGAGGAAGGCGCGCCGTATAGGGTTCGCATCAATGGTCGGTTGGATTTCGACGATGCTCACCCGTTTCTTGCCCACTATCGGTTTTTGCATCAGGCCGTCGGTGATGATCCCCGTATGCTGGCCAAGCAGACGCTGCCGAGCCCCAATATGCTGATGTACCCTTTTATCCGACGGAATATGTTCTATTCATCGTTGGACATGTTCAGTGATGATTTAGCCGAGGTTTATCGCAAAGCCATCCGGGCGTTTTACCAACAAGGGTGCCGTTATCTGCAACTGGATGATCTGTTCTGGCATTGCCTGTGCGACGAGAACATGATGGCGCGGGAAAGCGAGCCCGGGATGACGTCGGAAAAATTACTGGCGTTGTGCACCAGCATCTTGAATCGGGCGCTGGAACAGCGTCCGGATGATATGTATATCAGCCTGCATCTGTGCCGCAGCCGTTGTTCCGTGCGGCATGCTGGCGATGCCCGGCTGGACGCGGTGGGCCATGCCATGGCGAACGTCAACGTGGATAGTTTGTTTCTTGATTACGATGACAGCCGCCCCGCTGGGTTGGAGCCACTGCGCCAGGTGCACCGGCAAAAGGTGGTGCTTGGCCTGGTGGATCCTCATGACAGCATGCTGGAGGAGCCGTGCACCATCAAACGGGCGATTAATACCGCTTCGTTATATGTCCCGCTGCAACAACTGGCCATCAGCCCCAAATGCGGATTCGGCCACGTCAACGGTCAGCATATGACGGAGGAACAGCAGTGGGACAAATTGCGCCATATCGTGAGTATTGCCCGTCAGGTCTGGACCATCCCCGATTAAACGACGCCATTCGGGGGTAGATAGCCTGGCTTTCTGCGCCCGTTTCGCGTATTTCCTCCGCCTCTCGAGGTGAGAATAATTCTTGATATCGCTTTCCCGCTTATTAAACTGGCTGCGCCTTTTATCGCGGAGAGTCATCAGTTATGGAATTACTTCACCTGGTCTACCGGCAGTATCGCTGGCCGTTTATGGCGGTTATCGCGCTCAGTCTTGCCAGTGCGGCGCTGGGGATCGGTTTAATCGCCTTTATCAACCGGCAACTGATCGAGACGGTGAACCCCTCGCTGCAGGTTCTGCCTGGTTTTATCGGTCTATTGCTCCTGCTGATGGCGGTAACGCTGGCTTCGCAACTGGCGCTGACCACGCTCGGCCACCATTTTATCTACCGCCTGCGCGGCGAGCTGATCAAACGTATTTTGGATACCGGGCTGGAGCGTTTGCAGCAAATCGGCCCGGCGCAGTTGCAGGCCAGTTTAGCCAATGATATCCACACCATTACGTTTGCTTTCGTGCGTTTGCCGGAGCTGCTGCAAGGGGTGATTCTGACGCTGGGGTCGGCGTTGTACCTGGCCTGGCTGTCGCCCCGGATGATGTTGGCGACGTCGGTCTGGATCATCGTCACTATCTGGGGCGGCTATCTGCTGGTGGCGAGGGTCTATCGCCATATCAGTCGGGTACGCGAAGAGGAAAATCGGTTGCATGAAGATTACCGGCGGGTGATTGAAGGGGGAAAAGAGCTGACGCTCAATCGCGACCGGGCAAAGCGCCTGTATGAACGAGACTATCAGCGTCATGCCCTCGATTACCGCCACCATATTATCCGTGCCGATACCTATCACCTCAGTGCCATCAATTGGGCCAATATCATGATGCTGGGGGCGATTGGCGCCGTGTTTTTCATGGCGAATCGCCTTTCCTGGGCGGATAACGCAGTCGCCGCCACCTACTCTCTGGTGTTGCTGTTTTTACGCACGCCGTTGTTGCAAGCGGTCGGTGCGTTTCCCACGCTGGCTAGCGCACAGGTCGCGTTCGCAACGTTGCGGCGGCTCAAATTGGTGGATTTCAGCGCCGGTTTTGCCGAGACCGCTGCGCCGCAGGGGTGGCAGACGCTTGAGTTGCGAAATGTCCGCTTTCGTTATGGCGAGCGCGGGTTTGACGTCGGCCCGGTCAATCTGACGATACGGCGTGGTGAGCTGATCTTTCTTATCGGCGGCAATGGCAGCGGAAAATCTACGCTGGCGATGTTGCTGACCGGGCTTTATATCCCGGTCTCCGGCGACATTCTGGTGGATAGCCAGCCTGTGGCGCCGGCGCATTATCAGGCGCTGTTCTCTGCGGTATTCACCGATTTTCATCTGTTTGATTACCTGATGGGCCCGCAAGGCGGCGAGCCGGATAACCAACTGCTGGCCGACTGGCTGGAGCGCCTGGATATGCGCCGTAAACTGGATATTGCCGATTTTCAGGTTCGCAATTTGTCGTTGTCCCAGGGGCAACGCAAGCGTGTGGCTTTGTTGCTGGCGGTGGCAGAGCAGCGGGACATTCTGCTGTTGGATGAATGGGCCGCCGATCAGGATCCCCAATTCCGGCGTGTGTTCTATCAGATGTTATTGCCACAGTTACGGGCGGAGGGAAAAACCATTATTGCCATCAGCCATGACGATCACTATTTCGAGCAGGCCGACCGGTTGCTGGAGATGCGCGCCGGTACGCTCACGGAGCTGACCGGTGATGCGCGGTTGGACGCCAGCCGTGATGCTATTGCGCGTGTAAACCAGAGTCGGATGATTTCATCCATTCAGTGACGGGATTCGCTAGATTGCCATCCTCGGATATACAGCCATCCACACTTACTGCAAGATAGGTGCCGATGTCGGCTCTGTGTCGGTATCAAGGATTATTTTCCAATAAAAGCGGGCAGACAGGTGTAAATATCTTGTTTGCCGTCCTAAACCCGAATAATAAGAAGGGAGTCTGTTATGGAAAGATGGCTCAAACCTTTCCTGTTTTTCATTTTTTGTGTGGTATTCACGGCCAATGCAGCGGAGAGGCTGCCGAACATCGTCATTCTGGCGACCGGCGGCACCATCGCCGGGTCTGCCGCCGCCAACACGCAAACGACCGGTTACAAGGCAGGTGCGCTGGGGGTGGATACTCTGATTAAAGCGGTGCCGGAATTGACGGCGATTGCCAACGTCAAAGGCGAGCAGTTTGCCAATATCGCCAGCGAGAATATGACCGGCGATCTGGTGCTCCGACTGAGCCAGCGTGTTAACGCGCTGCTGGCGCAGAATGATGTGGATGGCGTGGTCATTACGCATGGAACGGATACAGTGGAGGAGTCGGCTTATTTTCTTCATTTAACGGTAAAGAGCGATAAGCCGGTGGTGTTTGCCGCCGCCATGCGTCCGGCGACAGCCATCAGTGCCGATGGGCCGATGAATCTGCTGACTGCGGTGCGGGCGGCCGGCGATAGTCAGTCTCGCGGACGCGGTGTGATGGTGGTGCTGAACGATCGTATCGGTTCTGCGCGCTATATCACCAAGACCAACGCTTCTACGCTGGACACGTTTCGCGCCACCGAAGAAGGCTATCTGGGTGTTGCGATCGGCAATCGCATTTACTACCAGAACCGTATCGACAAGCTGCATACCACGCATTCGGTGTTTGACGTGAGCGGCCTGAAAACCCTGCCGAAAGTCGACATCATCTATGGGTATCAGGATGACCCTGAATACCTGTATGACGCGGCGATCAGTCATGGCGTCAAGGGCATCGTGTATGCCGGTATGGGCGCTGGGTCTGTATCGGTACGGGGGGAAGCCGGTATGCGCAACGCTGAAAAACAGGGCGTGATTGTGGTTCGCTCAAGCCGCACGGGCAATGGCATTGTGCCGCCGGACGACGCATTACCTGGGCTGACGGCCGATTCGCTTAATCCGGCTCATGCCCGCATCCTGTTGATGCTGGCCCTGACTCGCACGACGGCGCCTGCGGAGATTCAGCAGTATTTTCATCGCTACTGATTTCGTCTCGTTGTATTTCTGACCCTGCCGGGAAGCTGCCGACGACGGCGGTTTCCCGGCTGTAGCGAAGAGTCAGGTGTCTGGCCTCTGTCCGCATCGCGGGTTGTTGTTTCCCTACAATGTTGCTTCCCCACGATGTCGTTCCCCTCGATGTGCCCTGTCGTGTCGGGGTATCTCGCTCCATACTGTTTCCCTTGCCGTTTGCGGCTAGATTGGCCGAGCTTACGCCGAACAACGGAAAATTGTGCTGCATATTGCTGGAATCATGGCGCGAAGTGGCTTTCCTCGGCCAGCCGGAGCCAGAAGCTTCCTTAATGGCAATTTTTGCCTGTATGATTCTGCTCTTGGTGCGTCAGGTTGTGCCTGCTGCGTGGGTCGTGGCGGTACGCCTGGGAAATAAAGAAGGATACGTCGTTACATGACACAACCCATTTTCATGGTTGGTGCCAGAGGGTGCGGAAAAACCACTGTCGGCGGCAAGCTGGCGCAAGCGCTGGGTTATGAGTTTGTCGACACCGATATTTTTATGCAGGAAACCAGCGGCATGACGGTGGCGGATGTCGTGACTTCGGAAGGATGGCCCGGGTTTCGCCGTCGTGAAAGCGAAGCGTTGCAACGGGTGAGCCGGCCGAATCGGGTTATTGCGACCGGCGGCGGTATGGTGTTGCTGGAGCAGAACCGCCGTTTCATGCATGACGAGGGGACAGTGATTTATCTGCTAGCGCCCGTTGCGGAGTTGGCCCATCGCCTGGAGGCTAGTCCCGAGGCACATCAGCGTCCGACGCTGACCGGGCGTCCGATCTCGGAAGAGGTCGCCGCCGTGCTGGCTGAGCGCGAGGCGCTGTATCAGGCCGTGGCGCATCATGTGGTCGACGCGACTCGTTCCCCGCAAATGATCGTGACCGAACTGCTGCAATGGCTGCGTCAGCCTGCCGCATGATGTGGCGATGTGGCGATGTGGCGATGTGGCGATGTGGCGATGTGTCGATGTGTCGGTGTTTTGGCGTGTGCTCGACGATAATTGACGGATTTTTTAGACAGAAAGGGTTGTACGTTATGCTGAATGTAAATGAATATTTTTCAGGTAAAGTAAAGTCTATCGGTTTTGACGGCAGCAGTATCGGCCGCGCCAGCGTAGGGGTAATGGAAGCCGGCGAGTATACGTTTGGCACGGCTCAGGCCGAAGAGATGACGGTCGTCAGCGGCTCGCTGACAGTCCTGCTGCCGGGCGCCAGCGAGTGGCAGGTATTTGGGCCGGGCGCGGTTTTCAATGTGCCTGAAAACAGTAAGTTCGATCTGAAAGTCGCGGAACCCACCTCTTACCTCTGCCGTTATCTGTAATACCGTCTGACGGCGTCCCTAGGTTGCCCGCCGGGGGACGCCGCCGGATCCTTTCCTGACTCGTGTTTCACCATGCCTTGTTTGGGCTTAACGTCATTAACCTGGTCGTGCCTCTATTATTTAAGACCGGCAGCGATGTAAATAATGGTGGAATATCGTTGAGTGAGTCATTTTGTTTATTTCATCCCGTAATTATTTTTACACGATAATCATTCAGTCGAAACAGGGTAACGTTTTCTCTTCGAGCAATCCTGCAGACGACTGATCTTAATTATTTTCAGTCTGAAATAATCGCTTGTTATTCTGTATCAATAATTTTTTCTTATTTCTTTATTTTAAAGATAACGCTGTAAATCTGAGGAAAGTCGTTGTATTTTCTGTCTGCTTATTTGCATTTTTACGATGGTTTAGGGCTATCTCCTCGTTACAGGTAGTGGATATAACTGTATGTCGCTCCCTGGACAATGGGATACACCTCAAGGATAGAACAACCGTCAATATATCTTGTTTCAACATAGTACAAATAATAAGTGGTTATTATGCTTAAGACGACTCGCGCACGAATACTGGCGGTATGCACCAGTATCATTATTTTCTCTTTGATAATTAATACCTTCTTCAACTATCGAGTAACAGATAAATATAACGATGAATCCATTGATAATCTGTTGGCTGCAGTCACTTCCAGCCACAGTCTAGCCATCAGTGATTGGGTGGCGGCGAAGAAACAGATGATCTCCTCTCTGAATCAGGCGGTATTGACCAACGATGATCCTATCCCCGTGTTTAAACAGATGGCTGCCGCCGGCAATTTCATCAATGTTTACATGGGTTACGCCAATCATACGGCCAAATTTTCCGACCCCGGCGGCATTCCCGCCAATTATGACCCCACTGTCCGTCCGTGGTACCAGCAGGCGGTGCGTGAAGGTAAACCTATCGCGACCGCGCCGTATCTGGATATGGCTACCAATACCATTGTGGTGTCGTTTGTCGCTCCCGTGCTGGACGGCGGCCAGACGAAAGGGGTACTGGGCAGCGATGTGACCATGGAAAGCGTGATCGCCAACGTGAAGGCGATTCATCCAACGCCTGCAAGTTACGGGTTGTTGGTGCAGGCCGACGGCACCATTATCGCGCACCCGGATGCCTCTCTGACGCTGAAAAAATTTTCCGGCATCGCTCCGGATATCGATCTGCCGGCGGTGCTGAAATCCGAACACCCGCGCAGCCAGGTCATCAGCGGGCGCGATATGCTGGTTCGGGCGCAACAGGTAAAAGGTACGGACTGGTATGTGCTGGTGGCGCTGGACAAGTCCGACGCGACGGCGGGTATGCGTTCTTTGCTGTGGACCTCCGTGGTGACGCTGATCATTATCGCATTGCTGGGGTCGGCGATTGTCGGGACGTTGATCAACGCATCGCTCAAGCGACTGATGCAGATTCGTGATGCGATGGACGATATCAGCCATGGTACTAACGATCTAACCCATCGTCTGCCGGATGAAGGGCATGACGAAGTGGCGCAGATCGCTCGCTCCTTCAATACCTTCATCGACAAGCTCAGCATGATCATGCTGCAGATCCGCGACATCAGCACCTCGCTGCAGTCGGCGACCGGTGAAATCGCTTCCGGTAATAACGACTTGTCGTCCCGAACCGAAGCAGCGGCTGCCAGTCTGCAACAGACGGCCGCCGCGCTGGAGGAAATTTCCGCGACGGTAACGCAATCGGCCGGCGCGGCGCGCCAGGTGAATGATCGGGCGTTGGCGCTGGCGGATGATGCCGGCGCGGGCGGCAAAGTGGTTGCCGAAGTGGTGGTGACGATGGAGGAGATCGAGGTCGCCTCCGGCAAGATCGGCGATATCATCGGCGTTATTGATGGCATTGCGTTCCAGACCAATATTCTGGCGTTGAATGCTGCGGTGGAAGCCGCGCGTGCCGGCGAACAAGGGCGTGGGTTCGCTGTGGTGGCGGGCGAAGTACGCGCGCTGGCGCAGCGTAGCGCTCAGGCGGCGCGAGAAATCAAGGAACTGATCGAATCTACGGTTGAGAGCGTGAGCGCGGGTTCCCAGCAGGTGCGTCAGGCCGGCAACACCATGCATGAAATCGTGACCGGGGTATCAACGGTGACGTCGGTGATGTCGGAGATTACCCATGCTTCGGAAGAGCAGATGCGCGGTATTCAGGAGATCAACAAGGCGGTGGCGCAGTTGGATTCCATGGTGCAGCAGAACGCGGCGTTGGTGCAGGAATCCGCTTCTGCCTTCGCTTCGCTGCAAGAACAAACGGAAGAGCTGCACTCGTCAATCGGCCACTTCAAGCTGTAATCCGCGAGCGTGTCGCCATCAGGCGGCACGCTCTAGGTTTTGGCAGGTCAGCGTTGTGCTTCTCCGCCCAACGCCTCAGTCAGGTTGGCGATCAACGCCGCCAGTTCACCGGTCATCAGTGAAAAATCGGCATCAAATCGCTGGGCGACGTCTTCGCGATCGATATCGTCGTTTTGTTCTTTCAGTACCTCGGCGAATTTTAGCCGCTTAAGCGAACCATCGTCCGCCAGAACCAGTTGCACCCGTTCCTGCCAGTCCAGCGCCAGTTTCGTCACCATTTTGCCGGCTTCAATGTGGGTGGCGATTTCGTCGCTAACCAGCGCCTGCTTTTTGCAACGGATGACGCCGCCGTCTTCCAGCAGCGCTTTCAGTTCGGCTTCATCCTGCAAGGCAAAGCCGGCGGGTGTGTCGCCGGAGCGAACCCACTCGGTCAGCGTCAGTTCGATCGGGTTTTCCATGGTGAGCGGAACGACCGGCAGCGATCCTAACGTCTTACGCAGCAACGCCAGCGTATCTTCGGCTTTTTTAGCACTGGCGGAATCCACCATAATCAGGCCGCTCTGGGTATCGATCCACAACCAGACCTGGCTGAAACGGCTGAAAGCGCGCGGCAGCAAACTGTGAACGATTTCGTCTTTCAGCGCGTCCTTCTCGGTTTTTTTCAGTTTGCGATGCTGTTCGCCTTCCAGTTTTTCTATCTTCGCCTGCAGCGCCTGCTTGATGACCGGCGAGGGCAGCATCTTTTCTTCCTTGCGTGCGCAGATCAGGATCTGCCCGTTGACGACATTGGTTAATGCGTTGCCATGTGCTCCCATGGGGGAGACCCAACCGGTTTTGGCCATGTCCTGACTGCCGCATGGGGTGAAGGCGAAGGTGGCCAGTTGGGATTCCATGGCGTCCGCCGAGAGGCTGATATCGCGGCTCAGGCGATAAATCATCAAATTTTTAAACCACAGCATTGTGTTGTTCCTGACTGGCGCACGGCGCTGTGCGCGCTATTATCGGCCGGGCCGGGATACGGGCGCGTCGCCATGCGCGATATTGTTGGCAGCGGGCATCATAACGAATTGTCGCAGGTGAAGTTAAGATAAAATCAGGAATGCGGCCAAAGCGAATAACAGGAGAGCGTGTGCGGATAGGTATTGATTTGGGCGGCACCAAAACGGAAGTGGTGGCGTTGGCGGATGATGGGAGTGTGGCGTTTCGGCACCGGGTAGCGACGCCGCGCGACGATTACCGGCGGACGTTGACCACCATTGCGGATCTGGTCGTCGCCGCGGAACGCGCTGTCGGCGCGTCATGCAGCGTGGGCGTTGGTATTCCAGGCACCTTGTCGCCGGTGACTGGGCGGGTCAAAAATGCCAACTCCGTTTGGCTGAATGGGCAGCCATTGGATCAGGATTTATCGGCCTTGCTGGCGCGCCCGGTGCGGGTGGCCAACGACGCCAACTGCCTGGCGGTATCCGAAGCGGTGGATGGCGCTGCGGCGGGTGCCGCGGTGGTATTTGCCGTGATTATCGGCACCGGGTGCGGGGCAGGGGTTGCGATTGACGGTCAGGTTCATGCCGGTATGAATGGCATCGCCGGTGAATGGGGGCATAATCCGCTGCCCTGGATGGATGACGAGGAGTGGCGTTATCAACAGGACGTTCCCTGTTATTGCGGCCGACGCGGGTGTATTGAGACCTTTATTTCCGGCACCGGGTTCGGCATTGACTATGCGCGTCTTAGCGGCAGGACGCGGCGGGGCGAAGAGATCGTGCAACTGGCTGCCCAGGGCGACGCCCCGGCGGAGCTGGCGTTGCAGCATTATGAGCGTCGTCTGGCGCGCGCATTGGCGCATGTCGTTAACATTCTGGATCCGGATGTGATCGTGCTGGGCGGCGGGATGAGCAATATCGCCCGCTGGTACGAGACGGTGCCCGCGTTGCTGGCCGGATGGGCGTTCGGCGGGGAATGCAGTACGCCGATCCGTCGGGCGCTGCATGGCGATTCCAGCGGCGTGCGCGGCGCTGCCTGGCTGTGGCCGCAAAATGAGTCGAATACCTGATGGAGGAACGGGCCGTGAGCGTAGCGCCTCGGCCCGTCGCCTTTATTTCACTGCGTACTCGCTATCCAACTGGCTGATGCCGAGCCCGTTGCGTTTCCTCACCCGAATTTGCACCTGAATCCGTTCCTTCATGGCTTCCACATGGCTGATAACGCCAATGGTTTTACCGGAGGCGTTGAGGTTGTCGAGCACGTCCAGCGCGGTATCCAGCGTCTCTTCGTCCAGCGTGCCGAATCCTTCGTCCAGGAATAGCGAGTCGATACGGGTTTTATTGCTAACCAGATCGGACAATGCCAGCGCCAGCGCCAGACTGACCAGAAAGCTTTCGCCACCGGAGAGCGTGCGGGTGTCGCGCACTGCATCCGCCTGCCAGGTATCCGCCACTTGCAATTCCAGCGTATCGGCGGCTTTGCGTTGCAGCAGATACCGGCCGTGCAGTCTGGATAACTGACGGTTGGCCAGATACACCAGATGATCCAGCGTGAGCCCTTGAGCGAACCGGCGAAACTTGTCGCCACGCTGTGAACCGATCAATTGGTTGAGGCAACCCCAGTCTTCGCTGCGCTGGCGGCTGCGTTCTACCTCGTTCAGCAGGGCTTGCTGTTTATCACGCAGTTGCTGATCGCCGGCGAGCTGTTGGCGTAGCTCGCCCTGATGCCGCACCTCGTTTTTCAGCATATCCCCCAATCCTGCCAGCAACTGGTGGATATCGTGGTGACTGATGCCCTCCGGCATGGACGCCGGCTTGTTCTGCAGGTGATGATCCAGCGTGTTTTCCGCCTGTTGATGCACGCTTTCCACTTGCTGCTGGCGTTGATTGAGGCGTTCTTTCAACATCATTAATTGGTGGCGTGTAGACTCATCCAGTAATGCCTGGCGGAAATCCGCCTCGTCCTGAAATTCGGTTTCCCGCAGTGCGGCGCCGAATTGTTCCGTCGCGGCGTTGAGTGCATCGTCGGCGCGTTGGTGCTGCTGTTCCAGACTGCCCAACTCCCCGTTCAGGTGGCTGATATGCGATTGGCTGTTTTGCCACTGGATTTGTGCCTGTTGATTTTCCCGCTCCAGCAGTTGGCTGCGTTGACGCAGTTCAGTCAGCGTTTCATTGACCACCTTGTTACCGAACCATTGCCAGCGTTGCTGCTGAGCCTGTTCCAGCGAGCGCTGGAGTTCGGCCAGTTGCTGATGCTGACTTTTGATAGCCAGGTTGGTTTCCTCTCGTTGACGCTGACTGCTTTCAATGTCAGCGCTGACGGCGGAAAGATAGGGCTGTTTCTGGTGATGTTCGTGCTCATTTTCCTGCCAGCGTAGCCACTCCAACTGACGTTGACGCAGCCAGTCGTCCTGTTGTGTCAATTCGGGCGCGGACAGGCCGAAACCCTCCAACGTCTGGCTGATGGCCTGATGCAGGCGCTGCAATTCCTGTGTGATCTTCTCCAGTGTTTGCTGCAGTTCCGACTGGGCCAGCGTCAGTGCATCCCGTTGCTGCTGGTTGAGCGCCAGCTGCTGCTCGGTCTGTTGCAGTAACTGGCTGGCTGAGGTCAGTAAATCCTTACTTTCCTGAATTTGCCGTGATTGACGTTCCCGGTCGGCGATGTGCGCTTGTAAGGATTGTTCCTGTTCCTCGCAGGACGTCAGCCATTGCGTCAATCGCTCCAGTTGCTGCGGATCGAAATCGATAAGTAAGTGTTTACTCAGCGCGACACACTGCTGTTCCAGCGCGGATAAATCCTGCTGCACGCTATCCAGCGCGTTTTGCTGCTGTTGGCGCTGATGCTGCAACAGGTTGATCTGGGTATCGGTCTGTACCACCGTAGCGCGCAGGGTTTCCACCTCCTGACGCAGCGTCTGCAACCGGATTTGGGTTTCGGAAGGGCGCAGCGCCTGATAGCGCTCCACGGCGGGGTGGTGAGTCGAGCCGCACAGCGGGCACTCTTTACCGAGCTGCAGTTGTTGGCGCTCACTCTCCAGGCTGACGATGTGTTGTTCCAGTTCGTAACGTTTTTCCAGATCGCGCAGATGTTCGGCCTGACGCTGGTAATCCAGCCGTTGGCGTACCTGCGCGTCTTCCAATTGCTCCAACTGTTGGCGGGAACCCAACCGCTGCGTTTCCAGCAGTGTGCGTTGACTGAGCAGGCGTTGCAGCACCGCCGCACTGGTGGCCAGTTGCTGCCGATCATGGCGTTGGGCGACGTTGCGGGCCAATTGCTGCTGTAGATCCGATATCGGCAGCGCGGCTTCCTGTTGTTCATAATGCTGCTGTTGTTCGGCGAGACGCTGCCGGGCGCGCTCCTGGGCGTCGGACTGGGCCTGTTGCTGTTCCGACAGCGTCTGTCGCTGTTGTTCCAGATATTCGGCCTGCACCTGTTGCTGGTTCGCTTTTTCCTGCTGGATTTGCCGATCCTGCTGCCATTTTTGCTGCTGGGGGAATTGGGCCTGCCAGAGCGGAATATGGCTGCCCCAGTGTTGGTGGATGGCGTTTTGCTGCCGGTAGGCGTCGATATCCTCCAGCCGGAGACGGGTTGCCTGCTGTTGTCGCTGCAGGTTATCCAATGACGCGATCAGGTTTTTTTGTCGCTCGTTTAACTGATCCAGCGTTTGTTGTCGTTGAGCGCGCAGCGCCTGCTGGGTAGCAATATGTTGATCCAGCGGCAGAATGCGTTCGTTGACCAGATCTTCCTGCTGTTGCCGGTGTTCGGCATGTGCTTTCTGGTCGGACAGCGTTTTTTCCGCCTGCGTTTTGAGCAGTTTCAGCGCGGTTTGATACTGGCCGATTTGCTGTTTGACGCTGGTGATTTGCCGGGTCAACAGGCTTTTCTCGCGGGCGCAGCGTTCCCGTTCGTTGTACAACGGGCGCAGTTTTTCAGCCGGTTCGCTACGCGCCAGACGATCCATCTGCGGTTGGGATTGGATCAGCGCGATATCCAGCGCGGAACGCTGTTGTACGCTAGTCGCCAGCGCCTCCTGATAGTGCTGGAGCTGCTCGTACCACCGCTGATGCGCCAGAATTTCATCGCGCTGCAGCGCCAGATCGTTTTCCTGTTGCTGTAAGACGGCCAACTGTTGTTCCAGCGATGTGCGCTGTTCGTCGCTCATCAATTCAATGGTTGCGACCTGCGCCTGTAGTGTTTCCAGCCTGGCCTGCGACTGTTTGTGCTTTTCAAACACCTGTTCGGATATTTGACCGTAGATATCGGTACCGGTCAGTTCCTCCAATAACTCGGCACGTTCGTTGGCGTCTGCATTCAGGAAGGCCGCGAACTGGCCTTGCGACAGCATCATGGATTTGGTGAAACGGCCAAAATCAAGCCCGGTGATATCGGCGATCAGCGCCAATTTGTCGTTGACGCGATCGGTGAGGATTTTGCCGTCGGCGCAGCGTGCCAGCTCGACTCTGGGCGGTTGCAGATTGCCTTCCGGGTTGTCGTGCGCCCGGCGCTGGCTCCAGAAGGCGCGGTAGGCGGTTCCCTGCACCTCGAATTCTACCTCGGCCAGACATTCCGCCGTGTGGCGGGTCATCACCTCGTTCTGGCTGGGGCTGACCTTCAGCCGGGGTGTCTGGTGATACAGCGCCAGACAGATAGCATCAAGCAACGTGGTTTTTCCGGCGCCGGTCGGGCCGGTGATGGCAAACAAGCTGTTATTGACGAAAGGCGCGCGGGCGAAATCGATTTTCCATTCGCCCTGTAGCGAATTCAGGTTTTTCAGGCGCAGACTGAGTATTTTCATGCCGATGTCTCCTGACGCTGTTCTTCCACTTCCTGTAGTACCTGACTGAACAGGCCCCGTAGCCGTTGCCGACGTTCCTCCTCCAGTTCCGGCTCCAGCGCCAGGCGCCGCTCGAACACCTCGACCGGTTGCAGTTCTTCCAGCGTTTCCTTTTCCTGCTGCATCAACATCTGTAAATGCTGTTCCCGGGCGCGGCGCAGCAACAGGATTTCCACATGCAGGTTTTCCGTCATGTGCTGTATCTGCTGTTGGATGTCGTTGAGGTAATCCTGCGTGGCGATTTCGATATCCAGCCACACCGGTTTCTCGCCCTGATAGTCGCGAAACCCATTCAGCCGACGTTCGATTTCCGCCAGGTTGCCTTTGACCAACTGCATCGGTTGGGTGACGGGCGTTTCCAGCGCGACGATGTCGTGTAGCCCGTCGTTATCGAGCTCCACCAGAAAGACGGATTTTTCGTGATTCAGCTCGTCAAAACTGAGGGGGATCGGTGAGCCGCTGTAACGGATATGCTCACTTTGCGCCACCCGCTGCGGGCGGT
This sequence comes from Musicola paradisiaca NCPPB 2511, assembly GCF_000400505.1. Taxonomy (NCBI): domain Bacteria; kingdom Pseudomonadati; phylum Pseudomonadota; class Gammaproteobacteria; order Enterobacterales; family Pectobacteriaceae; genus Musicola; species Musicola paradisiaca. The sequence goes on along the minus strand of NZ_CM001857.1, from coordinate 3,373,319 downwards.
GAATGTGCCCGAGGGCGATGTAATCCGCCGGAGGAAACGCCTGGGCGGGAAACGCATCCAGCGTACCGATATAGATGTCGCGCACGGACTCGGTGGTGGTCACGCCGACGGTGGTGAGGTGGCCGGTCAATACAATCGGCAATGCGCAGGCCAGTTCGTCCCGCCGCTGACAGGCCAAGTCGTAACACTGCTGATAATGACGGGCGATGGCGTCCTGCAACGCCTGCTGTTTTTCTCCGGCCGATTGCCCGGCCTGGCTGAATAGTACATCGCGTGGGCGTAGATAGGGTACTGCGCACAGCAGCGCACCGGGCTCGCCCTGACGGTTTTTAAGCAACAGCACCTGTTGGTGATAGTCGCCTTCGAAACCGGCGACGACCTGCGTGTTGAGGCAAGCCAGTAACGAGCGGGATTCGTTGAGCGTCGCCACCGAATCGTGGTTGCCCGCCATCACCACCAGTTGACAGCCGGTGCGTTGCAAGTCAACCACAAAGCGGTTGTACATTTCCCGGGCGTAGCTGGGCGGCGTGCCGTTATCAAACACGTCGCCTGCGACTATTACTGCATCAACATGGTGTTCTTCGGTTTGTTGCACCAGCCAGTTCAGGAATGCCTGATGTTCGGGGGCCCGGCTTCGGGTATAAAAGTACTGGCCGAGGTGCCAGTCTGACGTATGAATAATTCGCATGGAATTCCCTGCAGGTGCGTGCAACCGATATCGTCTGTTTGTTTCTGCCCCGTTCGCGGCACGGCCCCAGGCTGGGGCAATCGCCAGCACATCCTGCGAAGAAGAGGGCTCTGCACTGTTATCATCGGCGATTATAAGCATGCGGTTTAGGCTGTGTCCGAAATTAATCTTGTACGGTGGGGCGGGGGCGGAGTAGGTTGAGGGAGCCATTTAGGGGAAAACGCTGTGCGGGCGGCTTTTCATAAATCTGTCATAAAACTGACGCATAATGCACACCGCATGCTAACCGTGATGATTAACGGCAGGATTGACAATGGCAAGACGTATTTTGGTGGTAGAGGATGAAGCGCCCATTCGTGAGATGGTGTGCTTTGTGCTGGAGCAAAACGGTTATCAGCCGGTGGAAGCCGAGGATTACGACGTCGCTGTTTCCCGGCTGGCGGAACCGTATCCCGAGCTGGTGCTGCTGGATTGGATGCTGCCGGGCGGTTCCGGTTTGCAGTTCATCAAGCATATGAAACGCGAAGCGTTGACCCGCGATATTCCCGTCATGATGTTGACCGCTCGCGGCGAGGAAGAGGATCGGGTACGCGGCCTGGAAGTGGGGGCCGACGATTATATTACCAAGCCGTTTTCGCCCAAAGAGCTGGTGGCGCGCATTAAGGCGGTCATGCGCCGGATTTCGCCGATGGCGGTGGAAGAGGTGATCGAGATGCGCGGCCTGAGCCTGGATCCGTCTTCGCATCGCGTGACTACCGAAGAGTACGCGCTGGATATGGGGCCGACCGAATTTAAGCTGTTGCACTTTTTTATGACTCATCCTGAACGGGTGTACAGCCGTGAGCAGTTGCTGAATCATGTCTGGGGCACTAACGTTTATGTTGAGGATCGCACTGTGGACGTTCATATCCGCCGCCTGCGCAAAGCGCTGGAAACTACCGGGCATGACAAGATGGTGCAGACGGTTCGTGGAACCGGATACCGTTTTTCAACGCGCTACTGACGGCGTGAGCCCGGAGACGATTTTAGGTGCTGGAACGTTTATCCTGGAAAAAGCTGGCGCTGGAGCTGGCTTTTTTTTGTTTGCCCGGTGTGCTGCTGGGGCTATTGTTCGACGCGCTGCCGTGGTGTCTGCTGGCATCGGCGCTCGGCGCTCTGTGCTGGAATTTTTATAATCAGCTACGCCTTTCCCATTGGTTGTGGGTCGACCGCAGCATGACGCCACCTCCCGGCCGCTGGAGCTGGGAGCCGCTGTTTTATGGTTTGTATCAGATGCAATTGCGCAATCGCCGTCGCCGTCGCGAACTGGCGTTGTTGATCAAACGTTTTCGCAGCGGTGCGGAATCGTTGCCGGACGCCGTGATAATCACGACTGAAGACGGCGTGATTATCTGGTGCAACCAGCTGGCTCAGCATCTGCTGGGTTTCCGCTGGCCGGAAGACAACGGCCAGAATGTGCTTAACCTGTTGCGTTTCCCTGAATTTGCCCAGTATATGCAATCGCAGGACTTCAGCCGTCCCTTGATGTTGCAGATCAAGCAGACTCGCCATGTGGAGTTCCGTGTCATGCCATATTCCGCAGGGCAACTGTTGATGGTGGTGCGTGATGTGACGCAGATGCGTCAGTTAGAGGGCGCGCGTCGCAATTTCTTCGCCAATGTTAGCCATGAACTGCGCACACCGTTGACGGTGTTGCAGGGCTATCTGGAAATGATGAATGACGATTCGCTGGACGGCGCGCTGCAGGCCAAGGCGTTGCAGACCATGCAGGAGCAAACGCGCCGCATGGACGGGCTGGTCAAGCAGTTGCTGACGTTGTCACGCATCGAAGCGGCGACCGATATCGACCTGAATGAAAAAGTCGACGTGCCCATGATGTTGCGGGTGTTGCAGCGTGAGGCGCAGACGCTCAGTCAGGATCGGCATGAAATCATCTTTCGCGTTAACGAGCAGCTTCAGGTGTTCGGCAATGAAGAGCAATTACGCAGCGCGGTGTCCAATCTGGTGTATAACGCTGTTAACCATACGCCGAAGGGCACCCGTATCGAAGTGTGCTGGCAGCAGACTCCACAAGGCGCGCAGTTTCAGGTCAGCGATAACGGGCCGGGGATTGCCGCGGAGCACCTTCCCCGTTTGACCGAACGTTTTTATCGAGTCGATAAGGCGCGTTCGCGCCAGACCGGCGGCAGCGGGTTGGGGCTGGCGATTGTGAAGCATGCACTCAGCCATCATGATTCGCGGCTGGAAATCATCAGTGAAGAGGGCGTCGGCTCTCGTTTCATGTTTACCTTGCCCAATCCGTTGATCGTTCGTTCAGCACTGAATCAGAATGCGGCTAAACCGCTGGTTTGAGGGTGAGTTTCTGCGCTTGATCGCCGCCTGTTCGTGGCTGAAAATACGCCGGCCGCGCTCTGCTTGGGCGCGGCTTATCTTTTTCCGATGGAATACCGATATGACACCCGCTTCGCGCCTGTACATCTTGATTGGCCTGCTGTTCAGCCTGGTTTGCCATGCAGAGCCGCGCCAGATGCTGGCGGGCAATTTGTCCAGCGCCGGTTCGGATACGCTGGCCAATTTGATGACGTTTTGGGCGGCGGATTTTGGCCAGCATTACCCCGGCGTCAATCTGCAGATCCAGGCGGCAGGGTCATCCTCCGCACCGACAGCGTTGGCGGCGGGTGCCGCGCAGCTGGGGCCGATGAGCAGGCCAATGAAAAGCAGCGAGATTGAGGCTTTCGTTCAACATTACGGTTACGCGCCGTTGGCGGTGCCGGTGGCGATGGATGCATTGGTAGTGTTGGTCAATCAGGACAATCCGGTTGCCGGCCTTAATCTGCAGCAATTGGACGCGATCTTTTCCGTCACCCGCCGTTGTGGCGCGGGGAAATCGGTGCGGTGGTGGCAGGACGTCGGCCTGGGCGGCGTCTGGCGGCAACGTTCGCTGCTACGCTATGGCCGGAACTCCGCGTCCGGTACCTATGGTTTCTTTAAGCAACAGGCACTATGCGGCGGTGATTTTCTTCCGCAAGTCAATGAATTGCCGGGATCGGCATCCGTCGTACAGGCGGTGGCCACATCGGTAAACGCCATCGGCTATGCCAGCATCGGTTTTCGCGCCAGCGGCGTGCGGGTGGTACCGCTGGCTGCCAGCGACAAGGACGATTACGTGCTGCCGACTGCGGAAACGATCCGCAGCGGACGTTATCCCTATACCCGCTATCTGTACATTTACGTCAATAAGGCACCGGATCGTGAGCTGGAAGCGCTGACGGCAGCGTTTCTGGATCGGGTGTTGTCGGAAGAAGGGCAGGCGTTGGTCAGTCAGGACGGTTATCTGCCGCTGCCTGATGCTGTGCGGCGCCAGGCGCGTCAGCAATTGGGGTTGTAGTCTTGTCTATAACGGCATCAGCCTCGGTCGTGAACGAGACGGTTTTATCCTTATCTAACAATACATTGATGTATATCTGCCTCCCTGATGGCTGTCATCACAGCCTTATTGAATGAATTTCTTTCATGTGAGGTGAAAATTATTCTGTTGTCGGTGAGAAATGCTCATGACAGGATGCATTCACTTCTAGCCGTCCAGATGGCTGATTTTGTCATCGACGTAATCGTTTCTCAAAGAAATCACTCGGTCAGTCGGCAAGGCTGACAGTCAGGAGCACAACATGACCCAAGCAAGCACCCCGTTTCGCGCCGATGTCGTCGGCAGTTTTTTACGTCCGGCCGCTATCCGGCAGGCTCGCCAGCAGTTCCAGTCCGGCGAAATTGATGCCGACACGCTGCGTCAGGTTGAGGATCGGGAAATCCGTCGCGTGGTAGAACAACAGCAAGCCAACGGGTTGCAGGTGGTGACGGATGGTGAGTTCCGTCGTGCCTGGTGGCATTTTGATTTCTTCGATAACCTCAACGGCGTTGAACGTTATGAAGCCAGTCAGGGGATTCAATTTAACGGCGTGCAAACCAAAGCACGCGGCATCAAAGTCACCGGTAAGATCAGTTTTAATCCACAGCATCCGATGCTGGCGGATTTCCGTTTTCTAAACAGCATTGCGGGCGATGCCGTCGCCAAAATGACCATTCCCAGCCCCAGCGTGTTGCATTTTCGCGGCGGCCGTGACGTTATCGATAGCCGGGTTTATCCCGATCTGGCCGAGTATTTTGACGACCTGGCGCAAACCTGGCGCGACGCCATTCAGGCGTTTTATGAGGCGGGGTGCCGCTATCTGCAGTTGGACGATACCGTGTGGGCCTATTTGTGCTCGGAGGATCAGAAACGTCAGATCCGTGAACGCGGCGATGATCCTGAGGTATTAAGCCGCACCTATGCTTATGTGCTCAACAAAGCGCTGGAAGGTAAGCCCGCAGATCTGACCGTCGGGCTGCATGTGTGTCGCGGTAATTTCCGTTCAACCTGGATTTCTGAAGGCGGGTATGAGCCGGTCGCCGAGACACTGTTTGGTGAAGTGAATGTTGATGCGTTTTTCCTTGAATACGATACGGCGCGGGCCGGTGGTTTCGAACCATTACGCTTTATTCGTCCGGGGCACCAGAAGGTGGTGTTGGGTCTGATTACCACCAAGACCGGCGCACTGGAGAGTGCGGCAGAGGTGGAGGCGCGCATCGCTGAAGCGGCGTCGTATGTGGATATCGGGCAGTTGTGTCTCAGCCCGCAGTGCGGTTTTGCTTCCACGGAAGAGGGCAATTCCCTGAGCGAAGAGGAACAATGGGCGAAGGTGCGTCTGGTGGTGGATATCGCCGCGCGCGTCTGGTAATTCCGTTTTATACGCTCCCGTTATAACGCCAGCACAAGATGCTGGCGTTTTTTATTGTAATAAGTTTTTATTATGGTCAATAATTGCACTTTATTGGGCTATTTGTGCAATTTAATTGCGCTGTTTATTTAATAAATGCACAAATCATGTATAGCGATGATTGCATTGTTTTAAATCTAAATTCTGTATTTTTGTTAAAAACAAGATTTATCTTCTGGTTTATGGATCTCGTCTTGTCTTTTTTTACTATAAACGTTTTACTTATCGCCCATTAACGCTGGATAATAAATCATCTTATTTACGGCGACGGTTCTTGATTATGCACCGCGTTCAGACATTGAAGGATGCTTCGTCGCTACACACCAGCACATCACCCGAAAGGGGCCCGGCGACGTCGCTATCGCGCGGCGGCCAACATTGTTAATTGTTCGAGTTTTCACAGGCCACAACTTTTATGAGTCATCGTTTAACGTCTAAAGATATCGTCGCGCTGGGCTTCATGACATTTGCCTTGTTCGTCGGCGCCGGCAATATCATTTTTCCTCCCATGGTTGGGTTGCAGGCCGGGGAGCATGTTTGGGCCGCTGCATGCGGATTCTTGATTACCGCAGTCGGTCTACCGGTTCTGACCGTCATCGCGTTGGCGAGAGTCGGGGGCGGTATCGACGCACTCAGCAGCCCGATTGGCAAAAAAGCCGGCGTTTTGCTGGCGACGGTTTGCTATCTGGCGGTTGGGCCGCTATTTGCCACGCCGCGTACCGCGACGGTCTCTTTTGAAGTGGGGATTGCACCGTTGGTGGGAACGGGCGCCGCGCCGTTGCTGATATACAGCCTGATCTATTTCGCCATCGTCATTCTTATTTCACTCTATCCCGGCCGTCTGCTGGATACGGTGGGGCATATCCTGGCGCCGGTGAAAATCATTGCGCTGACGGTACTGGGCATCGCGGCATTATTATGGCCTGCCGGCCCGCAGATTCCGGCAACGGACGCTTACCTGCATGTCCCTTTTTCCAGCGGTTTTGTTAACGGCTATCTGACCATGGATACGTTGGGCGCGCTGGTCTTCGGCATTGTGATCGTTAATGCGGCGCGTTCCCGTGGCATCAGCGACGCCGGTTTGCTGACCCGTTATACCATCCTGGCCGGGTTGATCGCCGGGATTGGGCTGACGCTGGTATACCTGAGCCTGTTCCGTCTGGGGACATTCAGCGGTTCACTGGCGCCGGAAGCGCAAAACGGCGCCGAGATTCTGCATGCTTATGTTCAATATACGTTCGGCAATATGGGCAGCAGTTTTTTGGCGTTGCTGATTTTCATCGCTTGCATGGTGACTGCTGTCGGCCTGACCTGCGCTTGTGCCGAGTTCTTCTCGGCATATCTGCCGTTATCCTACCGTTCACTGGTCTTTGTGCTGGGGCTGTTCTCGATGGTGGTTTCCAATCTGGGATTGAGCCATCTGATCCAGTTGTCGATCCCGGTGCTGACCGCGATTTACCCACCTTGCATCGTCCTGGTGTTGCTGAGTTTTACCCGGCGCTGGTGGCATAACAGCGCGTTGGTGGTATCGCCGGTGATGTTGGTCAGCCTGGTGTTTGGCGCTATCGACGGTGTGAAGTCATCCGCTTTGGCCGCGTTGCTGCCCGAATGGACCCAGCGTTTGCCGCTGAGCGAGCAGGGCCTGGCCTGGTTGCCGCCGTCGTTGGTGGTATTGCTGGCCGTCGCCATTTACGATCGGCTCTCCGGCCGTCAGGAAGTGACGGCGCATTCCTGAACCGTGCAGATGGCGCGTTTTTTCACCACAGGCCGCTGCCTGTGGTTTTTTCGTCTTTAAAAACAGGGTTGCTCTTTTATGGAACAAGAATCCAGACTCAAGCCTGGCCTTAGCACGCGACACATCCGTTTTATCGCATTGGGCTCCGCCATCGGTACCGGTTTGTTCTATGGCTCCGCCAGTGCGATTCAAATGGCCGGGCCCAGTGTGCTACTGGCTTATCTGATTGGTGGGGTGTTCGCTTACATCATCATGCGTGCGCTGGGAGAGATGTCCGTCAATAATCCGCAGGCCAGCGCCTTTTCGCGCTATGCGCGGGATTATCTCGGGCCGCTGGCGGGCTATATCACCGGCTGGACTTACTGTTTCGAGATGCTGATCGTGGCCATCGCCGATGTGACCGCATTCGGGATTTACATGGGGGTGTGGTTTCCCGCCGTGCCGCATTGGGTGTGGGTGCTGAGCGTGGTGTTGATTATCGGCGGCATCAACCTGATGCACGTCAAGGTGTTCGGCGAACTGGAGTTCTGGTTCTCTTTCTTTAAGGTCGCCACCATTATCGTGATGATCGTTGCCGGGATTGGCATCATTTTCTGGGGGATCGGTAACGGCGGCGAGGCCACCGGCATCCATAATCTGTGGAGCAACGGCGGTTTCTTCAGCCATGGTGTGATGGGGATGATTCTGTCGCTGCAGATGGTGATGTTCGCCTATGGCGGCGTGGAAATAATCGGTATCACGGCAGGCGAGGCCAAAGAGCCGCACAAATCCATCCCGCGCGCCATCAACTCGGTACCCTGGCGGATTCTGGTGTTTTACGTGGGCACGCTGTTTGTCATCATGTCGATTTATCCGTGGGATCAGGTCGGCACGAGCGGTAGCCCGTTTGTACTGACTTTCCAGCATATGGGGATCACTGCGGCGGCGGGCATCCTTAACTTCGTGGTGATTACCGCCTCGCTGTCCGCCATCAACAGCGACGTGTTCGGTGTTGGCCGCATGTTGCACGGCATGGCGGAGCAAGGCCATGCACCCAAAATCTTTGCCCGGCTGTCGCGCGGCGGTATCCCCTGGGTGACGGTCTTGGTCATGATGGCCGCGCTGCTGATTGCGGTGTACCTCAATTACATTATGCCGGAAAAGGTGTTTCTGGTGATTGCGTCGCTGGCAACGTTCGCTACTGTTTGGGTTTGGATCATGATCCTGTGTTCGCAGATTGCTTTCCGTCGTCAGTTGTCGGCTGAGCAGGCGGGAACACTGGCGTTTCCATTGCCGGGTGGTGTAGCGACATCCGCAGTCGGTGTGGTTTTTCTGCTGTTTATCATCGGCTTGATTGGTTATTTCCCTGACACGCGCATCTCCCTGTTCGCCGGGCTGGCGTGGATGGTTATGCTGTTGGTGAGCTATGCACTGTGGCAGCGCCGTAAAACGGCCGGGAACCCTGTTACGGAGAGTTGAAGCGGAGGCATCGATAACCTCTTTTTCATTTTTTCTGTAGTGCGCATGGAACCGACCACGCTCGGTGTCGGCAATAAAAAAAGCCAGCAGTGGCGCTGCTGGCTTGATACGGAACAAACCGGGCGATTACAGAGAACTGGCGTTCTCTTTCAGGTATTTCGCCACGCCGTCCGGAGAGGCGCCCATGCCGGATTTCCCTTTTTCCCACTGCGCCGGGCAAACTTCGCCATGCTCTTCGTGGAATTGCAGCGCGTCGACCATACGCAGCATTTCGTCGATGTTGCGGCCCAGCGGCAGATCATTCACCACCTGATGACGCACGATGCCGTTTTTATCAATCAGGAAAGATCCGCGCAGCGCGACACCCGCATCAGGGTGCTCAATGCCGTAGGCTTGCTGGATATCACGCTTGATGTCCGCCACCATGGCATATTTCACCGGGCCGATACCGCCTTTTTCGATCGGGGTGCTGCGCCAGGCGTTGTGCACGAATTCGGAATCGAAAGAAACACCAACAACTTCAACGCCACGTTTCTGGAATTCTTCATAACGGTGATCGAAGGCGATCAGCTCTGAAGGGCATACAAACGTGAAATCCATCGGCCAGAAGAAGATCACGGCCGGTTTACCGTTGATGTGCTTTTTCAGGTTGAAATTTTCAACGATTTCCCCGCTTCCCAATACGGCAGCTGCAGTGAAGTCGGGGGCAGGACGAGTTACCAGGACCATAATTACTCCTGTAAATAGTGGGTTAAAGGAGGATGGATACCGGCATAAACCCGATGATTTGTGCAGGTTTATGCCTGATAAACGCCGTAAGTATAGGTACTCCCCTCGTACCAATAAAGCGAAACAGGCCAATCAATGAGATAGGTTTTGACTATCGGAGCAATCGATAATTCTTCTCGTAAATGACGCCCGCGGGGAAAAGCGCGTCAACTGCCCTGAGATGGGTGAAGCTGGCCGCTGCTGGCCTGTTGCATCATACGAGGATAGAACTGCCAGAAGAGTGTTTCAAACTGATGATAGTGTCGCTCGATGTCGGTGATAGCGCCGGAAAGCGCCGATAACCTGGGACGACGCATCGCCATGCGGTGCAATACCTCAGCGATGAACGGCAACTCGGCGTAACGTTCGAGCCAACGTTCTTGCCAGAGATAGCGGTTCAGGTTCTGGAAACGTTCCGGCGTGTGGGCCAGATGCGGCGTGATTTGTTGTCTGGCATGGTCGATAAAGCCGGATAATGCGACGGACGGTTCCACCCGTGGCCAGTTTTGCGCCAGAAAATGATCCCACAGTACATCCAGCGCGATGGGCGCCACGCGGCGATAGTCGGCGCTGAAACAGCGGCAGGCTTCGCGCACCTCCGGCAGGCTGTCGGTCAGCGTATCAATCCGCCGGTGCAGGCGAATACCCGCCGCGATATCGTCCGGATACAATTCTTGGGGATTGCCGCGCACAAAATCCGCCATCAGATTTCCCATCAAAGAGCTTTGGGCCAGCGTAGCAAGGTGAAGGTGAGCAAGAAAATTCATGGTATCCGGGATGTCCTTCGATGAGGGTGGTGAGGCGGTCAGCGCCGACGTCCGTTGTCGGCGCTTGCCTACTATAGCCGAATTGCGCACCGCGTCCCGGCTTATTTCCTGCCGTGGCACTTCTTTCTTGCAGCGGCTCTTTTCGGGCTCTAGACTAGGCCGCCTGTTTCTAGTACCGAAAATTAAGTGAATGGTCATGCGTGTTGCCGATTTTTCGTTTGAACTTCCCGAATCCCTGATCGCCCGTTATCCGCAAGCGCAGCGTAGCGCTTGTCGACTGCTTTCTCTGGAGGGGACAACCGGCGCGCTGACTCACGGCGTATTCACCGACCTGCTTGATACGCTGAATCCCGGCGATCTGCTGGTGTTCAATAATACCCGGGTGATCCCCGCCCGGCTGTTCGGCCGTAAAGCCAGCGGCGGCAAGCTGGAAGTGTTGGTGGAACGTATGCTGGACGACAAGCGGGTGTTGGCGCACGTTCGCGCTTCCAAAGCGCCGAAGCCGGGGATGGAACTGCTGTTGGGGGAAGATGAAAGCGTCCATGCCACCATGCTGGAGCGCCATGACGCGCTGTTCGAGATCCGCTTCGACGACGAGCGCGATATCCTGACGATCCTCAATGAACATCGGGCACATGCCGCTGCCGCCTTACATCGACCGCCCCGATGAAGCCGCCGATCGCGAGTTATACCAAACTGTTTACAGTCAGCGCCCTGGCGCGGTCGCGGCGCCGACCGCCGGTCTGCATTTCGATGAACCCCTGTTGGCGGCATTGAAGGAAAAAGGCGTGCAGATGGCATTCGTCACGCTGCATGTGGGCGCAGGTACGTTCCAGCCAGTGCGGGTGGAATCCATCGAAGAGCATGTCATGCATGCCGAATATGCCGAAGTGCCACAAGAGGTGTTGGACGCCGTGCTGGCCTGCAAAGCCAGAGGGAACCGGGTCGTCGCCGTCGGTACAACCTCGGTGCGTTCGCTGGAAAGCGCGGCACAAGCCAGCCCTGCCGGGCAGTTGGCGCCCTTTTTCGGCGATACCAGCATTTTTATTTATCCCGGCTATCACTACCGCGTAGTGGATGCGTTAGTCACCAACTTTCACCTGCCGGAGTCAACCTTGATCATGTTGGTTTCCGCTTTCGCCGGTTATCGCCATACCATGGAAGCCTATCGTCAGGCAGTTGTCAGCGAATATCGTTTTTTCAGCTATGGGGATGCCATGTTTATTACTCCCAACCCTGCCGCTGAACAGGAAATCGTCGGTCAGGATCCGCGTCGCTGAGGCGGCAAGCCAACCAGGCCGAATCCCGTACATACCGCAGACCAGGTTCTGTGGGTATATCTCTTTTATATGATGACATCAGACTGTCTCTCTGGTGCTGGAGGTTATGTTGAAGTACGAGTTGTTGAAAACCGACGGGCGCGCGCGCCGCGGCCGACTGGTGTTCGAGCGTGGCGTGGTGGAAACCCCGGCGTTTATGCCGGTGGGCACTTACGGTACCGTCAAGGGGATGACGCCGGAAGAAGTCAAAGATACCGGCGCGCAGATCATTCTGGGCAACACGTTCCACCTGTGGCTGCGTCCCGGTCAGGAAATCATGAAGCTGCACGGCGACCTGCACGACTTCATGCAGTGGAAAGGCCCGATTCTGACCGACTCCGGCGGTTTTCAGGTTTTCAGCCTCGGTGATATCCGCAAGATTACTGAAGAGGGGGTGCACTTTCGTAACCCCATCAACGGCGACGCCATTTTTCTCAGTCCCGAGAAATCGATGGAGATTCAGTACGATCTCGGTTCCGATATCGTGATGATTTTCGACGAATGTACGCCGTACCCGGCAGATTGGGATTACGCTAAACGCTCGATGGAAATGTCGCTGCGCTGGGCGCAACGTAGCCGTCGGCGTTTTGACGAACTGGGCAACCGGAACGCGCTGTTCGGCATCATTCAGGGCAGTGTTTACGAAGATTTACGCGATATCTCGGTAAAAGGTCTGGTAGACATTGGTTTTGATGGTTACGCTGTGGGCGGCCTGGCGGTCGGTGAGCCTAAGGCGGATATGCACCGTATTCTGGAGCATGTTTGCCCGCAGATCCCGGCGGATAAACCCCGTTATCTGATGGGCGTCGGCAAGCCGGAAGATCTGGTGGAAGGCGTGCGTCGCGGTATTGATATGTTCGACTGCGTGATGCCGACTCGCAATGCCCGTAATGGCCATCTGTTTGTCACTGACGGCGTTGTAAAAATCCGCAATGCCAAGCACAAGGATGACACTGGCCCTCTGGATGAACACTGTGATTGCTACACATGTCGCAATTACAGCCGTGCCTACTTGCATCATCTCGATCGTTGCAACGAAATACTGGGCGCACGCCTCAATACCATCCACAACCTGCGTTACTATCAGCGGCTGATGGCGGGTTTACGGCAGGCTATTGAGGAAGGTAAATTAGAGGACTTTGCGGCGGCATTTTATCAACGTATTGGTAAGCCGGCTCCGCCGTTGGCGGACAATTCGGCGGGCGATGACCATGAAGGTCATGTGTCGCAATAAGCACGTTTGCATGGCATGAATGTTTTGCAATTGAATGTTTATATTCATGATTTTTCGTATTGATAACTGTTGTTTTGATAACTAAAGAGGACATTTAAATGAGTTTTTTCATTTCTGACGCTGTGGCAGCAACCGCAGGTGCTCCGGCTCAGGGAAGCCCGTACTCTCTGGTGATTATGCTGGCCGTGTTCGGTCTGATTTTTTACTTCATGATCCTGCGCCCTCAGCAAAAACGTGCCAAGGAACACAAAAAGTTGATGGATTCGATCGGTAAAGGCGACGAAGTGCTGACTAACGGCGGCCTGGTGGGACGTGTGACCAAAGTAGCGGACAACGGTTTCATCACTATCGCGCTGAACGACACCAACGAAGTGGTCATCAAACGTGACTACGTGACCTCAGTGCTGCCGAAAGGTACCATGAAGGCTCTGTAATCCATCGATCTTTCCCAAAGGGAATTACCGTGTTAAACCGCTATCCTTTGTGGAAGTACCTGATGCTGATCGTGACGATTGTCGTTGGTCTGCTCTACGCACTTCCTAACCTTTATGGTGAGGATCCGGCTGTTCAGGTCACTGGCGCGCGGGGAACCGCCGCCAGTGAGAGTACGCTGGTCCAGATCCAGAGCGTTTTAAAAGAACAAAATATTTCCAGCAAATCCATTGTGCTGGAAAATGGCGCCATTTTGGCGCGTTTTTCTACTCCTGATATCCAATTGCGGGCACGCGAAGCGCTGCTCAATGCATTGGGCGAGAAATACGTTGTGGCGCTTAACCTTGCGCCGTCAACCCCCCACTGGCTGAGAATGCTCGGTGCGGAACCGATGAAGCTGGGCCTCGACCTGCGCGGCGGCGTACATTTCCTGATGGAAGTGGATATGGAAACCGCGTTGAGCAAATTGCAGGAACAGACCATGGATTCTCTGCGCAGCGATCTGCGTGAGAAAAATGTTCAATACGCCTCTATCCGTAAGTCCGATAACTATGGCGTAGAAATCGTTTTCCGTGATGGCCAACAGCGTGATCAGTCGGTTGATTATCTGACATCCCGTCATCGTGATCTGGTCATTACTTCCAGCGGCAGCGACACGTTGCGTGCGGTGATGAGCGATGCCCGGTTGCGCGAAGCCCGCGAATATGCCGTTCAGCAGAACATCAATATCCTGCGTAACCGTGTGAACCAACTGGGCGTGGCCGAACCGCTGGTGCAACGTCAGGGTGCTGACCGCATCGTGGTTGAACTGCCGGGGATTCAGGATACCGCGCGCGCCAAGGAAATTCTGGGTGCCACCGCGACGCTGGAATTCCGTCTGGTGAACAGCAACGTCGATCCTGCTGCGTTAGCCAGCGGCCGCGTACCCGGCGATACCGAAGTGAAGAACATGCGTGACGGCGGGCCGATAGCGCTGTACAAACGTGTCATTCTGACCGGCGATCATATCACCGACTCCACCTCCGGCAACGATGAGTACAATCGCCCGCAGGTGAATATCTCGCTGGATAGCGCCGGCGGCAATATGATGCTCAACTTCACTAAGGTCAACATCGGCAAGCCGATGGCAACCCTGTTTGTGGAGTATAAGGACAGCGGTAAGAAAGGCGCCAACGGCCGTGCCATTCTGGAGAAACAGGAAGAGGTGATTAACGTCGCCACAATCCAGTCTCCCTTGGGCAACAGTTTCCGGATTACCGGCATCGACAACCCGAACGAAGCTCGCCAATTGGCGCTGTTGCTGCGTGCCGGTGCATTGATCGCGCCGATTCAGATCGTGGAAGAGCGTACCATCGGCCCAACGCTGGGGATGCAGAATATCACCCAAGGGTTGGAGGCCTGTCTGGCCGGCCTTGCCGTGTCTATCCTGTTCATGATCTTCTTCTACAAGAAGTTCGGCATGATCGCGACCTCTGCCCTGCTGTCGAACCTGGTGTTGGTGGTCGGCATTATGTCGCTGTTGCCGGGCGCTACGCTGACCATGCCGGGGATTGCGGGGATTGTGTTAACCCTTGCGGTAGCGGTGGATGCCAACGTACTGATTAACGAGCGTATTAAAGAAGAACTGAGTAACGGGCGTACTGTTCAGCAGGCAATTGACGAAGGCTACAAAGGCGCCTTCAGCTCCATCTTCGATGCGAACGTCACGACGCTGATCAAGGTCATTATCCTGTACGCGATCGGTACTGGTTCGATTAAAGGATTTGCGATTACGACCGGTATCGGCGTGGCGACATCCATGTTCACTGCGATCGTGGGTACCCGTGCCATCGTAAACCTGCTGTACGGCGGCAAACGCATCAAAAAGCTGTCTATCTGAGGAGTGCGTTGTGGCACAGGAATATACTGTTGAACAATTGAACTACGGCCGTAAAGTTTATGACTTTATGCGCTGGGATTACTGGGCATTTGGCTTGTCCGGCCTGTTGCTGTTGCTGTCTATCCTCGTGATGGGCGTGCGCGGCTTCAACTGGGGGTTGGATTTCACCGGTGGTACGGTCATCGAGATTTCGCTGGAAAAATCCGTGGATCTGGAGCAAATGCGCGAGGCGCTTGAGAAAGCCGGCTTTGCGGATCCGCTGGTACAGAACTTCGGCAGCAGCCGCGACATTATGGTGCGCACGCCGCCTGCTAAAGGCGAAACCGGCGGCCAGGTGTTGGGCAGCAAAGTCGTTAATGTGATCAACGAGACGACCAGTCAGAATGCCGTGGTTAAACGTATTGAGTTCGTTGGGCCGAGCGTGGGCGCCGATCTGGCGCAGACTGGCGCCATGGCGTTGATGGCGGCGTTAATCTGTATTTTGATTTACGTCGGTTTCCGTTTCGAATGGCGTCTGGCTGCGGGGGTGGTTATTGCGTTGGCACATGACGTGATTATCACCATGGGCGTACTGTCGCTGTTCAATATTGAAATCGATTTGACCATTGTGGCGTCGTTGATGTCGGTCATCGGCTACTCGCTGAACGACAGCATCGTGGTTTCTGACCGTATTCGTGAGAACTTCCGTAAGATTCGTCGTGGCACGCCTTATGAGATTTTCAACGTATCGTTAACTCAAACGTTGCATCGAACCTTGATCACCTCGGGGACGACGTTAGTCGTGATCCTGATGCTGTATCTGTTCGGCGGCGCGATGCTGAGAGGGTTCTCATTGACGATGCTGATAGGTGTGACTATCGGTACGGCATCTTCTATCTATGTCGCATCCGCGCTGGCACTCAAACTGGGTATGAAACGCGAGCACATGCTGGTGCAGAAAGTGGAAAAAGAAGGTGCGGATCAGCCGTCGCTGCTGCCCTGATTGCCCGTATTCCCATGATAAAAACTCCGCTTCGGCGGAGTTTTTTTTAGGGTGGATATCTCCATTGTTCATCCAGTTGCCGACACGAATATACCGTTGAAGACGCTTCCGGCGTTTTTCCCCGCATACTCAACTCACTCTGTAATCCCATGTAAACGCTGTTAAAAACACCACGCTAGCTTTTCCCATGAGCGATGCCGCCTCATCCCTCTTGGCGTTTATCGCGGCGACCATTCTCTGTTGGTCGTGATGGAGTTCTTTTCCCTTCATCTTCGCGTCGGGTGTTTAGTTCAGCCTGCCGGTTGTCGTAGCGGTTATCTGATAAATACGCACAAAACCCAGTTGTTCGGGCGTGATCCCGGAAAGTCGGATTTCTATCGTGATGTCTGACTTGGGCATCTGAGCCTGTTCGACATTCAGTGTTTGCGTTTGAATATCGCGAGCCAGAGGTTTGCCGCTGACCGGATCCAGCATGCCCCAGTCAAGCTGAGCCTGGAATGACGAAGGCAGCGAGACGGTATTCATCGTGCGGATTCGCAGTAAGGCGCGAGTCCCGTTAGCTTCGGGTTCAACCTGGCTGAGCATAAGACTAAGTCGACCAATGGTGCTGTCGACAGGGACGTTGTTTTTTGCTGCTGGCAGCAGATAAACGCCGGTCGTCGAGTTGGCGTTCAGGGTGTTCTGCTGTTCCAGCGCGGCGGCCCGGTCGGTCAAATCCCGCAGCTGTTGGTTTATCTGGCTCAGCTCATTCTGGACTTGCGGTGCCTGCGGTTGTTGGGCGCAACCAGCCAGTAATAGCGCTGTAGACAAAATGGAGAGCAGTCGGTAGCGGAGGGTCATATCGTGTCTCCCTGCGTAAGGTGGCGTCATTATACTGCGGATAGTTAACGATGATTTGCCATACAGAGCCAGAGCGGGACTCCGAATTTGCGATGAGAACCCCCGAACCTTGTCGGTTCGGGGAAAAGGAGGGTTACTGCCAGCCGTAGCGGCGGGTGAAGAAACCTTTCATGGCCTGGGTCAGCATCATGTAACTGCCTAAAATCACAACCAGCCAGGGGAAATACGCCAGCGGCAGCGCCTGCAATTGCAGGAATCCCGCCAGCGGCGACAGGGTAATACCGATGCCGACCGTCATAATCAGCAGCGTCATGACCGCCAGTAACCAGGCGGGTCTGCTTTGCAGGAAAGGGATCTTGCGGGTGCGGATCATGTGTACGATCAGCGTCTGCGACAACAGCCCTTCGATAAACCAGCCGGACTGGAACAGCGTTTGCGTTTCCGGCGTATTGGCTTTGAATATCCACCACATTAATCCAAAGGTCAGGATGTCAAAGATGGAGCTGATCGGACCGAAAAACACCATAAAGCGCCCAAGGTCGCCAGCGTTCCAGCGTTGTGGCTGCCGGATTTGTTCGTCATCCACATTGTCGAACGGGATGGCTATTTGTGAAATATCGTACATCAGGTTCTGAATCAGCAGGTGCAGCGGCAGCATCGGCAAAAACGGTAGGAACGCGCTGGCGACCAGTACGCTGAACACGTTGCCGAAGTTGGAGCTGGCGGTCATCTTGATGTACTTGAGCATATTGGCGAAAGTTCGCCGGCCCTCAATCACGCCCTGTTCCAATACCATCAGGCTTTTTTCCAGCAGAATGATGTCTGCCGCTTCCCGGGCGATGTCGACGGCGGAATCGACGGAGATACCGATATCCGCAGCCCGCAGCGCCGGAGCGTCATTGATGCCGTCGCCCATAAATCCAACTACATGTCCTTCGGCCCGCAGCAAACGCACGATACGCTCTTTGTGCAGCGGCGTCAGGCGTGCAAATAGAGTGGTTTGACGCGCCTGTGCGGCCAGCTGTTCGTCGCTGAGCGCATCAATGTCGTTGCCGATCAACGCTCTGGTATTATCAATGCCGACCTCGCGACAGACCTTCGCTGCGACCAATTCGCTGTCGCCGGTCAAAATCTTGACGGTGACACCATGTTCTTTCAGCGCTTTCAGCGCCGGCGCCGTGCTTTCTTTCGGCGGATCCAGAAACGCGATATAGCCTTCCAGAATCAGATCGGATTCATCGACCCGACTGTAATCCTGGCGGTCGGCCGCCAGATTGCGGGTCGCTACCGCCACAACGCGCAGCCCCTGACGATTGAGGTCGTCGGTCAACTGACGGATCTGAACCAACAGCGCGTCGTTCAGCGCCAGCAGCCGATCGCCCTGGCGGACCTGCGTAGAGACGCTGAGTACCTCTTCCAGCGCGCCTTTACAGATCAACAGGTGTCCATCGCCCTGCTCTTCGACGACAACCGACATCCGGCGGCGCTCGAAATCGAACGGAATTTCGTCCACTTTTTTCCAGCGGGACAGCGCCGTATGCTGTTCCTCTGCCGGCATGACATCCAGCACCGCCTGATCGAGCAGGTTGCGCAGGCCGGTCTGGTAGGCGCTATTCAGCCAGGCATTGTGCAGTACCCGCTGGCTGCTGGCGCCGAACGCATCGGTATGGCACTCCAGTACGATTTTGTCCTGCGTCAGCGTCCCCGTTTTGTCGGTACACAGAATGTCCATGGCGCCGAAGTTCTGAATGGCGTCGAGGCGTTTAACGATCACTTTCTGGCGGGAGAGTTTCACTGCGCCTTTGGCCAGGGTCGAGGTCACGATCATCGGCAGCATTTCCGGGGTTAACCCGACGGCCACCGACAGAGCGAACAGCGCGGCTTCCCACCAGTCGCCTTTGGTATAACCATTGATGATCAGTACCACCGGCGTCATGACCAACATAAAGCGGATCAGCAGCCAGCTGACGCGGCTGATACCTTTCTGAAAGGCATTCTCTTCGCCGTCTTGTTGCACCACCCGTCCAGCCAACTGCCCGAACCAGGTGTTGACGCCGATATTGATGACCATGGCCAATGCGGTGCCGCTAACCACGTTAGTGCCCATAAAACACAGCGTATCGCATTCCAGCGCCGACCCCGGATTATGTTGACGGCTTTGCGCAACCTTCTCTACCGGCAGCGATTCGCCGGTCAGAGAAGCCTGGCTGATGAACAAATCGCGCGCCTGCAGTACGCGCAGATCGGCCGGAATCATGTCGCCAGCCGCCAGTTTGACGATGTCGCCGGGAACCAACTGATCCATCGGGATATCCTGATAGTCGCTGTAACCGGTTTGGTCATCGCTGCGCAGAACAGTAACCCGGTTGCTGACCATCGCTTTCAGCGCATCGGCCGCTTTGCCTGAGCGGGATTCCTGGACAAAGTGCAACAGTGTGGAGATGGCTACCATCAGGGCGATCACCAGTGCTGCGGTCATGTCTTCGGTGGCGTAGGAGATCATGCCCAGTATGGTCAACAGCAGATTGAACGGATTACGGTAGCAGCGCCAGAGATGCAGCCACCAAGGGGTAGCCTGTTCTCCAGGCAGGCGGTTGGCGCCGTGCACCTGCTTCGCCTGGGCGATTTCAGATGCCAGCAGCCCTTCCGGATGGCTGGCGAATTCCTGATATAACGCTGCTTCGTCCAGTTGCGCCAGCCGCAGGCTACGCTTGGACAGATCGTCCGGAATGATCTGTGTCACCAGCGTGTGTCCATCCGGCATCGGATTACGCTGGAACAGGCGACGTGGTAAATGCAGGCCAAGCTGTGCAAACAGTTGCCGGGTAATACGGATAAAAAACATGATAAGTCCCCCGGCCGTAACCTCGACGGAGTTTACGGCGCTGGCGCGCGCGGGAATCAACCGCGCGCGGCGTAATATTTGTTCAGCAGGGACGCATGAAGACGTCGCTGCCTTGCTTGGGCCGGCAAGGCAGCGTGAAGACTGACTTACCGGTGGATAATAACGTTCTCTGGGTGAGGATTAGGATCGGATTCCATCAAGATTCCCCCGGTAGTGGCTGACTGGCGGAGCACGCAGGTCTGGCGTCCGCCCCTTGGCGCTATGCCCGTATTTTCGACACATTACGGCACAGTGCGACGCCACTTTACCGCATGTTGCTTAAACGAAGCTTAAACCTGGCGACGACCTGAAAAAATTGTACGGCGGCACCCAATATGGCCTTCGTGGAACGCTTTTTCTGCTTCTCTTCGAGCCGTTTTAAACGATCGGCTGCCTGTTTTTTGAGCCCGCTTCCAGACCTGCGTCGGGAGTTGGGTTGGGCGGGAAATTCAGGGTAAACTATAGCTAATTTGAAGATTATGGTCTGGGATCGTTATGCATTGTCCTTTTTGTGCCGCAGTTGATACCAAAGTGATTGATTCCCGCCTGGTGGGTGAAGGATCACAGGTTCGGCGTCGACGTCAGTGTCTGGTGTGCAATGAACGTTTTACTACTTTTGAAGTAGCGGAACTGGTTATGCCGCGGGTTATCAAGAGCAACGATGTGCGTGAGCCGTTCAATGAAGAAAAATTACGCAAAGGCATGCTCAAGGCGTTGGAAAAACGCCCTGTCAGCTCCGATGACGTCGAAATGGCGATAACCCATATCAAATCCCAATTGCGCGCTACCGGTGAACGGGAAGTGACCGCCAAGATGGTGGGGAATCTGGTGATGGATGCGTTGAAAAAACTCGACAAGGTGGCGTATATCCGGTTTGCGTCGGTATACCGCAGTTTTGAGGATATTCGCGAATTCGGTGAAGAGATTGCCCGTCTGCAGGATTGATGCCGTCTTCCGGTCGGCGAGTCCTGTCCGTTCTGAATCACTCATGCCAGGAGATGCACGGGATGTCCGTACTGTCTGATGAATTTTATATGGCCCGTGCGTTGGAACTGGCCCGTCGCGGGATTTTTACGACCTCGCCCAACCCGAATGTAGGGTGTGTGATCGTCAGGGATGGCGAAGTCGTCGGCGAAGGGTTTCATCAAAAAGCAGGGGAGCCGCACGCGGAAGTGCATGCGCTGCGAATGGCCGGGGATAAAGCACAAGGCGCTACGGTTTACGTGACGCTGGAGCCTTGTAGCCATCACGGCCGAACACCGCCTTGTGCCGATGCTTTGATTGCCGCCGGGGTGGCGCGAGTGGTCGCAGCGATGCAGGATCCCAACCCCCAGGTAGCGGGACGCGGCCTGCATCGATTGCATCAGGCCGGTATCGAGGTGTGCCATGGCGTGATGGCGGATGCGGCGGAAAACATCAATCGTGGTTTTCTCAAGCGTATGCGTACCGGTTTCCCTTATGTACAACTCAAGATGGGCGCCTCTGTGGACGGGCGCACTGCCATGGCGTCCGGCGAAAGCCAGTGGATTACCTCGCCACAGGCCAGGCAGGATGTACAACGCTTTCGCGCCCGCAGTTCGGCAATCCTCAGTAGCAGCGCCACCGTGTTGGCCGACGACCCATCGCTGGCGGTTCGCTGGCAGGAACTGGATGCCGACACGCAGCGTATCTACCCACAGGAGAGTTTGCGCCAGCCGGTGCGGATCATTGTCGATAGCCAGTCGCGTGTGACGCCGGAACATCGTCTGGTAAGCCAACCCGGTTCCACCTGGCTTGCCAGGCCACAGCGGGATGGGTTGGCATGGCCGTCGTCAGTGGAGCAGATCGACGTACCGTTGTATGGCGAAGGGCTGGATCTGGTCGCGTTGATGATGTTGCTGGGCAAACGTCAGATTAATTCCGTTTGGGTTGAAGCAGGGCCACGTCTGGCTGGGGCGTTATTGCAAGCCAATGTCGTGGATGAACTGATTGTGTATATAGCGCCGCGCCTGCTGGGAGATGCCGCCAGACCCTTGTGTGTGCTGTCGGGAGTAGAAACGCTCTCGCAGACGCCCGAGTTTTTGATCGCAGACGTTTGCCAGGTTGGGCCGGATGTGCGCCTGACGCTAAAACCCCGTTAAACGATGCATATCCAGCATGTCACCCCTTGTGAAGGGGAAAACATGGCGCTGCCTTTGTCGTAGACATCGCTTTGACGCGCAACCGTCGGGGATGGCCGTTCAGCGAGACTTGCGGTCAAAAGCCGGTACGAGCCCGGAAGAATATGATAGAATCCGCCCCCCTGCGGGGTAATAAAACCAGTCGAAGGAAAGCTATGAACGTTATTGAAGGTGTTGTTGCTGCTCCGAATGCCCGCGTGGCGATTGCTATCGCCCGTTTCAACCATTTCATCAATGACAGTCTGCTGGAAGGCGCGGTTGATGCGCTCAAACGCATTGGTCAGGTGAAGGATGAAAATATTACCGTCGTATGGGTTCCCGGCGCTTATGAATTGCCATTGGCCGTGCGTGCGCTGGCGAAAACCCAGCAGTATGACGCCGTCGTGGCGCTGGGTACGGTGATCCGTGGGGGAACCGCACACTTTGAATTCGTTGCCGGCGAGTGCAGTTCCGGCCTGTCGCATGTCGCGATGAACAGCGATATTCCGGTGGCTTTCGGCGTATTGACGACGGAAAGCATCGAGCAGGCCATTGAACGTGCAGGCACCAAGGCGGGGAACAAGGGCGCCGAAGCTGCGCTGACCGCGCTTGAAATGATCAATGTATTAAACGCTATCAAGTAAGCCTGATTTATTTAGTAAGGGGTATTCCGTGAAACCTGCTGCTCGTCGCCGCGCTCGTGAATGTGCGGTTCAAGCGCTTTATTCCTGGCAGTTATCCAAAAATGATATTGCCGATGTTGAACTACAATTCCTGAGCGAGCAGGATGTCAAAGGTGCTGACATCACGTATTTCCGCGAACTGCTGACGGGGGTGGCTACTCAGGCCGAGCGTCTGGATGCATTGATGGCACCGTATCTGTCCCGTCAGTTGGATGAACTGGGGCAGGTGGAGAGAGCTATTCTGCGTCTGGCGGTGTATGAATTGAGCAAACGCGAGGACGTACCTTACAAAGTCGCCATCAATGAGGCGATTGAATTGGCGAAAGTGTTTGGCGCCGAAGACAGTCACAAATTTGTGAATGGCGTGCTGGACAAAGCCGGGCCTCATCTGAGACCGGGTAAGAAGTAAGTAGACCAAGGCCGGCTTTCCGGCCTTGTTTTTTGAAACATCGTGGTCTGGATGGGTTATGGCTGAAGGCGAGTTTGATGTGATTGCCCGTTATTTCAACCGGGCGGCCAATTCCCGGCGGGATGTTGTATTGGGGATCGGCGATGATTGCGCGTTATTGACCGTTCCTGAGAATCAGTTGCTGGCTGTCAGCACTGATACGTTGGTGTCGGGCATTCACTTTCTTGCGAATATCGATCCTGCCGACCTGGCTTATAAATCACTGGCGGTGAATCTGAGTGATCTGGCCGCCATGGGCGCCGACCCTGCCTGGGTATCGCTGGCGCTGACGCTGCCCGGCGTCGACGAGCAATGGCTGGCCGCCTACAGCGATTCGCTGTTCGAACAACTTGATTACTACGGTATGCAGCTTATCGGCGGCGATACCACGCGCGGCCCGTTAAGTATGACGTTGACCATCCAGGGGTTGGTACCGGCTGGTCGCGCGCTGCGTCGTGGCGGCGCCAAAGTCGGCGACTGGATTTATGTCACCGGCACTCTGGGCGATAGCGCAGCCGGGCTGGCAATATTGTTGCGGCAGTTCAGCGTTGCAAACGATGAGGATCAGGCGTTTTTGCTGCGGCGCCATCTTCGGCCGCAGCCGCGCGTATTGCACGGCCAGGCGTTGCGCGATTTGGCCAGCTCGGCCATCGACCTTTCCGATGGGCTGGCTTCCGATCTCAAACATATTCTGCAGGCCAGCGACTGTGGCGCACGCATCAATCTGGAGTTCCTGCCTTATTCCGACGCCATACGCCGACATGCCGATGCCGATCAGGCGTTGCAATGGGCGCTTGGCGGCGGCGAAGATTATGAACTGTGCTTTACCGTACCGGAGTTGAATCGCGGAGCGCTGGAGGTCGCCATCGGGCATCTGGGCGCGCCGTACACCTGTATTGGACAAATCGGGCCTGCGTCCGAGGGGCTGCGTTTTTTCCACCATGATGAGCCGATGAGCATCAATCTGAAAGGATACGACCACTTTGGCGCATGAAGAACACAAAGGGTCGCAGATTGCGAAAAGCCGTTTGCGCCTGAGCAACCCGTGGCACTTGCTGGCGACCGGATTCGGCAGCGGGTTATCTCCCTGGATGCCGGGAACCGCCGGGTCGCTGGCTGCTATCCCGCTGTGGTATTTGCTGATGCTGCTTCCGTTACAGCTTTACTCGCTGGTGGTGATGTTCAGCATTGGCATCGGGGTGTATCTTTGCCATCAAACCGCCAAAGACATGGGGGTTCACGATCACGGCAGTATCGTCTGGGATGAATTTGTCGGTATGTGGATCACGCTGATGGCGGTGCCGTCGATGCACTGGGGATGGGTGCTGGCAGGGTTTGTGATTTTCCGTGTGCTGGATATTTTCAAACCCTGGCCGATCCGCTGGTTTGATCGCCATGTGCATGGCGGTATGGGGATCATGGTAGATGATATTGTGGCGGGGGTGATTGCTGCGGGGATTATCTATCTGGCGGGTCATCACTTCCTGTGATGACCCATGGTCTCATGTAGAGCGCGTCACT